>JBNJGH010000016.1:0-11870 GCA_051747585.1 Candidatus Rifleibacteriota bacterium
GTCAGCGAAGCAGGAGGCTACCCGATAGATGCGGGCATTGCCCGAGACGATGAAGAGCACAGCGAAAATCTGTTTTTGCAATCTGTTGAAAAGGCTGACATCATAGTTACCAGCGGCGGAATTTCAAAAGGGCGCAAAGACCCGTTCAGGAATCTTTTTGAAAAACACGATATAGAGCCACTTGTTTATGGCCTTATTATGAAACCTGGCAAACCGTTCTTTTTCGGCTATTTTAAAAACAAACCGGTCTTTGCTCTTCCGGGAAATCAGGTTTCAAGTGCAATAACATTCGAATTGTTTGTAAGGACTTTTATTAGAGCTTCGCTTAATCTTACGCCATTTAGACAAAGCTTAAGCGCGGAACTTGCTGTAGATTCTTACAATAAATCCGGTAGAGATTTTTTCCAAAGAGCAAAATTAATAAGAAAAAACGGCAAATTGCTGGTTGAGCCGATGAGCAAGCAGCAATCAAATATGCTCTCGAGTTTTGCCGAAACAGATGTGATTTATCTTCATCCACTTGAAGACAACCATTTAGAGGCAGGAACCAAAGTAAAGTGTTTTATATTTAGAAACGAAACCAGTCATGAAATCTATAAATAAAGCTGCAAACAGTCTTTTAATAGACATAGGAACCGGCACACGCGATATAATGCTTTTCACTGATTCAAACTGCCTTGAAAACAACAGCAAAATTGTTGCCCCAACTGCTACAAGGAATCTTGCCCAACAAATTGCAAAGGAAAATCGAGATTTAAAAATTGCAGGCTATACCATGGGCGGCGGAGCTCTTTCAAGTTCATTAAAAAAGCATCTGAATAAAGGCTTTTCAATAGAAATAGAGCCAGAAGCAGGATTCACGGTAAGAAACAACTTAAAACAACTCGAAAAAATTGGTTTTTCTATAAAAAATAAAATTGAAAGCCCGGATATTATATTTGATGATATAGAACTGAATAAACTTTTAGATATTTTTACCGGGCTGGGACATGATATAAAAAAGTTCGATCTGGTCGGAATAGCAGTTCAAGATCACGGCGATCATGAATACAACGAATCTTCGCGAAAGAAAAGATTCGATTATTTTAATATTCTTCTCAGCAAAAACAATCATTTAAGCTCTCTGGTTTTTCTAAAAAACAATTTACCCGAGTTTTTTACCCGCATGAAATCGGCTGCCCGAAATTTAAGTAATTATAACGAAATCATAAAAAATTCTGTCTTTATGGATACCTGTGTAGCAGCAATAGCCGGTTGCTGGTATGACAAAAATGTCAGAGATTTCGACGGACCGGTACTTTATGTAAACTTTGGCAATGGCCATACTCTGGCCTGTGTTATGGAAAACCAGAAAATTTTAAGTTTTTATGAACATCACACTTCTTTATTGAAAAATAAGTCTGATTTTTTATCAAGCCACTTGATCAAGTTGGTCGAAGGTGAGCTAAGCTTTGAAGAAGTTTTCGACGACGGTGGGCATGGCTGCCGAACTTTTGAAGCGATTAAATTCAGCGACATTGCCGGCATTGTCGTTACCGGTCCGCAAAGGAATTTGGCCGACAAACTTGGAATGAAAAACTTTTATGAAGCTTCGCCGGGCGGAGATATGATGATGACCGGACCTCTTGGTCTCATGAGAGGTTATAATCAACTACAGGAATTAAAATGAAAATTAAAACAGCTAATTTTATTCTCTTTCTTATGATTTTTACCTTTCAACTATACCCTTCAGTTCAAGCTTGTGACGACACTCTGGTCATGCTGCTTACCGCAAAAAATCCTAACAGTGAATTTTCTCGAACTATCAGAAAATTTACGACAAATTTATCTACCCTGGGTGTTGCCTTGAAAAACCCCTTGAACAAAGATCAAGATTTTTCAAACGAGCTTCAGGCAGTCATGCAAGCCTGGATAGATTTTACCACCAGATATATGACCAACCCTCCACCAGAAGCCAGAAACGATCGCAACTGGGTAAAAAAAATGCAACAAACCTCGAGAAGAATTGGAAAACTTAGAAGGCTTATCGGTAATAAAAAATTTATGACTGCCCACAACTTAGTGCTGGATATAAGCAGCGAAATCGGCAAGTTCTTTGAAGCCGTAGGCATAAGCGACGAAAAAAAGCTTTTTATAGAGACTTCGACCAACGCTACTATACTTGAAAACATGGTATTGCAAAACAAAAATCAAAAGGCTTTTCTGGCTCTGGCAAGTCTTACAATCAATTTAAAAGATTTCAAACCACTGGTTCCCGAAACTGCAAGTTCTACAACTACAGAACTCAAAAATAAACTTGCCATTCTTGAAAATCAGCTTAAAAACTCTGAAAATATTAAACACCTTGATCCCGAGGTTGTAAAAATCACAGCCCTTTTTGAGCAACTAAGATCTCTAATTCTCATGCAGGAATGGTTTCCTGAAACAACAGACCAGGATGAGGAGGGAACAAATTGATTGAAGTAACAGTGATAAAAAGCGCCAGTAAATGTTATACCTGCGGCGAAACCGAACAAATTGTAAGTGAAATAGCCAAAGACTATAAGGATAAGGTCAGTTTTCAAGTTTTGGTTGCCGGCACTCCTGAAGTAAAAAGGTTCGGAGTAGTAACTACCCCGGTGGTGGCAATTGGAAATAAAATTTATTCAATGGGAAAACCCGTAATTAAAGAAAAGGTAATTAACTGGATTAATAAAGAACTCAAAGCCTGAGGTTTGCCATGATACAAGAAACAGTCAAAGCTTTTATCTCCCTATTTGATCCGCTCAGAGACACATGGTTATGGCCGGGCCTTGCTGAAGTGGGCAAATTTATGGGTACCCATTTAATATCGGGAATGATTCCCGCCTTTTTTATTGCCGGCGCTATTGCAATTTTTCTTGATAAACAGAGGGTAACCAAGCTTATGGGAACAGATGCGAACCCCTGGGTTGCGTATCCGGTAGCAGCTCTTTCCGGAGGCATTTTAACCGTATGTTCCTGCGGCGTTATACCGATATTTACCGGTATTATGCAACAGGGAGCAGGAATCGGGCCCGCCTTCACCTTTCTCATGGCTTCTCCGGCAGTAAATCTTATCGCTCTTTCATATACCTATACTCTACTGGGAAGCAAATATCTTTTCTGGCGTGCTCTGCTGGTATTTTTCAGTGCAATATTTATAGGTCTGGGAATGCGCGCATTGTGCTCGCAGCCAGAACCCGAAGAAGAGCCTGCCTCTGTGGTAATAGTAGAGGAAGAACAGGAGACCACGGACGGCCAGTTATTAGCCTTTTTTATATTGTTAATTCTTGTAATGATTACCGCCACCGGAGTAATAGACCCACTTTTTAATCGATTCGCCCAAAGCACCGGCCTTGCTGATCTGCTTATAATAAGAATAATTTTTATTTTAATCGAAATTGCAATCACTGCTGTTGCTGCTTTGAAGTGGTTTCATAAATACGAATTAAAGCTTTGGCTCAAGAAATCCTGGAGCCTTTTTGTAATGATTTTTCCGAAAGTTCTGGGCGGAATATTTTTATGTGGTATAATAGCTGTGGCATTACCTTTAACCAGTCTTATTTCATATTTCGATGCAAATGATGTTCAGGGAAACTTCCTTGCATCTATCCTTGGAAGTATGATGTACTTTGGTACAATCGTCGGGGTAACAATAGTTACCACTTTACGCGATTTGGGAATGAATGATGGCCCGGCAATGACCTTGCTGTTATCTGCGCCGGCAGTGAGCCTACCCAGTGTTATGGCACTGGTTCCTATAGCAGGCGCAAAAAAATCGGCAGTATTTTTACTGCTTGTGGTAATTTTCAGTGCCTTAAGTGGCCTTATTTTTGGAATGACTTTCTAATAAAAAATCAGAAAGGAAATTTTATGGGGAACCATACAGTTAAAGATCTTGATAAAATTCAAGAAATAATGGCGAATGGCAATTACGAAGAAGCCCGCCCGCTTATTGAGCAGTATCTTGAGAGCAAGCCAAACGATCCGGTAGCTATAAGATTACACGGAAACACTTATGCTTACACCGGCTTTCTCGGAAAAGCAAAAAAAATCTGGCGACGCGGACTAAGATTGTTTCCCGATAATGTTGATCTTCTCTACAACTATGCTTTGGCCCACTATTTACAGAACAATCTGTACTACGCAAGAAAGTTCTGGAAAAAGGCATTAAAGCATTCTCCAGAAGACTCAGAAATTTATTTCAACCTTGGTCAGGTTGCCCGAGACGAAGGACGCTTAAAAAAAGCGATTTCTTACTGGATCAAAGCACTTAAATTTGACAAAACCAACGTTGAGTTAATGAATAACATAGGGGTTGCTTATGCTGACCTGGAAATGTTTGGCAAAGCGACAATCTGGTATAAGCGTGCAGTTAAACGTGACAAGAATTATGCATTAGCCCATTTTAATCTGGCAACCGCTCTTTTTGAAAGAGGCGAATTTGAAAAAGCTCGTAAACATGCCGACTTTGCCGCGAAACTTGATCCTGCTTCGCACATGGAAGCAGCCAGTGAGCTTTTAAAAAATATTGAAGAACATCACCAAAGCCGAGAAGAAGCAAAGGCAGAAAAAGAAAAAGAATAAAAAATATTCAAAAGGCATATAGCAAAACGCTATTATATTTTTCGACCCGGCTGAAATATCAGCCGGGTCGAAAAACGTAAGACTGGTTTAACCTTTCAGTTAATCTGTTATTTTTTCTTAGTTCAGTTCAATTTCATTAATTTCAACCGGAAAATGTTCAACTGTGTCTTTTCTTATTTGTCCCATCAGGGCGGCTTGCCGATTTTTTAATCTTTCCATTTCTCTTTCGAGAAGAAAGTTTTTTGTTTTGCTCATATTCAGCTCTTTTAGAGAAGAATTGTATTTAACTATCATTCGATCGAGTTTTTCCCGTAAAATCAAAACTTCATTTTCAACTGCCTGCAATGACTGATCAAAGCTACCACGATTTTCTGAAGAACTTTTATTTTTCATTTTTTCGCCTTTTGAAGTTATTTAAATTACTATCGTATTCAAAAGACCTTTTTTTTAGAAAATTCTGCTAATTATTGTTATTTTTCTTTTCCTCCAAGGCTGCAATTTTCAACTTTGCAAGTTTTCTTTCATGTTTTTCTGATTCAGGATTATTTAAAATATTTTGGTATATTCTGATTGAATCATCGATTTTTCCCATTTTTTGATAAATCAGTGCCAGCAGTCTTTCGGTTTCGATTCCATGGTCCTCAAGTTTAAAGCACTTTTGCGCATATTCCAGGGCAAGCGGTTTGTTATCGAGGCGAATAAATATTGCCTGGGCGGCATCATGTAGGAACCTTGGGTTATTGGAATTAATTTCTGCGGCAAGGGCATAATCTTCTAAGGCTCTTGCTATCATTTCTTTATCATCCTTCTTAATACCTCGGTCAAGCCGCATGAAATTTTTCAGGCTCCAAGCCTCAAAATCATCAGGGTTCAATGCCGTAATAGCATCGAGGTTTATCAATAAACGGTGGTAGTTTGCCAGCTGGTCCATCGAGTCACGATCAAATTTCAACCATAGGTAACCTGCAACAAGGTCTTTTAAATTGAGCTTTTTAATAAGCCAGGTCTGAATTGACTGCTCTGCAGCCAGCGTTTCTTTTTTTCTGGAAAACGAGCCAAGATAATTTGATGAAAGGCTCAATATTAGCAAAAGAATTAATATTTTTAACAGATTACATTTCACAGAAGTCTCTCCCGTTCAAATTTAATTCTTGCTATTTCGATTACCAGAAATATCATTGCAACGGCATAGATTACGGCCACAAGCTCATAAGCCCAAGGAATTTCGGCTTTTTTGATTACAATATCTTTTAAGTTAAAAAGGCTTAAATTGGGTATAATATTCCAGATAAAGCTCAAAACATAACCCACCCACGAGTCTTGCCAACCATGTAAAGCTTGCTGAAAAGCAATAGTCATGTGACCAACGATGTAAAATGCAAAGGTCAACATTGCCGCAACCACATAAGAAAAGAAAACAGAGAAAGCTATAGCAAAAGTACCCAGACTAATTAATTCGCACAAATTCAAAAACAGCTGGCGAAATATTCCGGCCGTTATTTCGATCTGCATAAAAAGAAAGGTAATGACAAGCAAAACAGCCATCGAGATAAAATTAACAATTAAAGCCCCGCTGCTGCCAAGCCAGACACCCCACAAATACTGGGCCCTGGAAAGATCAAACGACATGGAAACAGCAAGAATATGTTTTCCTTTTTCGTGCTGAAAAATAGGCAGAATAATAAACAAAACCAGTAAAATAGAAAAAATATTTACCAGTGACAGCCCTGAATCAATAACTAAAGCTGTCCTGTATGCACTGTCGCTCGAGCTGATCATTGCCATAAACGCAACAAGAGAAATCAAATAAAATGCCACTAAACTAAATGACTTTGCTCTAAGGCAGCCTTTGAGTATTTGCCGACCTACAATAAATGATTTTTTCATCTTGCCTTATCCTCCAGACTCAAATCCTTCGAATATTCCAGAAAAGCTTTTTGTAAAACATCGTGACCACCTTCATATTCATCACGCTTAAATATTTTTTTCAATTCTCCGCCCATTAAGAAGCCGACCCTGTCGGCCATTCTGGCGGCAAAACTAACTGAATGGGTGTTTATAAAAACAGACTTACCCTTTTTTCGCTGTTGATGAACAACATCTTCGATTAAAGCCTGACCAAGAGGGTCGAGTCCGATAACCGGTTCATCCATTATTAGCAAATCGGGATCTTTTAAAAGAGCTCGCGAAAGGTTCAGTCTTTGTAACATGCCTTTGGAATAGGCTGCTAACTTTTTACCCTTATGCTGTATAAGACCGGTTTGTTCGAGTAACTGGTTGATTTTTTCTTTGGCATTTTTTATAGAAGACAAGCCGGCAAAGTAGTTCAAATAGCCATGAGCGGTTTCATAGTCATAAACTGCAGGCAGTTCAGACATGAATCCAATTTTCTGTCGCGCTTCAGAAACTACGGGCTCAAATCCAAAAAGATTTATATTACCGGAATAATTTCGCAGAAAATCCAGCAATATACGAATCAAGGTAGTTTTACCAGCACCATTATGCCCAAGTAATACAAAAACTTCATTTTCATATATTTCAAAGCTTAAATTGCGCAAAATCGGACTATTACCGGCGTAGCTGTATTCAACATTATCAATTTTAACGATTGTCTTCATAAGCTAACCTCTCTTTAATTTCTTCTGGAACAACCAGTTAAAAAGAACCAGACAAAAAGCAAGTATAAAAAATAGCAATGCTTTGTTTTTTAATAAGGTATATTTTGCATTCAGCGTTTCGTATTTGACTATCTGGTCTTCAACATGATGGGCATGACCGCAATGCGGACAAATACCAACTCCGTGTTCATGCTTGTGATCGTGGTGGTGTATAGATTGATCATCGTGATCGCGATGGTGGTGTGTAACATGATCATCGTGCTCATACTGATCATGTTGATGCTGCTCAAGGATATGATCTTTCTCCAGGCTGTTAACAGTAGCAGGATGAGAATGTTCGGCTGCATCTTTTTGCCGGGACTGAGCTGCCAGTATGAAGAAACAAAAAAGTATGGAAAACAATAAAAAGAAAGTTATTTTTATCGATTTCATAACATCCCCCTAAGAAGTATTATATTAAAATACTCAATTATTTTTCAAGGGAATATATTAACTAATTTTTAACCGTCAAAATTCTTTCGTTTCCGGTTTCTTTGTTAACCAGCAAAACATTGTCAGAGCTTATTTCTGACACTTCAAAATCTCCAATAGAATCGCCCTCAGAGACTGTTTTAACTTGAGTATTATATTTTATTCTTGCAGAAGTCGAATAAATTTCCAATAAGGCCAGAACATT
Organism: Candidatus Rifleibacteriota bacterium; assembly: GCA_051747585.1. GTDB lineage: Bacteria > Muiribacteriota > Ozemobacteria > Ozemobacterales > Ozemobacteraceae > DYKG01. Next base: position 7,882 of record JBNJGH010000016.1, read on the forward strand.
ATTTACCGGTTCTCTTACAATTCCTACATTGGTAACAACCGAACATTGATCACTTAACCAGATTTTAGGATCTTTAGGGTGACTGCAAGCTATATGGATAGTAGCCAGAATACGTTTGTTCAATTTTTCTTTCTTTACGCCTTCAACATAGAAAACTCCCTTTAATTCTTCTATCTCAAAATATTCAATATCAATTTCGCTGACATCTTCGATAATCACCTTGTCGCGCTTGATTGTTAAAGATTCACTGAATTCTTTGTCTAGATCATAAGCACGGTCCGGATCACTTTTAGTATTATAGGTATCGCCCCTTTCCACCAGGTGAAGCCTGCCAAGCCCGGAATATTGGTAATCAGGCGAAGGCTTCAATACAAGCTCAACCCAGGTTATGGTACCTTCTTCATAACCTGCAGTAGTTTCTTTTTCGGGGGTACAGATGGGAAAATACAGAATTCTATGTTCGTTGTTGTCAGGTATTATGCTGCCGCTATCCGTAACCATTGCATGCATATCAAAATTTTCATTTTCATGCGTCGGCATGTCGATTAGACGTCCGGTAAAATCATATATACGTTGTTCTTTATAATAAACGACTTTTTCTTCGGTAACTCCACCAGCATCTTTTTTGATAATAGTAGAAGGATAAGAAGTTTGCTTAAGCTTATCACTTATCAATCGGGTTCCATTACGAAGCTGGGTGATGGCTTGTTGTATCCAGAATCCTTTTGCCGTTTCTTTGCGGGAATAGGTCATTATGCCATAGCCTGACGAAAAAAGCAGACTGAGCATTAAAACTGAAAGCAAAATTTCTATCATTGTTAAACCCCATGCTCTTCGAGACAAACACAGAAATCTGCCTTTATTTTTATTAAAACAGGTTCTCAATCTACCGCCCCCGTAAACCTGGCAACATAAACTTCTTCAGTTAAAGAATCAGAAAATTGCTTCCCTTTTCCACCGCTGTCAATTTCAGCTTTTACCTCTAATTTATATCCATCTTGAACCATTTTCATTGAATCATGCGAACCCAGTAGTTCACAACTTACAACCCTATAGTTACCAGCATAAGGAACCCCATCATCGGGAGCATTACCCGCAAAAAGATCATAGTTTTTATGAACATCTTTATATTCTGCTCCCATGGCCAGTGGGGCATGTGCAGATGAATCAATATACTCAAAGGGATTACCGGCTCCACCTTTATAAAAATACTCATAGGTCTCTTTTGGCAACAACTTCAATTGAAGCTTAGCATGTTGCATGCCGGAATGAGCTAGATAATAGGCCTGCATCTGGTAAAGAGTCTGTTTGTTTTGAAAAGCAAGGTTTGTATTTGACTGAGCCATAAAAAACAAGATTATTGCAATTGCAAAAGCAAAAAATAAAACAACAACAATTGCGATTCCTTTTTTATTCTTCATAAATCAACTTCCCAATTTGGCTTTGAATCCGACAAGAAAAATACTTCTGGCATAATCATCGTCTTTTGGATCTTTTCCTTTGTGATTTGACCATTTAACCTGGACAATAATTTTTTTTATCAAGTTGTATTTATCATCTGCATCTTTGGCTACAAGTTCATTTATTTGCAAAGGATCCATATCTTTACCGGGAATGTCTATTTTAAATTGAATAGGGTTTGCAGAGGTAGAATCGTAATCCAGATCGACAACCTTTGCCCTGGCCCGATATTTAAAGCCCTTTCTGCAGGTATAAATTCCATCACCTTTGTAGGTGTCCGCACCTGTATAATCGGTTTCTTCACCAAACATGCGTGGTACAACCTTCTGTAAAAAACCGTTCACCCCATCTGCATTTTCAGGATCTTTAAACAGACAAAAGTTCTCTTTTTGTCTGATACAGCGCCATGGAACCTGAAACATCATAGTATCCATAATAAACTTTGCTCTGGATATAGCTATGGTTTCGGTATAAAACTTCTCTGTATCTTTAACCGCTCCGGTCAAAAAAGTAAAAATTGGAATAAGAACCATTGCCAGAATAATAAAAGCAAGCATTATTTCAACAAAGGTTATAGCGCTTTTTCTACAAAGTTGTTTCTTGAAAACCATACCTGGATCATTATAGCACATTTTTTAATCTGCTTTTCAGCAAAAAAATAGAAAAAAAGCCGGGAAAACGTTTTTCCCGGCATAATTCATAATATCGTCATTTTACTTTCATAGGAACGAATAATACCTGGCGATTGCCGGCTAAATCCTGTGCATCAACATAAAAATATGGCTGGTCGGGTAAATTAAGATCGGCCAGGTTAAGCTCAGCAGCGTTTTCAGGGCCAACTGGTGTTGGTTCCCCTCCTGCTCCATTGCAAATACCAAACTTTAATTTACTACGATCAAGCTTGTAATTATCTTCGCCGACAACACGAATTGTTAATTCGGCATCTGCCGAAACGGGAATTGCAGCTTGTTCGGGTGACACAATCATATCCTGGCCAAGCTCAAGTCCTCGAATGGTTTTTATTTCTTCCGGGTCCTTAGAAATCAGCCCCCCACTCAAATAAACATCTGCCATTTTCGGCAATGGATATTTATCAGGCGGGTTTTCTGCTGTCCAGAAAGTTACAGATTTCCCATCTTTTACCATTATTTCAAGACCGCAGGTAGGTGGCGTAATATCCAACACTCTTACATCTTTTGCACCACTTGAGTTGGCAAAAACAACTTTGGTTCGTCCTGGCTGAGGTAAATCATAACGCATTTTTCTACCTATATGACAGGTAATAGCTCCTTTGCCTGTAGGCATCAGTGGTGTTACTTCCATCTGGTTAACCGCAAGAGTTCTGGTTGTAGAAGCCTTGAAATTTTTATTCTTTTCCCAGTCGATGAAATGCCATGAAGGCGCGGATAATCCTTCCCATCTTGGGTTAGGAATTTCCTGGCCTTTGTATTCTGATGGTGGCTCATCATCAAAAATAGCAGTCTCAGCGATAACTACTATTGGTATGTCTTCTGTAAGAGTTGCAGGGATAGGTTCGCCGTTATCCGCATAAATCTTTAAGGGGATTACGGGACTTATTTCTGTGGGATAAGGGCTGATTTCAACCCCTTTCAACCAGGGAGCTTCTTCAGTAGAGGCCCCGCCTGAAGCGGGATCCTCTGCCGATAGAAGCGTGGTTACCGAAAGCATGACCATCAGTGCAATTAAAATAACAGAGCTTTTTGTTTTCATATTTTCTCCAGTAACCTCTCCTTATATTTTATTGGTTTTGTCCACCCTGGAAAGAAGCCCTGGTATCAACGACAAAAAGAGGCATTCTTACTGTCGAAGTATTACCATCTTTATCTTTTGCTGCCGCAACAAAGACATACTCAGGCTGATCTTTATATTCTTCGCGTGGATAATTGGGAACGCGGAACATATAACCATTTTCATTTTCAGGCACATCAGTTCCATCTGCATATTCAAGTTTGCAAGCTACTTCGCCGAGTGAAGCTCTGCCGTCTCCATTGTCGATAGCCATTGCGGCAAAAATAAAGGGAACATTTCTTCTGACATAAACTCCTGAGAGACCTTTATTAGAATCACCACTGACATGAACTTTTGTTTTAAAGGTTTCTTCATCCTGGCCGGCATTAACAACTCCGGATTCAAATTTGACCGCACCTTTATCGTTAAACAGTGGGCCCGCAATTGATAATCTCGCTGTTTTTTTCCAGGGTTCTACATCTCTTTCATCCTGCTTTCCTTCATCGAGAAACAGATAGCTGGCTTCTTCATAATCTTCTTCTTTGGTTGAAAATGGCCTGCCAAGATTGGCAATAATTTTTTCTGTCATATTCTGTTTCAATTCTTCTTCGGTTTCAGCCATATCAACACTACCGGCGCCTTCCTGGAAGGCGACCCAGAGGTCGGGAGAAGTGCAATCATGAACTTTCACACCCATGTTCTGTTCGGCAGTAACGGTTTTTGATTCGCCGCCTGCATCGTCAATATTACCTTCATCATCTACCAAAGCAACATCGTCG
>JBNJGH010000016.1:11970-46014 GCA_051747585.1 Candidatus Rifleibacteriota bacterium
TCATCATCTACCAAAGCAACATCGTCGGTATTATCACCTTCAGCGCCTTCTCCATCGTCGCCCTCTTCATCTTCGGTATCGGTTGCTCCGGCATCACCTTCAGCTACCTGGCGAGCCCCATGGTTCCCGACCTGGTATTGTCCGGGAGCGAAAAAGGTTCCGCCATCAGCGGCCATATTTGAATTATTACTTTCGAGAACTTCTTCTGTTCCATCTTCATTTATTCTTCTGGTTTCCCAGGTGATATTGGGATCGCTTTCAAATTCTGCATCTTCTGCAAGGGCTGAAGCTTCGGGGTTATAAATAAGTGAATGTTCATGCTTTTCGTAATAAACATCTTCGAGACAATTAACCAATTCACTGTCAGGATCACCGCCCCTGAAGTCTTCAGGTAAAACATAAGGGTTTTCTTTCATACCCAATGTCATATCAGTGGAATCTGGCACCACACTTTCTTCTTCCTGTTCCTGGGTAGCAGCATCTTCGGTTTCTGCCTCGGCACCAATTACCGGCCAGACAGCGACACAGACATAGAATACCGCTACTAACAACAAGAACTTGTTCATAATTTTCATAAAACTCCTCCTCTATGATTTTGAACCTTCACCAAAAAATACGAAAAAGTAATACCTAATGTTTCATATTTCTCTAAATTAATTATACATATTTTTTGATTTTTATGTTTTATCGCAATATAAATAGAAGCAGTTCTTATGTACACTGTCTTTTTAAAACTTTTATCACAATTATAAAAAATAGGCGTAATAATAGTCAGGGAAATCAATGCAGCAAGTTCTACCTCTTTCGTTCATAAGTGCATTCAGCTTTGGTCATGGCTGCGTGCTTCCTACGGCTATGGGTGAATTTTTGAAAAACAAAAACATCAATCATCTGCCACTTACCGATCTTGCAACCACAGCAGGTTTACCAGAAGCTATAAATGTCTGTAACGCATCTGGCATGGATCTACTTTACGGGCAGACCATAATTCATTCGGGCGGCAAATTATTAATGTATCCGAATGACAAAGAAGGATTTTCATGGCTCAATAAATTCTGCTCGGAACTTTTAAAGAAAATAGCAGCAGATAAAAAGAACGTTAATTTTATTGATAAAATTTTTTCCGATTCTTTACTGCTGAGAATTCTAAATAAATTCCCCCCCGAAGGTAATGGAAGAATAATAATCTGCAACAGTCAGAATAATTCTATTTTTGAGTTATTTGAAAGCTGCTATTGGCAGATTTTTTATAAAGTTCCTGAAAATTTGTCTGTTACAGAGCATGAAGAAAGCAGGCAAATATGCCGTCATTACGACTTTAAACCAATATTGGCCCCGACAATGAAACTTTTTGATTCACAGCAGAGCAAAACTATGCAGCTTTTAACTGCAATAAAAAGAGGTAAACTTTTAACAGAAATAAAGCCGGAAGCCTCTTTTGATAAATTTCTGATTCCAGACCCCGACACTGAATTCATACTACAAGCCTTAAAAAACAACAAAAAATTTGTAAAGCAAAAAAGCTGGTTTCCTCACACTGATAAATACGAAATGCCGTGTTATACAGACTCAAAAACAAAATCAACCAAGCTTTTAAAAGAAGTTGCTTTGAGAGGTCTAAAAAAGCGTTACAAAACTATAAACAGAAAAATTAAGAATAGATTTGAATTTGAGTTAGAGATAATAAACGAACTTGATTTTACCGACTACTTTTTAATTGTCAACGATATAACCAGTAAAGCCAAAGAGCTTGGAGTAAGAGTTCTGGGCAGAGGCTCGGCAGCCAACAGTATTGTCAGTTATGCTCTTGATTTCACTCAAGTCGACCCTATTGAGCATAATCTTTATTTTGAACGGTTTTTAAATCAGGGCAGAAAGTCTCCGCCTGATATAGATCTGGATTTTTCATGGAAAATACGCGACCAGATGTACAAATATCTGCAAAACAAATGGGGAGCCCAAAAGGTTGCATTAATTTCTACCCACATCACTTTTAATTCGAGAGCTGCAATCAGGGAATCGGGCAAAACAATGGGAACAACCCAGGCCGATCTCGACTATTTGACAAACCTTGTAGGCCGGCAAAATTTAAAGCGCTTTTGTCAAAACCCTGTTGAATACTCGAGGTTTAAACCAGATAAAGCCCGGCTTAAAGAATTATGGCCCATATTAAAGCTCGCGGCTCAAATAGAGGGTTTACCTTCTCATTTTTCTCTTCACGCCGGAGGTCTGGTAATTGCACTGGACAGTCTTTATAACTACACAATTACACAGCCCTCTTCAAAGGTCCTGCCGTTAACCCATATAGAGATGCGGGGATGCGAAAAATTCGGTCTGGTAAAACTGGATTTACTCTCGCAACGGGCACTGGGAGTTTATGCCGATGTTAGCCGCGAAATTGAAGCACAAAACAACCAGAAAATTCCTTCTTTTGAACAAATCTGCAGCGATAAACAACTTAAAGAAAAGCTTAAAAACGGGCGCACCATGGGCGTTTTTTATATTGAATCTCCGGGCATGCGTGGTCTGCTGAGCAAATTGAAATGCGAGTCTTTTACCGGCCTGGTGGCAGCAAGTTCTATTATAAGACCGGGCGTAGCCGAAAGCGGCATGATGAAGGAATATATAAACCGTCACAGAGCTATTAAAAGCTGGAAACCTGACCATCCCCTGATGGGAAAAATTCTAAAAGAAACCTACGGAATAATGGTTTACCAGGAAGATGTAATGAAAGTAGCTCATATAACAGCCGGCTTCAGTCTAACCGAAGCAGATATGTTGAGACGTGCGATGAGCGGAAAAGAACGAAGTTTTGAGCTTATGAAAAAATCGAAACATAAGTTTATTGCCGGCGCATTAAAAAATAAAATTCCTGAAAAAACTGCCAATGAAATATGGCGACAAATCAGCAGTTTTTGCGGCTATGCTTTTTGTAAGGCACACAGCGCTTCTTATGCTGTCTTATCAATGCAATTACTATGGATGAAAATTTATTACCCGGCTGAGTTTTTTTCTGCGGTGTTAAATAATCGAGGTGGGTTCTATAGTCAACAAGCATACACATCCGAGGCAAAAAGAAACGGCTTGAAACTTTACCCGCCCGATATAAACTGTAGCCGGGCAGATTGTATTCCTTTTAAAGATGGAATTTTAATTGGCCTTTCTTTTATTGGTAAACTCAAGTCTAAAACGATCGAAAAAATAACAGAGATTCGAGAAAAAAAACTTTTTACCAATGTCGAACAATTTATTAAAAGTATAAAACCGGATAAATCGGAATGGGAAAATCTATTAAGAAGCGGTTGCCTGAATGAATTCGGCTCACCTGCAGCCAGCAGATGGCAAGAAAAGCTCTCGAGTAATGAAGCAAGCCTGTTTAATAATTTTGAGATCCTGCCTCTAAAATGTTTTAAAGCTCCTGATCGTAAAGAAAGAATTAAAAATGAAATTTTATCAATGGGATTTTCTGTAAGTGGGCATCCGACCGAACTTCTACCCGAAAAGAATAAGTTAAAGCCCAAAATTTTCAGAAATTTTGCCAACCAGAACGTTACAATTACCGGACTTCTAATTGCCGTAAAATCAGTTACCACATCTGACGACAGGAAAATGAAGTTTATTACCCTCGAAGATGTTAACTCTTTATATGAGATTGTAGTATTTCCTCATTACTGGGAAAAAAGCAAAGTTAATTTAAACAATGCCCTTTTTGTTAAGATTACCGGACGAATTAAAAACGATAATGGAACATGGGTAATACATGGACATAAAATTGAGATACCTTCAACCGCATGGTTAAAAGCTACATAACCACTTATAAAACCTGTTGGCTTCAATCCTTGCTGTTAATGTCTTGACTTGTGTATAATTCATGCTGTATTATTTGCCAGCTTTACAAGATTGAAGGAGTCACATGAAAGCGCAAAGAAAAGCAGTTATTCTGGGCACTGGTTTTAATGTTCCAGATAACGTTGTAACCAATGATGACCTTACGAAAATCGTCGATACTTCAGATGAATGGATTACCACAAGATCCGGCATAAAAGAACGCAGGCATATTGTGGATGGAGACTCTTTACACGACCTGAGTCTTCCTGCGGCAAAGCAAGCCATGGCTAACGCCGGCGTTAAACCGGAAGAAATTGATCTGATTATTTTTTCGACCTTTACACCGGACTACCAGGTTCCCGCTTCTGCTTGTATCCTCCAGGACGCCCTTGGCTGCGTAAACGCCGGAGCCTTTGATCTTCAGGCGGCATGCACAGGTTTTGTCTATGGTTCTACCATTGCCTGTCAGTTCATTGCTACCGGCACCTATAACAATATTCTTGTTATTGGCGGCGATGTAACAACCCGAATACTTGATTTCCAGGACAGAACCTCCTGCGTTCTTTTTGGCGACGGCGTTGGAGCTGCTGTTTACGGGCCAGCAAACAATGACGAAGAAGGCGCTTTTGACAGCCTTCTTGGAGCAATAGGCAGCGGAGCCGATTACATTAAAATTAAAACCGGCGGCTCAAAATATAGACCGACAACAGAAGCACTTGAAAATCGCGAACATTATCTGACAATTAACGGCAAAGAAGTATTCAAATTTTCAACAAGAATTGTCGGCGACATGATTGCAGAAATTCTCGAAAGAAATAACATCACTCTAGATGACGTTAAGTTGATTGTTCCACACCAGGCAAATATCAGAATTATTCAGTCAGCTGCCAAAAGATTCAACTGCCCGATTGAAAAGTTCTATACCAATATAGACAAATACGGCAACACTGTTGCCGCATCTATTCCCATAGCACTTCATGAAGCCTTGACCAAAGGTCGAATTGAAAAAGGTGATATAGTATTTCTGGTCGGTTTTGGCGGTGGTCTTACTTATGGTTTACTTCCCATAAGATGGGGAAGCTATACCAAGCCTGAATATTAAAAAAATTGCCGGTTTTTACCGGCAATTTTTTTATTCTTCAAGCATTATCCCGAAGGGTTTTAAAGCATCTTCGAGTACTCCGTGCAGGTGGGCAATTATTATTCCATAATTGGTTATAGCCACCCCGGCCTTTCTACAGGCCTCTATTCTGCTTAAAATGGCTTTGCGGTTGGTCATACATCCACCGCATTGAACAACCAGATCAAATTCTTTTAAGTTTTCAGGAAAATTTACTCCCTGACAAAAATCAAATTCTATTTTTCCGCCATAATTCTGTCTGACCCAGCGCGGTATTTTAACCCGTCCTATATCGTCTGCCATTTGATGATGAGTACATGATTCTGCAATTAAGATTTTACCTTTATTACCCATTTTTTCGAGTTTTCTGACTCCGTCCACATATGCGTCTAGATCTCCCTTATATCGGGCAAATATAACCGAAAAGCTTGTAAACATAACACCTTCGGGCACATCAGCTGCAACCTTTAAAAAAGCCTGGGAATCTGTTATTACTAACGCCGGCGGCTTTTTCAAACTATCAAGTGCTGCCTTCAGCTCTCTCTCCTTAGCTACAACTGCAATTGCATCTGTATCAAGCAAATCTCTTATTGTCTGAACCTGAGGCAAAATCAAGCGTCCCTTTGGAGCTGCCAGGTCTATTGGAACCACAAGAACTACTACCTGCCCCGGTTGAACTATATCGCCTATGATTGTTCCCGTATCATAATCTTTTAAAGACTTCTGAATTTTACTGCTTTTCAGTTCTTCAATACCCTTATGCGTAAGCGCGCTAACTGCGGTAAAATCTGCTCCCAGTCCGACAAGTTCTTTTTTTAAGGACTCAGGAACATGACAATCTTCACACTTGTTAACTACAACAATAAAGCTAACTTTTTGCTTCTTTAATTTATTTATTAGTTCTTTTTCGCAGTCATAAAGTTTTTCACAAGGTTCAAGCACAAGTAACGCCAGATCTGTTTTTTTTAGAACCTTGAGACTGGCTTTAACTCTTTGCTCTCCAAGGCTGCCACTGTCGTCAAGGCCAGCGGTATCTATCATTACAACGGGCCCGAAGGGCAAAAGTTCCATATTTTTATAAACAGGATCGGTGGTTGTGCCGGCGGTATCGGATACCAAAGCTATATCCTGGTTAACCAGTGCATTAATCAGAGAAGATTTGCCTGCATTACGTCTGCCAAAAAGTGCAATATGAGGTCTAATGCCTCTTGGTGTATTTTGCATTTACATTTCCTTTCGTAAAAAAGGTTTTAATTATAGTATTATAAATATTGTCTTCAATTTAAATTTACTACTTTTAGCAGTTTTATCTATTAATTTTTATGAGCAAGAAAGACAAAAAACTTAATCGATTTGGCTTTTTTAAAGAAATTGCGTCGAATTTTGGCGGAATCATCGATGATCTTTTTGGCGAAAGTCTGGCTGATTTTTCAGAAAAGTTTCCTGATCTGGTTCGTCCACCGGGTTCGGGCAATGAAGAAGATTTTTTAAAACTTTGCATTAAATGTGGCAAGTGCATAAAAGCTTGTCCGTTTATTGCTTTGCAACCAGTAATTCATGCCAATGAATTTGACCGGGGGACACCCTGCTTGAGAGTTGCTGCTTCATATTGCCGTTTCTGCAAAGATTTTCCCTGCATAAGCGCCTGTCCCAGTGGCGCACTTAACTTGAAGAACAAAACAAAAAAAATTGCCACAGCCTTGATTGATGCTGAAAAATGTTTAAGAACCTCAAAAATATCCTGTGATGCCTGCCGGCAAAGATGCGATTATGGAGCAATAGGATTGACAGCAGAGAATGCAGAACCCGAAATTATTGTTAATAAATGCACAGGTTGTGGAGCCTGCGTCTGCGTTTGCCCGGTAACACCGACTACTGCTGTTAAACTTATTCCTGAACGTTGACTTTATGACGGTGAGCCATCTTTACATATTTTTTGGCCGATTGTTTTACTTTTTCAAGAGTTTCTAAATTGACTTTTCCTTTGATTTTACCGGGCAAACCAACAACCAGAGACCCCGGAGGTATAATCTCATTTTCTTTAACCAGTGCACCGGCAGCAATGATTGAGCCCCTGCCTATTTTTGCCCCCGAAAGAATTATTGCCCCCATACCGATCAAACAGTCGTCTTCGATGCTGCAGGCATGTATTAGAGCTCTATGGCCAACGGTTACATTTCTGCCTATAATTGTATAACCTGTTTCGCCGTCATCATGGGAGGAATCGACATGAATAACGGTTGAATCCTGAATATTGGTATTATCTCCAATTTCAATCCAATTAATGTCACCTCTTATTACGCTTCCATACCACAAACCAACATTTTCGCCCAGTTTTACATTGCCGATCACTTCTGTAGATGGTGCTACAAAACATGAATCAGGAATCTGAGGAAAAAAATCTTCAAATTTTCTAATCATTTCAAACTTCCCTACAATAAAATTTTAATTTACAGTTCAGAAATTTTTTTACAAAAACCATGTGATACAAGACTTTAACGCAGGCACAAGCCTACACCAAAATTTTATTTTTTAATAATTTTATGCTATAATAACATGGATATGAAGTTAATGCAGATTTTTGCCGATGGATTAATTGGATATGCAATCTGAAAACTTCTGGTCAAAACAAAACGGGCAGAAACATTTCGACAAGGCTCTTTTACTCGAATCTGAGGGTAAAACCAAAGAGGCGGTAAAAGCTTATCAAAAGGCGGTTGATTGTTTTCCCAAACATGGCCAGGCACAATATAACCTTGGGATAGCCCTTGCTACTTTGGGGCAGATAGACCAGGCTATTCGTGCCTGGGAGCGTGCTATATGGCTCGATCCATCTTTTCGTCAAGAGCTTGTAAAGGCTTTTAACATACAAGATGAACAGGGAGAAGAAACAATCTACCAACCTGATTTGACTTGCCTGGCCAAAGCTGCCTGAATAAGAACTAAGGAGTTATATCAAAATGACTTACTGTTGGGAAATATACAACAATTCAAAGTGTGAAACCTGTAAACACTATTTAGCTTTTCAAAATGACGAGCTTGATATCGATAAAGTTAAAGATATCGTTGTTGTAGACGAAGACTAAAAAAAAGGCCAATATTGGCCTTTTTTTTAATTTTAATTATTAAATTCGTCTCTTCTCATAATCCAGGGCCTGAAAACTTTATCAATAATTGAAAATTTCCTGTAATAATCTTCATTTAAAGGCCGTTTTTCAGGTTCCCAGGGTTTAAATTCTTTTGCAGGCCCTTCGATCAGAAGGCAGGTATTTTGGTTTTTTTCTTCCAGGAGTCTTGATTGCTCAGCATAAGCCCGTTCAAGATTACCAAGCTTATTCTCGAGCTTTTCCATTTTAAAAGCCATATTTTTCAATAAAGCCTGGTTTGCTGCAAGAACCTGACCAATATCAATTGCAACATCGCATGACGGCGCATGCATCTCAGGTTCATTATGGTCGGATTGTAACTTTTCTTCTTTTTCGTTCATCTTGATTTCAACCTTCATTTGCACTCCTGCCATTCTAATTCTTATTGATCTATATCGACAAAACTGATTACAAAATTAACCGCCTTAAATCACCTGAATTCAACCACCGAGACCCGTCATTATTTATTGGTGGTTGAGCGGGGTCGAAACCACCAATTAAACGAGCTGCATTTGGGTCCGTTCTCTGAATCAGCTACGCTACGCTTACCCTAACTCCGTTCAGGGATCAAAAATAGTTTAATGTTCAGTTGTTTAATAATATTATTTTATGATATAAAAAGGTTATGGATAGCTTAAAAGTGCCGGTTATTTTATTAGTTTTAGTTCTTGCCGTTGGTTTTTTCCTCTTCAATCCTTTTTCTTCGAAACCTGGAGAATTTACAAAGAGAACGGATCCAGACCGAACTAAACAAGGTTCAGAAGCTCCTGAAGCAACCCCTGAGAAGGTGAAACAACTGTTTAAAAACAAGCGATTTCAGGCTGTGATTAACAACCTTCAAAACCAGGAAAACAGTGATGATTATGAAGTTCAAAAAATGCTTGGATACTCATACGCCGCTATAAAGGACTTTGACCGGGCCATAGTCGCTTTTGAAAAAGCCATGGATAGACGTAGAGTTCCTGAAGATGGTTATTCACTTGCCTATCTTTATGAAATAACAGGAAGAACACGAGTCGCAAGATTACTCTACGAAGACCTTTCAAGCGCAAAGCTGCCCCCCAAAATGCTCAGGGGCGTTTATGAAGGGCTTTCGCGGACTTCTATTTTTGAAAATGATACAAAAGCCGCAATCAAATATAACCTTACAATGGTTAAACGCTACCCCGATTCTGTTGAAGGCTTTATGGCCTTACTTAAGCTGATGCGCATTACCGGACATGTTAAAGGGCTTGAAAAGCTGGTAAAACTTGGAGATAAACACCATAAAAACAATTTTCCCTATAATTTCTGGCTTGGTTTGCTATATTTTGAGACCGGCAATTTCGATGCCGCTTTAAATCGTTTTCAGCGCTGCATTAAGCTTGATAAAGACAATAGCACCCCTTACTATTACACCTATCGAATTTTAAAAAGAAAGAAAAATATCTCCCAAGCTTTGGAGCACATGGAAGAATACCATAAGCTCAACCCTCTTCTTCCCCACATCTTTTTTGAGGCGGCAATAGATGCCAGGAACGAAGGCAAGCTAGATCTTGCCTACAAGTTTTTGAGATCGGCTTATACGAGAGATCGGACCTTACTTGGCCGCAATGACCAGGGAACTATGAGAGCCATAGAAAAAATGATCAAAAGACAGGGTTCGCGCTTAGATAAAATGTTCCTAACCGCTTTTATGAATTATATAAATGGCGATTATACAGTTGCCCGCCGACAGATTAACCAAATTTTGCCTAAACTGAATTCAAAGAATTTAAAAGAAGACGCCAGAAGAATCCTGCGTGAATGCGATAAAATTGAAAATCAAGATCGCCAGTATAAAAGCTATCTTGCAAGAATGGCAGAGCAACAGCGCCTTGCCCAACAAGATGACTCAAAACCTGTAAAAATTATTAATGAATTTGAAGGCGAATCTGAAGCTGATCTAATAATGAGAAAAGCAATGGTCAATCCTAATGATCTACGTATGCAATATTCTGCCGGCATACAACTTGCCCGTCTCGGAAAACTTGAAGATGCCGAAAGATTTTTCAGAAATGCTTTGCGCATAAACCCCAATATACTCGAACCCAATTACTCGATGGCAAAGCTTTTAAAATTTAAAAAGCAGAATCGCCGGGCAAGGGAATTCATTAACAAAGCCCTGCATATTAATCCCAACAACAGTCAGGCATTATCCATGTCTGCCAGTCTTTATCTAGAAGAAAGAGATTTTTCCCAGGCTGCCTCAGATGCACAAGGGGCTTTAAAAGCAAATCCCAATAATGGCGAAGCAAGACTGGTACTGGCAAAATTAGCCACGTATAAAAACAATTACCAGGAAGCATTAAAAGAGATAAATGCCGGGCTTAAGATAGAAAAAGACCCAGAAAGAAAAGAAGAATTGATTAGGCTGAAAAACAATCTTCCGAGATAAAAATTATTCAAGTTTAATTTTATCCCAGTATTTATCAAGCTCCTGCAGCGTTTTTCCTTCAAAACCACCGTCATTTTCAGCAAGTTTTTCAACTTGAACAAACCTGGCAACAAATTTTTCTGATGCCCTTTTTAAGCAATTCTCAGCATCGATTCCATTCAACCTGGTAAAGTTAATAACTGAAAACAGCAAATCTCCAATTTCTTCTTCGATTTTTTCCTTTTTCGGCTCGGATTCCTCGAGATTTTCCTTAACTTCACCAATTTCTTCTTCGATCTTGTCAAATGCCTGTCTCGTGTCGGGGAAATCAAAACCTACGGTTGCCGCTTCAGACTGAATTTTTTCGGTCAATTTAATAGCAGAAGGAAATTTAAGTGCCTCTTTCATTCGGTTTGAAAGCCTGCTTCTTTCAACCTTTTCTACTGCCTTTATTTTGCCCCACATATCCATCACCTGTTCAGGTTTGATATTGTTATCTTCATCTGCAAAAACATGGGGATGACGTAATACGAGTTTATTACAGATTCCTTCGGCAACTTCTGCAAGAGAAAAAGTTCCATTCTCGCTGCCGATCTGAGAATTGAAAACTATCAGCATAAGAAGGTCACCCAACTCTTCGACAATATGAAGAGTATCTTCTGAATCAATAGCCTCAACGACCTCCTCAGCCTCTTCAATAATATTTGGAGCAAGAGTTTTGCAGGTTTGTTTTCGATCCCAGGAACAACCTTCAGGACTTCTTAATATCTCAAGTATTTCAACCAGACGAATTACCTGCTGAGTGATTCTTTTTTTGTCATTTGTCATTTTATTCTTCCATAATCTTCAAATTTTGCATTAATTCGATAAGTTCATTGCAATTTTTAACCGTATAATCAGCCAGATGATAGTATTTTTTTCGCCTCTCTTCAAATATTTTTTTAATTTCTTCTATAGTAAGACCTGCAATTTTAGGTCGTTTTAACTTACTGCTTTTCAATCTTTTGATAATTACCTTAAAATCTTCATCCAGAAAAATGTTATTACACTTTTTAATTCCACGATAATTATCATTGTTTATTACCAGCCCTCCACCGGAAGCAATAATTAAATCTACGGGATTTTTGTTTATTATTGAAAGAAAGGTTTCTGACTCTATTTTTCTGAAATAGATTTCTCCATGGTTTGAAAAAATTTCTGAAATTTTCATTTCTGTCTTGTTTTCAATCTCCTGGTCTATATCAACAAAGGTTTTGCAAATTTTTTCGGCCAGAATTCTGCCGCAAAAAGTTTTTCCTGCTGCCATAAACCCACTTAAAAGAATATTCTTCATATTTTACCATTCGGCTGAAAAAAAAAACGCGACAGGAAAAAGCTTCCCTGTCGCGTTTTATTTTATAACTTTTATCTAACCGGAACAACTCCGCTTGGAAAGGTAGGAATGGAAATGCCATTATTTCCAGGGTTTCCTACAGGTGTTTCAGGGCTTCCCATGGGTATGAAACCCGAGTTGTTAGGGTTCCCGAAATTGCCGCCATTATTATTATTGTGGGGGTTATAATTGCTGGTATTGCCTGGTAACTGTCCGCTAGATGCGCCAAGCACATTTTTAATCACCTGCATTAACTGTTGAATTCTCTGCTGAACAGCCCGTTTTTCATTCATAACAAGATAAAATTTGATTTTGCTGATTCTTTTGTTAATTTCACGAATTAACAGGTGGTAAGCAGGATCGATAGTAGCTTTTTTCAAAGCAGACTGTGAATTATTTAAATGCCCAATGGCAGAAACATTATCCATTAGAGTCTGTTTCATTGAAGATTGGCACATCTGTAGATCTGAATAAACAAGCCATAAAAGAGTCACAACAGCATGGTCATTAGGGTCAACCTGACCAAAGCCACCATTAGAGCCGTTGTTTTGGCCATAAGAACCGTTGTTCTGCCCATAGGAAGTGCTCTGATTATATGGATTGCCCGCGAAAGCAGAAGAAGAACAAAATAAAAGGACCGCTAGAAGCCCGATAGTTAACTTTTTCATTGAAAATCCCTCCGGAATTTAAAACTTACTAAATAAATATAACAAATAATATTCATTGCCGGAAGGGTACATCAAATTTTTCTTCTAATTTTTATCTTTTTCAGGTATTTTAACAAAAGAGATTATTTTCAGGAGCTTAAAAGATTAACAGCCAGGGAAAAATTAAAACAAGAATATTTGCGCTTTTATTATTGATTTTAAGTATCGGTCTTATCATCTCTGCATTCAGGTCTTTGAGCCGGGAGTTCAATGGAATCCTGATAAAAAAATCAATGTCTACCGCTATTGTTTCTTCCGAATACTGGCTATACCTGCTTTCACCCGAACAGCTAACCATCATGGGAGGAGAAGACGAGCTTACCGAAGCCCTGGCAATAGATAACGGCAGCAACCTCGATTTAAATCGAGTCGGTGTTTCTGAAATTGTTTATACCCAGGCCCAGAAGCTATTTAACATTAAAAAGAAAGCCTTTTCTCCGTTCATCCTTGTTCAATCCCAGTCTTTTATCGATCTGGGAGTCAACTGGTTTCTTTTTGGTATTGCAGGAATACTGCTTTCAATGTGGATGTATCGGCAAACATTAAAAAAGCCTACCCCATCAAATAAATATGAATCTGAAGAAATTGAATTACCCTGAATTCAAGCTGTGCACATTTTGATCATTGTATAATTTTCGCACAATTAAAGTTCTCGTAAATTATTAATATCAACTAAATTCAGGGCTAAAAATTGTTGAACAGGCTACACAAACATTTTTTTTATCACCCCTCAAATCCTTTCTGGCAAATGAATTAAAAAAAATACCCCATTCTGCCGATAGAAACGAAACAGTTTTGGTATAAGTTTTGCATACCTTAAAGTTAAAGTATTATTTAGTCTAAAGCAGGTGGTGAAAAATTATGCAGCGTAAAAATGCAATTGAAACTTATAAAGACTATGTACTTATTCGTATTGATGAAAAAACCAAGCTTAGAGTATGGGTTAAACTTCCACCCAACGGAAGATAATTCTTTTCCTGCTATAGCTAATCGAAAATAAAAAAGCCCGATTTCAAAACTCTTATCTGGCTTTTTTATTTTTTAGCCTTTAAGTGTTTAAAATTGAGGGGTCTGATTTAGTTACGCATATATCTGAATGGATTTCTTACGTTTCCACTTCGCCGAACTTCAAAATGAAGATGGGAACCAGTTGTAATACCGGTGTTTCCAACTTTTGCTACCTTCTGGCCAGTGTTTACAACCTGCCCTTTTTTAACCATAAGTCTTGAACAATGAGCATATACAGTTTCAAATTCTTCGCTGTGCTTGACAACCAGAACCAGCCCATACCCTCTTTTCCAGCCGGCAAATGTAACTTTTCCAGCCATTGCAACCTTAACTGGTGTTCCCTTACGGGCAACAATATCGATTCCGGCGTGGAAATGCCAACTACGTCTTGTCGGATGACGCCTTCTACCGAACAAAGAGCTGACTCTACCTAAAACGGGTCTGATCAGACATTTGTTGGTTTCACGAAAGTTCTGACCGTTATTTTCTTTTACTTCATTCCAGTCAGATTTATTCAGTTTTTTTACAACTTCAACGGAAAAGGTTTTTACCGAACCAATACCGGAGCTTTCCGGTGCGAGGGTAGTAAAAAAAAGCCCAGACTCTTCATTTCCAACTTCAACTTTTTGTGTCTCTTTGTTAAACTCCCGAGGTTGAACAACCAGCATACCCTCTGCTGCAATCCCACCAGGTACAACCTTTGCGAAAAGAGTGGCGGCGCATAAAAAGATAGCAAATAGCGCTATAAAAGTTTTTTGTAGCAAATGATTTTTTATCATAAATCTCATTTCTTTTTTTATAAACGTGCAGTAGTTCAGATATTTATAAAAGATTTTCCTTTAAAAGTCAAGGTACACAGTGTTTTGCAAAATCTGCCCGGGATCGGAACTCAACTTAAGTCTTTAAAATTCAGCCTTTTGGGGTACAAATCTCAAAACTTTTCCTTTCTAAAAAATTGGGATTGCTAAACTTAAAATTATTATCTGCCTAACTATTGATTTTTTGCTCTCAGAACCTTTCGGCAACGGCAAAAAGAGCATTTTTTCTACATAGCAGGTAATTATTTAAAGGCAAAAGTTGAAACATGACACCATTTATATATATTATATGTAAGCCTTAACGGCCTTGAACTGAAGTTATATTTTCAGTTGAAATCTAATAATAGCAGTGGCAGGTGAATAATTATGTGGGATTATACAAAATCAGTTATGGATCACTTCACCAACCCGCGCAACGTGGGTAAAATAGAAGACGCTGACGGAATCGGTGAAGTTGGCTCACTAGCCTGTGGTGACGCTCTGAAGCTTTATATCAAAATTGATAAAGAAAGCGGCAAAATTACCGATGCCCGTTTTCAAACCTTTGGTTGCGCCAGCGCAATTGCAAGTGCTTCCGCTTTAACCGAAATTGTTAAAGGTAAGAGCATAGATGAGGCAATGAAAATTACCAATGATGACATCGCAAAATTTCTAGGTGGCTTGCCAGAGCAAAAAATGCATTGCTCTGTTTTGGGCAAAGATGCGCTTGAAGCGGCAGTGGCAAATTACAAGGGCGAAAAGGCTGTAGAGCACGAAGAAACGCCGGTAGTCTGCAAATGTTTCTGGGTAGACGAAGAAAAGATAAGGAATGTCATCAAAGAAAATAACCTTAAAACCGTGGAAGAAGTTACTCATTATACCAAAGCCGGTGGCGGCTGTGGCGGCTGTATTCCTGACATACAAAACATTCTGGATGATATAAACAAAAAGCCAGCTCAGGCTGGAACTTCTGCTCAAAAATCTTCAGGCGGAATGACAAATCTGCAACGAATCAAGCTTATAAGTGAAACACTTGAAAATAAGATTGCTCCAATGCTTAAAATGGATGGAGGCAATATTGAATTGATAGATATCGAAGGCAAGAATGTTATTGTCAAACTCCAAGGTGCCTGTGCCGGTTGCCCCGGAGCTAAGGCCACTCTTCGGAATCTTGTTCAGGAAACTTTAAGAAAAGAAGTTTCATCCGAAATAAATGTAATTGAGGCTTCATAATGACTGAAATGAAAGACATTTATCTAGACAACAATGCAACCTGTAAAGTCTCACCCGGTGTTAGAGACGCTATACTACCATTTTTCAATGATTTTTACGGCAACCCCAGTTCTATGCATTCATTTGGCGGAAAAGTAGCTGAGCATGTCAGCAAAGCACGCGAACAGGTAGCAGCTCTTTTAAATGTATCACCAGACGAAATAGTTTTCACGTCCTGTGGCACAGAGGCTGACAACCATGCTCTTCGTGGAGTAATGGAAAAAAACCGGGAGCTCAAAACCGGCAAGAACCATATAATTACTACTAAAGTTGAGCATCCAGCAGTATTAAATGTAGCACGTTACCTGGCAAAAAATGGTTATAAAGTAACAGAGCTTGAAGTAAACAAAAAAGGCGACCTGGATCTGGAAAAACTAAAAGCTGCAATCACCCCCAAAACAGCACTGATTTCAATAATGGCTGCCAACAATGAAAGCGGCACTCTTTTTCCCATTGAAGAAATTGGCGCGATTGCCCGCGAAAAAAATGTGATTTTTCATACAGATGCAGTTCAAGCTGTAGGTAAAATTCCCCTTGATTTAGAAAAAATACCCGTTGATCTGCTTTCTTTATCCGGACACAAAATACATACTCCCAAAGGTGTAGGTGTTTTGTACATCCGAAAAGGAACAAAAATATCTCCGTTTATGCTTGGCGGACATCAGGAAAATGGGCGCAGAGCAGGCACCGAAAATGTACCCTACATAATCGGATTAGGCAAAGCCTGTGAAGAAGCAATGAACGGTATTTTCGAAGAAAACAACCGCATTCGACAATTAAGAGATAAACTTGAAAAAGGTTTAACGGAACAGATCCCTTATACTCATATTAACGGAAACCCCCAATGGCGTCTTCCCAACACAACAAATATAGGCTTTGAATTTATCGAAGGCGAAGCAATTTTGCTACACCTCAGTGCTGCAGGCATTGCTGCCAGCTCTGGTTCGGCATGCACCAGCGGTTCGCTCGAGCCATCTCATGTTTTGATGGCAATGGATACGCCTTTTTCTTATGCCCACGGTTCTGTTAGATTTTCTTTGTCAAAATACACAACAGAAGAAGAAATTGATTATGTAATAGAAACGGTGCCCCCAATAATTCAAAAGCTGCGAGAAATGTCTCCTTTTTACGACCCATCAAAGTAAATAACAAAAAAGATGCTGCCATTTTTATTTGGCAGCATCTTTTTTTTAGTCTCCCGCCTGGGGAAATTTTTCTATAAGCATTTCTTTAACGTTTTCTGGAACCAAGCTATTTATATTTCCGCCATATTGAGCAATTTCTCTGGCGATACTCGAGCTTAAAAAGGAATATCGGGGCGATGACATAAGAAACACAGTTTCCACATCTTTTGACAGCTGTGAATTGACCGAAAACATCTGCATTTCATATTCGTAATCAGACACAGCTCGCAAACCTCTAATTATCGCACAAGCCCCCACCTTTTTACAGAAATCGACCAGCAATCCGTTAAAGTGAATTACCCTGATATTTTCTTCCCAATCTTTTATAACTTCCCCGATCATTTCTACCCTCTCACCGGGTGAAAACAAGCAGGATTTGGAAGGGTTTTCGAGAACTCCGATTATAATATGGTCAAAAAGACAGGTTGCACGTTTGAGAATATCAAGATGTCCATAAGTAAATGGATCAAAGCTACCGGGATAAACTGCTACCTTCATTTATCAATCCTTATAAAGTCATTTAAATCGTAACCGAGCTTCAAGATCAAATTTCTAAAAGCAACGACAGGAAACCCAACTACATTAAAATAGCATCCTTCTATTCTGTCAACAAAAAGTCCGGCGTGCCCCTGTATGCCATAGGCTCCAGCTTTATCAAAAGGTTCTTTAGTATCAAGATAAAACTCAACGTCCCTTGAACTTAAATCTCTGAAGCTGACTTTGGTGATTTCGGCATGGGATAAGGTTTTTAACCCCGCCACATCGACCACAGCTATACCGGTAATAACCTTATGATCATTGCCGGAAAGAGAATGAAGCATTTCTCTTGCCTGTTGGTCGTTTTCCGGTTTTCCCAGAATTGTATCACCCTTCACGACTATTGTATCGGCACCAGTTACGATGCCCTCTCTTAGATTGGACGAGGCATGAAACGCCTTGAAGCCGGCAAGTTTAGCGGCCTGCTCTTCAGGTTTCAGACCTACCACATCAGAAAATTTTTCTTCGTAATCAGAGTCTATTACTTCAAAATCTATATCCAGATTGGTCAAAATTTCCCGACGTCTAGGTGACTTTGAAGCAAGATACAATTTCGGTATTTTATTCCCCATATTATGTTCTCCTTAATAACTCTCCTGTGATTCCTGCAACGATCAATCCTGAGGGAATCGCTACCCAGATCATAACTGCCAGATGCAGCCATAAAGACATGTTTCCTGAAAATAAAAATTCTACCGCGGTCAACTGAGCCCAGTTACTGGCCAGGGCTCCGATTATACTGACGGGTCCAAGGCCGCTAAGCGGAAACACCTTTTTTAATATCGACATCGCCAGAGTTGAACTTAATGCTCCGGAAAGCGATATAAGATAAACCGGCGAAAGAAAGGTTCCGAGAAAAATTCCTGCAATAAAAGTTCTTACAATTGCCACAGCAAACCCCGAAAAAGGCGACAACCTGATTATGGCATATAAAGTCATAACATTTGCCAGACCAGGCTTCAACCAGGGAACAAGTCGTGGCAGCGGCGATTCTATAATCTGCAAAGCAGCGGCAGCTGAAGCTAATACAGCAATTAAAGTGTATTTTCTTACCGATGAAATATCGTTAGAAGAATTGCCATTTGGTGTTTCGTTATTACTGTGAAATCGCATCAAATTCCTCTTTATCGGTAATAGCTTTAACAACCACCCCGTTAGGAACGCAAATTACGCTACCATATCTTATCCAGCCACTGTTAACACAAATCTGGCCCGGGCATCCGGAAGAAACCACACGAAAAGCGCCTTTTTCATTCCACTCTACAACCACTCGACCTATTTTTCCCTGAACTTCAACTGGCTTAAGCGGCGGCTTTTGGAAGGAAAGCTCTTTAACATCGTTGTCGTTTTTAAAAATAATAATTTTATATTTTTTTATTTCTCTAGTTAAATTTCTATTATGGATTTTGTAAGCAAAAACAGAAATCAATAAAAGAATAATAACAAACAGATAATCTGATTTTTGGGCAAAAACCTTGTTGACGCCAGCTTTTAGTTTTTTAAAATTTTGAACCATTTTTTTCCTGGTTTAGTCATTTTTATTTCATCATCGCTGGTCAGACACAAAACAGCGAGATTCTTTGCTTCAGCCCAGGTAAAGGCTTTTTGCGGCGGCATAGCGTAAAAAGCGGTACTGAAAACGTCTGCCTTAACCGGGCTGCTTGCCACAACAGTTACCGACTTATAAAAATCTGCTGGTTTGCCGGTAACCGGGTTCATAATGTGACCGTATTTCTGACCGTCGACAATTACGAAACGCTCATAATTACCAGAGGTAGATACGGCAATGTTTTCAAGACTTTCGACCAGTGCCAGTGGCTTATTATCTCGAGGATCTCTTACTGCGATTGTCCAGGCAGAGTTATCTGGTTTATCTCCTTCTACCCAGATATCGCCACCGTCGTCTATAAGAAAATCTTTGCATCCGGTTTTTTTTATGGCAGTCGCAGCTCTTTCGATTGCATACCCTCCGGCAATGCCGCCAAGATCAATTAAAGCACCTGAGGCTAAAGAATACTCATTAGAAGTTTCGTTATAGAAAACCTTTTTAGTCCAGCCGGTTGCGTCAAGAAGATTTTCAATTTCCATTTCATCAGGCAACCTGCCAGATTTATCATAAAAACCATAAGCCTTTTGCAACCTGGCAAAAGTAGGGTCAAAATATCGATCAGTAATTTTAAAATATTTTGTGGTAGTGTCCAGTAGCTGTTTTATTATACCTTCTGCTTCAATTTTTCTTTGTTCGTTCAATTTGGAAAGAGCCGAATCTGCCTTATGAAAGGAAACATTTTTTTCAACCAGAGCAAATTGCTCGAATCCCTTTGCAACAGCTTCTTCTGCTTTTTTTTTATCGGCGTAAACCTTGATGGTTACCATGGTATCCATCATAAGTCGTATTTCGGAAACAGGCTCAATTCTGCGGGCATTGAACATAATGCCTGCAGTAATAATTAAAAGCAGAATGAACACAAAAAAATTTTTATTTGCAATGTATCTGGCCATTTTTACAGAGTTAACAAAATACGCTATCAGAGGCATTATTACAACATAAAATTTATTGACTTTATAAATTTTGAATGATATTATCTTTTTTACACAAAGGCTCGTAGCTCAGATTGGTTAGAGCACCACGTTGACATCGTGGGGGTCAGCGGTTCAAATCCGCTCGAGCCTATTTTTTATTTCTATTTTATCCCCCCCCTATGCGAGGAATATTTTGTCTGATACCAAAACCTTTTTAGATAAAATTCAAGTTGTTCTAGTTGAACCCCAGGGTCCTCTGAATATCGGAGCCGCCTGCCGGGCCATGAAAAACTTTGGTTTAAGTCGTCTGACCCTGGTTCGACCTGGTTGTGATCTAGACCTGGATGCAATTAAAATGGCGATGCACGCCCAGGACATCCTGAAATCGACAAAAATAGTTGAAACAATTCCGGAGGCCATAAAAGACAATGTTCTGGTATTAGGCACCGCTAATCGCCGGGGAGAATATCATGAGCCAAATATGACGGTTAGACAGGGAATAGAGCGCATTTCAGAAGTTATAGAAGATGGCAGTATATCTATTCTTTTTGGCAGAGAAGAATGGGGTCTAACCAAAGATGATCTAAAACATTGCATGGGAACCATGAGAATAGTAACCGCACCGGAAAACACCTCGTTAAATCTGGCTCAAGCGGTTATGCTTATTTCTTATGAGTTATATCAAAAATATGGCGACACGACTCCGCTACCCAAGGCACAAGCAAAAAACCATTGCGAGCAGCCTCCTACATCTGAAGAACTTGATCGCTTATATAAGCATATGTGGTCGGTATTAGACAATTGCGAGTTCTTGCCAATGATTAAGCCCGACCCGCTATTTCAGGTAATCAGAGCATTTTTTCACCGGGCAAAACCCATCAGGCGGGAAATTAATATACTAATGGGCGTATTTTCCAATATTAACGGTTTCATGAAAAAATACGTCCGTAGATATGAAAAAACACAATCCAATAAAAAGTAAAAAAGAGGGCAAATCATGCCCCCTTCTGTATTGATAAAGCTTTTACTTCATTGCTTTTCTTTCATTTTCAAGTTTAATTTTTTTTGCATTCTCCAGTCTGACATTGCATTTTTTTCTTTTTCTTTTTTTGCATTTTTTCCATCATCTTCTTCATTTTTTTCTTTTTTTTCTTTTTCATTTTTTTCATCTTCATTGTTTTCATCTTTATGAGCTTTTGCAATGAATCTTTAATCGTATTGGTCATTGCCAGACTCATGTGCTTAGCCAACTGCCCGAAAAAACCCGGATTAAGTTTTACGATCTCAAAATTGCCGCCCTGCTTAATAATAATTAAGGCAACAGGTTTAAGCATGAATCCGGAACCAAGACCAAATCTCTGTTCTTCTTTTTCGTCTTTTTTGTTAGTTTTCGAAGTTCCCTTTTCATTTTCCTTATCTTCAGACTTTGCCCCAAAACCGAACCCCGCTACTTTACAAACAACCGGAATTATTACATATTCCCCTGCACTGACAGGCCGGCCCAGGCTCTCTGATGAAGAAAAATTATCGCTGAAAAGCTTCGACAAACCGACAAGAGTCGATGCGGCCATCATTTTATCAGCATCTTCCTCGGCATAACAAGACGGAAAAGCCGTGAAGACCATTCCAAGTATCATCAACAAAAGAATCCTTCTCTTAAACATAATTACCTCCTCTAAATTTTTATTTCTATTTCTATTTATAACATTTTGCCCAGCAAAACCAAAAAAATTGTTTTATTGTCACAAAATGACCCAATAAGTTGTAGTGTTTTTCAATTTGTTTGTAGAAACCGTTTCAAGACATTTAGATTGCTTCGTCGCTAAGCTCCTCGCAATGACAAATTTGGAGCTGTCATTGCGAGGAGTTCTGCAAAGCAGAGCGACGAAGCAATCTTTGATATGCTAAAATTTAGGACATAACAAAAAATACAAAAATGTCTTGAAACTCGCTAATATTACTAAATGGATAATTACTGAAAAAAATGAATAGTAATTATATGGTAAATTTATAAAAGTTAAATTCTTGGCATTAGTTGGATATAACAATTGCAGGTTTTAAAAAATAGAAATTCTTTTTTATACGGTTTTTCTCTAGCTTTTTTTGGCATACTGCTGCTGCTTCCTCTTATTTTCTTCAGACAGGTATTAGAAAAGCTGGTAAATATCGAAGAAAGACAGCTGAAGGCAATGGTTCAAGAAAAGCTTTTGCTTGAAACAGAAAGCTTTCAAAACGATATAAACCCAAGAACCTTTGTCGAAAACAGTCTTAGAAAATTAAATTCAGAATTTGGCCTAAGCTTTCCCCAGAGAAGCCACAGGGTATTTCGCTACCCGAGTGGTTATGATCCTGCTCTGGTTGATTCGAACTTTATTCCGGCCGCCAGAAATTATTTAAGAAAAAATTATGGCATCGACCCGAATATTGTAATAGCTGCAGACTGCGATTTACAAAACTCTTACTCTTTTTTCAAACCTAATGCTTTAAGACACTCAAACGATGACGCTGTCAAAAAAAATGAATTAGTTAAAAGGGCTGTCTTTTCTGTAGCCTCCAACGATACTTATGTAAAAAATATTCTTCCCTTTACGGAATCATTAGAAAAACGCAAAAAAGAATTTATTAAGATAAGGGGAACAGACAACACTCATATTCTTTTCAGTTTTAATTTCAGATCTCTAGTTTCTTATTTTGCAAATCCCCCGCTCTACACGGATGACTGCATAAAATATTTCAACAAAACTTCGGGCAATCAAAGGTGTTATGCCTATGGTTTCAAAGCAGTTAAGTATTTTCCTGAAAACAAAGAAGGAATTTACGGGCTCTATTTTATGGTAATTCCCGGCTCTAGCTTTGAACCACAAATAGTTTTAAAAAAAGCTCTAAATCAATCATCAAATGACTGCCAACGAAAAATAGTCAAGCTCAATATTCAGCAACCTCATTTTCATGAAACAGATGAGGGAATTTATTATCTTGCTAATTTCACCTCGGGCTTTTTTCAAATTATTCAAGACTGTGGCTTGAAAGATCCCGAGAAAGAAAAATTCTTCAGGAAATATTTTAGAACCCACGCCCTTGCCAGCTTTGCCAGCAAGAAAGAACTGGTTTCGCCCAATCGAAAATTTTTACCTGTAATTGATTTTTTAATCAAGCTTCTTATTTTATTTGTTTTTGCTACTTTCGTTTACACTTTCATTCATAATAGATTTACAAATTTCAATTTGAATTGGAAACTAAAAACCACGATTGCTCTTATAGTTTTTATACCCATACTGGGGATTTTGTTTGCAGTCAGACTAGTCAATACAGCAAACAAGCGCTACCAGATAATAAAAATTCGTAACCACATGCATCGTAAAATAAGCAAATTTGAGCTGTTGGATTTTGAGAACGATATTAGAACCGTAACCAGGTTTTTGCACAAGAAGTCTATCGATGCCAGATTTTTTAATCAGCCGAAGGTAAACCGGGAAAAACTGACAAAAGCGCATGAAGCTTTTAAAAATAAAGATCTTGGAGTTTCAGGCCTTTTTTTTCATAAAAACGGCAAAGGCATTTCATTTAACAATGAATTAGAAATTACTGGCAATGAAAGGAAAAATGAAAATTTTGCTTTACTCAGGATACTAAGTGATCTGGGCATAGCCGATTTCAGCAGCCCCAGGATTCGCAGACTCGATAAAGAACAATATTTTTTGGGCTCCTATGCAGACCCGCTATTTGAAGTTCTTGCAACCCCAGAAAATCTGGCTGCGGAAAGCTCAATTATTAAAGATGTCTATGCTATTTCAACACTAAAAAAATGCCTTTTACAATTGATAGCTTCTCCAGCCGATCCCGAGAACCCCTACGGCATAGTTTACAATGAGGTCAACGGCGCAAAATTCGGAAACTGGTATTTAGACCTTTTAAACAAAAATCCCCGGATAAAATCGGTAGAAACTATTTCTAACGGCATTATTGAATACGCAGCTTTTCTAAGAACTAATGATAGTCTTAGAAAAGAAAAATGGCCGGCGCGCGGTTCAGTGCAACATCTTCGCAAAATAGCCAAGAACGCGGTTAAACAAAGGAATTCAGGAAGCATCACCTCCCCAAATGATAACAGTATGATTTTAACCAGCTGGTCTTTTAAAGAAACCAGTCCGATAGTTATTGTTGCCAGAGCAGTTTTAACCGGAAAAACCGGCAAAAGCTTAATTGTAGATATCATACCCTGGCTGCTTTTATTATATGGCTTGCTAGCAATTGTTATCATTTCCAACTGGCTTTCAAATTATTTTCTCAATCCGGTGGCATTACTGTTAAAGGGAGTAAATAAGATCTCTAACGGCCAGTATGGCTTTAATCTTTCTCTCAAAAGTGGCGATGAATTTTCTCATCTGGCTGATTCTTTTAATAAAATGACCGGCGGCCTTTTGCAAAGAGAAAAAATGAAACGCTTTGTTTCCGACAAGCTTTTCGAAAGTATTCAGGATTCCCCAGAGAAAATTGAATCCAGAGTTGTTGATATAACAGTTTTGAGTTCTGATATCAGAGACTTCACCATAATTACCGAGCAGTATAATGCCGAACAAGTCGTAGCAATGCTTAACGACTATCTGACCCTGATGGAAAGATCTATAAAGGCAAGTGGCGGCGCTATTGAAAAAATTATCGGCGATGCAATAATTGCATCATTTTCAGTCGCTGATTCTGAACAAAGGGCATTGATTAGCTGCAAAGCAGCGCTTGAAATGCGAAAAAAGCTTACTGAATTCAATCAGAGACGATTAGAAAACAATCTTTTTACAATTGAAAATGGCATAGGTATTTCAGATGGAAAAGTTATATTTGGTTTTGCCGGCCAAAAATCCGGGAGACAAGAATTTATTATTTCTGGCGATCCTTTAAAACGTGCAGAAAATCTTGAAAGTCTCAGCAAAGAAGGAAAACACAGCAAAATAATTATTGATGAAACAATTCATCGAAAAGTAAACCACAAATTTAATTTAATCCCAATCGAAACCGGCGATAAATTTAAAGCATGGGAAATAACAACTGATGCCTGAATCAAAATTTATTTTAAAAGTTACCAGTAGACCGAACACTGCGAAGCTTGTGTTGGCATGGCTTCTGCTGGTAATATTGCCTGCTTTTTTATTCATTAATCTTTTTAATTTTGTATTGCAAGAAGGCGAGCAAGATCTCTTTAACAGCGCCAGAACCTCTCTATATGAGGAAATGGAAGACTTTAAAAGCAAACTGCTTATACGCAGGTATCTTGAAATTAACCTTGCACAGCTTTCCAGGAAACTTGGCTTTAATAAAAGCAATAACAAAAAAATTCAATACTATAAAAGCCTTGATGCTACAAAGTTGCGAAAAATTATAAAAAAAGAACTTGGAATTAATGTTTTTGCAGCATTTTACCACGGCCCCGACACTGCCAAAACAAGCCATTCATTAACAGCCAGGCAGGCAAAAAAGTTTATGATCTCAAGAACCATGCTGGAACATTTATTTAAATTTCTCAATAAACAAAACAAAAAAACCAATTGCCTGCCCCAGTCGAATAAAAAGCCGATTAACCCTGATCTAGAAAAGAAACTAAGAACAAAAAGCCTTACCTATCTCAAGAATTTATTAAAAACTACCGGCAAGTTAGAACTTGAGAAAAATGAAGTAAAAACCTTTCTTTCGGGCAATCCTGATTTAAAAAGAATTTTTATTTACTATGCCTCTGCCGAAAAGACAACAAAAGTGGCTAAAGCCAACCTCGGCGGTTTCATCATCATTTTCAGACAAAAAGATATTCCGGTAAAAATACTTACCAATTTTGCGACAAACGATCAAAACCAAATAGCTTTTAATAGAAGAATTATTACCAGAAATCTAAAAAGTATTAAAAATCTCAACAAATTCTCAAATAGTCTAAGTCAACTAAATGAAACTAATTCAGAATTGACATTGAACAGTGTTTTTCCTTCAGAATTACTTGTCAGAATAATATGCGGAGATACTTATTATCCTTTCAATCTTGATAAAACTATTAAAAATTTCCCGTTACTGCAGATTAAAGTCAATAAATCCGAATTGGTTCATCCACTGAGAAAATATTACCAACCGGTAAAGTTTACTCTGCTCATTTTAGTAATGCTGGTTACACTTTTGTTTCTGCGCCTTTTCTTTTTTGGTTTCTTTCTTCCCTTTAAAATCAGAACCAAAATTCTTTCTGCCGTTTTTGCCGCTTCGATTCTTCCCTTTCTGGCTTTATGGACAATGGCTGCCTACCATGAAGCTTTTAGTGAAAAATTCAGACAATTCGAAATGTCAGGCTATCTTAATCAACAACTGGCACAATTCAATATTTCTACCAATTCATACAGGGCAGCTCTTGAAAACAAGTTCATTAAATTAAACGAAACGCTTGGTAACCTTAAAACCTATGAACTTATACCTGCAATTAAGCACTGGATGAAAGACAAACCAATAACCCATATTGCTACCAGAATAAAAAGAAATGATGGGGTTCTGGCCAGGGAACCGGGAACCAGAATGGAATCCTTTGAGCTTGATTTAAAAGACCTGCTATTCACAACATTAGAAAATGCTTTTAGAAAATATGATGATGAAGGAAAACTTAATGATGGCTCTATTGGATTGTTTAAAATCAAGGTAAAAGGTATCGGGAATTTCCTTTCAGACATAAGCTTACTTCATAATTCGGGCTTTTATAACATCGACACTCTTTATTCTTTAATTCCTGTGTTTAAAGGCAACAGGGATGACTCAACAGTCGAATCCGCTTTTCTATTAAAACTTTCAAACAAGCTGATACTTAAAGACTTTTTCAGAAAAAACAAAAAATTCATAACTCAGGGTTTCTATAATGGTTTTAAAATTCAAAAATGCTATATACCCATTTCTCGACCCGGCAGGCTCCCGCCGCAAACAGATTATATCTGCAGTAAAAATTTTCCTTTTCAACTAAGCAAAGATAAAATCGAAAAAACTTTACAGAACAAATCGACAAATTTTACTATTATCAACCATAATGGGCATTTAAAGCTGATTAAAACAGCATTTATGCCCAGCCTGAAAACTATTGTCGTTTTAGTAGCAACTCAGATAACAGGACAAAATTTTGCATTGATGCCTTCATTTAAAGCTTTGTCTTTATACCTTCTGGCCATTATTATTGCCGCCATACTTCTTATGGGTAGAATTTTTGTAGATCCGGTTAATCTATTTGAGAGGTCAACAGAGAAACTTGCTTGCGCAGATTTCAATCATAGATTAAGCCTGTCGAGTAAGGATGAGTTTGCCAGTCTTGCTCAATCCTTCAATGTGATGATCAGAGGGCTGAATGAAAAAGAAAAATTATCTCAATTTCTATCAGAAGATGTAATCGAAGAAATTTCGGATAATAAGGAAACAATTCTCGAGCCCGGAGGTGAACGTGGTCAGGCAAGTATTGTTTACTGCTCATTACCTCACTTGAACTTGATTTCAGATGAACGAAATTATGAAAAAGTCATTGCTGAAATGAGTAATTTAATAAATACTGCAGACCAGATTTCGCGCCGCCATAACGGGGTAATAGACAAAACAATAGAAAACTCGTTGATGCTTGTTTTCAGGCAATCTGACGCCGGTGATTCTCATGTTTTAGCTGCCTGCAAGGCAACCATGGAAATAAAAAATGAATTTGCAAGCCAGAATATCAGGTTCAATGCTGCAATAGCTTCGGGTTCCGTTATTTCAGGTAAGATTGGCTCTAAGGATGGCCGCCTTGATTTTACGGTTATCGGAAATCCGGTAAATCTTGCTGCACGTCTTAAATCTCAGGCAGAAATATTTTTATCGAGCGGGATATTGATTTGTCCGCAAACTATTAGAAAGCTTAAAGGTAAAGCAAAGTTAAAATTTATCGATCGTGTAACTATCAAGGGGCGCGGCCGAACTTTCCCGCTTTATGAACTTATAAAGCTCAGAGATTAAATCTGATTTAACCCTGTTTGGTTTAATCTATGGCAAAATCAATATAAGACCCGTCATGCCTGCGCAAGCAGGCATCCAGAGTTAGAGCAGAAATACAGATTGTTTAAATTCTCTTTTCAAGCACTCAGCTTATATTTTTAAATAAAATAAACGATGATTATTCTGGATTCCTGATCCGGTTAGAACCGGTCAGGAATGACATCTAAAAATTATCTTCGTTAATCTGCATTTTTTCTTTGAAGCTCTGAGGCTTGTTGTGAGGCATACTTTCCCGGCTGATAATAATTCCAGAACGTTGGCCAAAAATTGCTGGTCAAATCTGAGGGGGTCTTGCTTATTGAGCAATAAACCCTTATTATTCTTGGACTATGGAGCAAAAAACTGCAACAGACAAAGTTATAGTTACAGATAAATTATGCAGAACCTTCAATGTTCGCCTTAAAGCCGAAGGCCTTGCAGCAAGCGTAAAAAATTTCTTCACCCCTGTTTATAAAAAGGTTGAAGCGGTTAAAAACCTTGATTTTCAAATAAACAGAGGAGAAGTTATAGGTTTTCTGGGACCTAACGGAGCCGGCAAAACAACAACTCTGAAAATGCTTTCCGGGCTTCTTATTCCCACATCAGGTCATGTAAGAGTTCTTGGTATGGAACCCTTCGCACGGGACTACAATTTTTTAAGCCGTATCTCGTTGGTTATGGGGCAAAAGCAAAATTTATGGTGGGATCTACCTCCGCTCGAAACCTTTGCCATACACAAAAGCATTTACCGAATCGAAGAAAAAGACTTCAAAGAAAGAGTTGAAGAGCTTGTTTCAATGTTGGAAATAGAAGAATGCCTCCAGACCCAGACCCGACGACTTTCACTCGGGCAACGAATGCGCTGCGAACTGGCAGTTTCATTATTGCACCGGCCGGAAATTCTTTTCCTCGATGAACCCACAATCGGGCTTGATATTCTAATGCAGAAAAAAATCCGCAGCTTTCTAGTGGATTATCACAAAAGATTTCAGCCTACAATTTTGTTAACCTCACATTATATGGATGACGTAGCCGCCCTCGCACAAAGAGTTGTGGTAATAGACCAGGGACAGGAAATTTATGACGGCGGCCTGCGAGATCTAACCGGGCATTTTCATCCCGAAAAACAAATTTCGGTTGTATTCAATAAAATACCAGACGATAAATTAATTTCCGAACTTGGAAAGCTGTTAATTAAAGATGGTTTGTTCTATAAGTTCAGGGTTGAGCGCAAAGATATCGCAGAAGTTGCAGCAAAACTTTACGCAAACGAGCTTATAGCTGACCTTTCCATTGAAGATCCCCCACTTGAAGACCTTATAGGCGAGCTTTTTGTCAGGGGGGCTGCAAAGCACCGTAAAGAGAAAAATGAAATCACCGACTAGTGTTTTATTCAGCGCTTTCTGGCAGATTGTGCTGACCTACAGGGGCATGATGCTTATCCAGGCGATAAGACTGCTTTTACTGCCAATTGTTTTGTTGTCTGCCTGGCTTTCTATTGAAAAAACTCCGGGCAACCCTTACTCAAACGCTGACTATATGCTTTATTACTTATTGGTGCCCATTATTCTCAATCTTACCGATGGCCGAACAATATTTAAATTCACTCGTGCCATTAGAGACGGTTCGTTAAGCCGCGACCTTTTAAAACCCTACCCTCCTTTATTGATTTTTATAATTGAAACAATAGCTCGAAATACGGTTCAACTTTTGTATCTGATTCCTATCACCTTTTTTGGTCTGCTCTTTTTTAAAGAACGGCTGCCAGCTATTAACCTCACCCCTCAAATAGCTCTTCTCTTTATTCTGGCAATAGTTACCGGTTTTCTGATACGTATGCTCATAGCCGGAACCATTGCCCTGCTTGGCTTCTGGATAGAAAATGTCACCACCTTGAACCTTGTTCTTAACGGCGGTGTATGGGCCTTACTCGGCGGCATGATTGTACCTGTCGCGACTTTTCCTGAAAAAATCAGAATTCTTGCCGGTTACCTGCCCTATCGTTATATGCTTAGTTTTCCAATAGAGGTTTTAAGCGGGAAATTAAACCTTGATCAAATCGGCAAAGGTTTTGCCGTTACAGGTGTATGGGCATTGGTTTTTCTGCTGCTGATAAAATTTATCTGGAAGCGCGGTTTAAAAGTATACACCGCTTACGGAGGGTAAAATGCAGCAGTTAAGAACCATATTTATTCTCTGGAAAGCCACCATAATTCAGTCAATGGAATACAGAGCCAGCTTTATCTTTTCGATTATCGCCAATTTTGTCGATTTTACCTTTGGCTTTCTTCAATATATAGTTTTTTTCACTGCCGCTAAGAGTATTGCCGGCTGGAGCGGAGATCAGATATTAACTCTTTATGGAGTTTTCATGTGCATATTTTCGATGCACTTCATTTTTCTTTATCCCAATCTAATCGAAATGGGAGAAATGGTTAACCGGGGTACCCTCGATCTGTTGTTAACAAAACCTGTCAATTCTCAATTAATTTTGTCTTTCAAAAGAATATCTCTTGAAGAGCTTGGCAGCTTTTTTGCATCACTTATATTGTTAGCATATCTTGCTTTAAAGGGCTCTTTAACTCTTTCGCCGCTTACCATTTTTCAATTCATACTTGCCATACCGGCTTCGATGGCATTTGTATACAGTCTGTTCATTATTCTAATGAGCCTTGCGGTAAGGCTTGAGAAGCTGGAAAATATGGCACAGCTTATGTGGTCGCTTTTTTCTTTCTGCCGCTACCCGGTTGAAATTTATCCGGGATGGGTAAGGCACATCTTTTTCAGTCTAATTCCTATTGCTTATATATCAACTGTTCCCGCTTCAACTATTCTGGGAAAAGCAAGCTGGAGCACCGTTTTAGCCGGGGGGCTACTAGCTCTGGCCGCTCTGTTTATCAGCACTTTTTTCTGGCGACAGACAATAAAAAAATATACTTCTGCCGGAGGCTGACTATATTAAGCCGGCGTTAATTTTTCTTTTTTTTATCAATTTTCTTTTGAAGTTCTTTGTTCAGTTTTGGCTGCCATTTAAGATAAAGTTTTCCATCTTTAAATTCGCCATTGATTACATAATCTTTATGAACTTTAATTTTTATTTTGTCGTTATCAGTTGAATAAATATAGCCATAACGATCGCACATATCTTTATAAAAGCCACTGGCCTGATCGACCGAGGTACCGATGTCAAGCACGCATTCGCCGGTAAGTTCGCCGCTGGCCGGTGTTTCTCTTTCACAAAAAGGCGGGATATCAATATAGCGAACCATATTTCCATCATAAAGAGTGACATAATAGCGTTCGTTATACCAGCCATAACCAAAATACAAGCCAAGTGCGCCAACAATCAGTAAAATTATGAAAACGACACCTATAAACCCTCTGGCTTTATGTTTCATTTAAGCTCTCTCCCAACGACAGTATCTAGTTTTAATTTAACTCTCCGATGTAATTTTAGCAATAAAAAAGGGGGCTTTTCGCCCCCTTTTGTTTACTGACGCAAAATAATGCCGGTTACCGGCGGAACATTGTAGTCTCCTTCAGCTGTATAAAGCCCGGCTTCTTTAACCTTTTCGCCGTTGCAGATAACTTTCCAGGTGCCTGCAGGCAACTTGAAGTTGACCCAGTTACTCTGGTCACTGTTAAGTAAAACTATAAAGGTTGGCTTCCCTTTGAGGACCATGCCAACGCCATTCTGATTGCCTGGAAGAATCCAGTCGAGACTCTGACTATTCAATGCTGTAGCATGTTTGAAATTGTCATATTTTTTCCGAAGTGCTATAAGCCCTTTGTAAAGTTCGAAAGTAGTAAGGTTATCCTTTTTATCGTTCCAGTTGATCCAGTTGGTTTCGTTGTCCTGGTCATAAGAATTATGATTGCCATCTTTGCTGCGGTTGAATTCCTGGCCTTCATGGATCATTGGAATACCTTGAGAAGTCAGCAGAGCAATAGCGGCAAGTCTGGTTTTCTTTTTGTCACCATTATAAAGGTCAAAAAGAGTATAGCCATCATGTGCTTCAATATAATTGAGGCTTTCAGTTGGTTTGGCAGTCCACCAGAAGCAAGTGCCGGCCAGAACGGTCATAACATCATTTCTATTGCCATTACCTGAAACAAAAGACCTTATATTTTCGCGATAATCATCGTTCCATTTTCCAAGGCGAGTATTACGAAAATCACTCTTACCCCACTGGTTTCTTTTCCAGTCTGCAGCCCAGGGCTCTGCAACCACGATTATATCTTCGGGTAATTCATCGAGAATTCTGCCGAAGGTGTGTTTGTCGATTATAGTCCCCAGATCGAACCTGAAACCATCGACATGGTATTCATCTATCCAGTATTTCAAACTGTCGATAATCATTTTACGCCCGACGGGACTGTCTGAACGGAATTCGTTTCCACAGCCGCTACCGTTCCAGTAATATTTCTTGTCATCCATGAGACGATAATATCCGGGATTGTCAAAACCTTTGAAATTGAGAGGCTTGCCGCGATGGTCGCCTTCGGCGGTATGATTGTAAACCACATCCATGATAACCGCAAATCCCTCATTGTGAAGACCGTTAACCAAAGTCTTGAATTCATTTACTGCTTCACCTTTGTTTCCGCTGGCATAGGAACTTTCGGGAGCAAAAAAATGAGTTGTCATATAACCCCAATGATTGGTAACCCCGGCGTAATTATTGTCAAATTCATGCACGGGTAACAGTTCGAGGCAGTTAACTCCCAGATCTTTGAGATGACCAAGAATTTTATCTGAATTTTTTCCTTCAAGCATTCCGAGGTATTTGCCTCTTTTATCAGCAGACACTCCGGCAGTTTTATGAGCTGTATAGTCTTTGATGTGCATTTCATAAATGATTGCATCTTTAGCGGCTGGCGGAGAAAAATTACCATCCGTCCATTTGAAATTTCTGTTTACCACGACACTCTTTCCATTATGTCCCACATTGGCAAAAGCATAAGGATCTGAAAGCAGTCGATCCGGATCGAACAAATGACCGTCAGTGGTAGGTCCATCAGCGGTGAAACCATAAAATGTTCCGTAAAGTTCTTCTTTAATTGTAGCGCGCCAGGTGCCGTTACTGTCTTTTTTCATGGCATAAGAGCGCCCTTTTTTATCATCTGCTTCTTTAAAAAGTACGAGATTAACCTGAGTAGCAGCCGGAGAATAAACAGAGAATTCGGTTTTGCCGTTTTGAACATGAGCTCCAAGCAATTCGGAGGGAACTTTATCTTTACTTCCGGTGCTGCGGGTTATTTCTTTTAAGCGTCTTGAGAAATCGGGTTCTTTAAAAGTCTGGCTGGTTTCAAATTCTGTTTTCAGGGCATGTATATTTTCAATAGAACCTGATAATTGCGGATTTTCGGTTTGAACCAGGTATTTTACTCTTTTTTCGATTATCCTCAAGGCTTCTTTGAATGCTGCTTTTTCGGCGTTATTACTTATTCTGTATG
This sequence comes from Candidatus Rifleibacteriota bacterium, assembly GCA_051747585.1. Lineage (GTDB taxonomy): Bacteria > Muiribacteriota > Ozemobacteria > Ozemobacterales > Ozemobacteraceae > DYKG01. The sequence continues at coordinate 45,321 of JBNJGH010000016.1, forward strand.
CAAAAAACCTCAACTGATTCAAAGAGTCATTAATTTGCTGTTCGCTTTCGACTTTATGAAAGAATCTTTCAAGCTTTTCTACGCTCTGCCCTTCCTTGGCAAAAGCAGCCGCAGCAGCTTCATCGGAGCTGTCGACCATTCGGCTTGAATAATGTATATCACGTGCAACCTGATTGAGAGAATCTGTTAATTGATCGGCGGGTTCTCTGGCCATAAGCGTCAAAGAACAGAAAACCGCCAGTAAGATACAAATTAAACTTTTTAAAGCTTTCTTATCCATACTTTCCTCCGAAATACTCTGCTTATTAATCAAGTATAACGGATTTTATTAAATAATGGCAGTACAAATTTTAATTTTGCAATTAACCTTTTGCAATTAACACACTAATTCTTCAGCAATTCTCGGTCAATTATTATTAGCTGGTTACAAAAAGTTCTGGTTTTATTTCTTTCTGTCAAATATCGAATTTAAACCACTGAGGCCACCGAGGGCTCAGAGTTGATTTTTTAATCTTTTTCAGCCGTGGATTTGTCCTCTGGACAAATAGCCGGCGGTTTCACCGCCCGGCTTTTCCTTCGTCAGCAAGCCTTCAGAAAAACACGAGTGCTTTTCTGAAGGCTTGCTGACGAAGGAAACAATGGCTGAAAAAGATTCTCTGTGTTCTCTGTGCGCTCTGTGGTTATTTTCTTTGTG
>JBNJGH010000017.1:0-45779 GCA_051747585.1 Candidatus Rifleibacteriota bacterium
CACGAGTGCTTTTCTGAAGGCTTGCTGAAGAAGGAAACAATGGCTGAAAAAGATTCTCTGTGTTCTCTGTGCGCTCTGTGGTTATTTTCTTTGTGGCTTGGAGGCTTGGTGTGAGGCGAATTCTTTTCTGAAAGGAGTTGATAGCGGCTGACCGAGAATTGCTATGAAAAGCACTTGATTTTGTGGGTAATTTGGCTCTAACATTGTAGTCAGCAAAAGAATTTAAGGATGTTTTTCATGATCGATAATTTGAAAGCGGTTAAAATTGAAGTTTTTGTCCCACCTGAAGCCCTCCAGAAAGTAAAAATGGCTATGCACGAAGCCGGAGCAGGGAAAATGGGAGATTATGATTGTGCAGCTGCAGAAATCAATGTAAAGGGATACTGGCGTCCGCTTGAGGGCGCGAATCCTTATCTGGGCGAAAAAGACAGTATTTGCTGTGCAGACGAAATAAAAGTAGAGGCATATTGCAAAAAAGAATATGCAGCACAGGTATTAAAAGCGATTAGAAAAGCCCATCCTTACGAAGAACCTGTTATTAATGCAATTCCAATAATAAATCATCTATTTGAAAGCTGAGAGAAAAAAATCATTGGGTAGACGGAAAAAACACAAGTTTAATAAAGAATCCTCACTTGGCGAAATTGGTGATTTTATAGCTTCAGTCTGGGGCTTTATCTTCGATGGCTTAAAAATAATTTTCAAACTGAAACCGGATGATGATCAGACCATGCATGATTTTGTATTTGAAAAGCTTGGCGCAATGGCTCTTTTGCTTACCTGTATTGCTATTTTAGGTGGGGTAATAGTGGCCATATTATTTGAAGCCTCATCTGAATCTCATTACGGCTATTACTAAAAATAAACATCAATTTTATTACCCGAAGACACCAGAGCTGAATCAGAAATAATTTCATATATTCTGCGAGCTTGTCTTACAACGAAGTTCTCTGGCTGTTGAGCGTTTCTTGCGGCATTTTCTTCGAGGGCATAGTCTTTAAAGTCAGCTTCAACAGGTTCGGCAATATTTTCTTTATTGACCGGAGCAAAGACATCAGGTGCATTCGCTCTGTTACTTAGAGGATTGGAGGGCAGGGGAGCGGCACTTTCAAGCAGGGTTTCACCTTCAGAATTATTCTGAACCGCACCTGCCTGATCAGGGTTTTCGTAACCGGTTGCTTGCAAAAAAGAACCATAATCGGGTTTGTAAGCTCTCATGGCTCGGTTATACTGAGCCTTTGGCATGGCTTTAACCGGTTCGAGGGGTTGGCTGTCGGCTTGAGGAATTTTTTCGGAAAGCTCAACCGAACGTAAACTGGGATTTATTTCAAATCCGGGCATGTTATCGATTGTCTGAGCTGTATTGTCTTTTTCCGGCAAGCTTTGAGTTTGGTTAGAAAAACCATTTTCGTGATTAAAAAGAGGCTCTTGTTGGCTGTTTGGAGGCACTTTTGCATCAAAAGCTGCAGCAGGAGATGGTCCGGCGTTCACTCCGGACTCGGGAGTTTCTACAGGTGATGCTGTTGGGCCGGCAAAAGTTTTACGACTTTCAAAGTCCGGTACAATTTGACTGTTACTTTTATTAATGTCAACGGGCGACGCTTCAGGGGCAGAGAGAACCGGCAGGTCGTGAACCTGGCTTTTTAAGCTGGTCGCCACCTGATTATGAAAATCGATGTTGTAAGAATATTGAATTCCCTTTACTGAAATAGCCATACCTATTACAATAATATCCCGAATTGGTTAAATGTGCCAGTAGTTCTGTTTTTTTAGCTTTAACTGGCTATTTTTGAATTTTGAAAGGAATAAAGATTTGCAAAAATTCAACTATCCGGAAAGTCCGGTAAAAACGGTTAAAGAGAAAGTTCACGATTATGAAAATGTCGACCATTTTCGCTGGCTGGAAGGTGACAATGAGGGTAACCTGACTCCGGAGGTTGAAGAATGGACTGATAAGCAAAACAGCTTTACCAGGTCTGTTCTTGATAATTTACCAGGAAGAAATGAACTTGAACAAAGAATTAAGCCTTTATTGGAACTGGAAAAGTTTTTTCTGGTAACCATAAGTCGCAAATATATTTATTATGGCAGACAAAAAGGCAACCAGAATCAGCCTGTGTTTTATTATTGTCCAAAAGATGAATCTTTAGAGAATGAAAAGGTTCTTATTGATTCAAACAAGATCGACAATAGCGGCTTGACCGCCATAGCCTGGCTTAGCCCTTCACATGACGGCAATCTGGTTGCTTTTGGAAGCTATAAAGGCGGCGATGAAAATTATTGCCTTAATATTATAGACATAGAAAACAATAAAACTCTTGAGGACAAAATTTCGGGTAAAGTTGCTGGAGTCTTCTGGTTGCCGGACAACTCAGGCTTTATTTACTCCAGACTTGCAGATGAAAAAAATCCTTATTCAAGGCAGATCTGTTTTCATAAGCTTGGGCAGCCTCAGGAAAAAGACGACATTATTTTTGAACAATACAAAGAAGGTCCTCTAGCAACTACTTACGGGCCTTTTGCTTCTCTTTCAGATGATGGTAAATGGCTTATTTTAGGCTATTTTACGAGCACCAGAGAAAATGATCTTTGGATTGCCGATTTTTCCGCCTGGCAGAAGACGGGAAAACTTGAATTAAAAATAATTGCTCACGGCTTGTCTGCTGCATTTGACGCACAAATTAACGATGATCAGCTTTATATTTTTACCAATTATAAAGCCCCAAATGGGCGTATTATAACTGCTGATCTTCAAAATCCGGCAATTTCAAATGGCAAAGATATTGTTAAAGAAAATCCTCAAGCTGTTATCGAAGACTGGAGTTTCTCAAAGAATTCATTGCTGGTTAACTATCAAAAGAATGCCTGTAGTTTGATAAAAAAGTTCGATAAAAAAGGCAATTATTTAAAAGATATTGAACTGCCAGGCATTGGTACAGCTACGATTTTAACAAATAAAAACGATTCTGTTTATTTTATAACTTACACTTCGTTTAACCAACCCGACAAAATTTACTCTGCCAAAGATACAAATGACGCCAAATTAAGCTTTTATGAAATACCAATTCCATACGATTTAAGCCAAATAGTTACCGAGCAGAAATGGTTTACTTCAGAAGATGGAACGAAGGTAAGCATGTTTCTGGTGCACAAAAAGGATCTTGAACTTAATAGTAATAATCCTACTCTTATTTTCGGCTATGGTGGCTTTGCAATTAACATGACCCCTTCTTTTAAACCGCTCTTGTGTCCCTGGCTCGAAGATGGAGGAGTATATGTGCTGGTTAACCTGCGAGGCGGGAATGAATATGGAGACAGCTGGCACCGTCAGGGAATGCTGGAAAATAAAACAAAGGTGTTTGAAGATCTGGAAGCTTGTGCAGAAAACTTAATCAGCAGTAAAATTACCAGCAAAGATAAGCTTGCGGTTTGGGGGCGATCTAACGGAGGCCTTCTTGCAGGGGCAGCACTTACCAGAAGACCAGACTTATTCAAGGTAGTAGTTTGCGGCGTGCCACTGCTGGATATGATCAGATACCATAAGTTTTTGATGGCAAGGTTCTGGATTCCTGAATACGGCACCGCTGAAGATAAAGATCAATTCAAAACCCTTATAGAATATTCCCCTTACCAGAATATAAAAGAAGGCCAGGAAACCCCTGCGACCTTTATTTATTCGGGCGAAAACGACACCAGGGTACACCCACTGCATGCGCGAAAAATGACCGCGGCATTACAAACTTTTTCCGGTTTTTCCGAAACCCGGCCGATTTTATTGTGGGTAGATCGAGATTCGGGTCATGGGCAAGGCAAGCCGCATAATATAGCCTTGCTTGAAGAAACCGATAAATGGTTATTTATCAGATGGCAAATGGGAATGCTATAAGATGAATCTTGCATTATTTGATTTTGACGGCACAATTACCAATGGTGACAGTTATTTTCATTTTATAAAATTTTGTTTCAGCAAGAGTAGTCTTTTGCTGAACGGTCTGGTTTGCACCCCCTGGCTGATTGGCTACAAACTGGGGTTAGTTCCCAATTATCGAGCAAAAGAAAGAATTACAACTCAGTTTTTTAAAGGCATGACCAAAGATCGATTTGATTCTCTTGCAGAAGAATTTGTCGAACAAAGACTGAACAGCATTTTAAAGGCAGAGGCCATGAAAACAATTTTCTGGCACTATCATAACGGTGATCGCATAATTGTTGTTTCTGCCTCATTTGAAGATTATTTAAAATTCTGGTGCCAGCAACATGAACTTGAAGTAATTGCAACCAGACTTGAATGGGAAGACAATAAAATTACCGGCAGCTTTGACACGCCCAACTGTTATGGCCCTGAAAAGGTCAACCGCCTGAAGCGGGTAGTAAACTTTTCAGATTATGATCAAATTTACGCTTATGGCGACAGCAGGGGAGACAAAGAAATGCTTGAAATTGCAAACAAGAAATTTTATAAACATTTTTAAGTTTTAACTAATTACATTAAAAGCGTATTTATGATAGAATCACCCAAATAAAAACAAGTCAGGGAAGGAGCTTTAAATTGAAAAGCAAAAGTTATTTTAATGCCGTATTGCTTGTTTTTTGTCTTTTGATAACTTCGGTTACTCTTAAGGCAGAAGACAAGCTATTGCGTCGGAACACCGAAGCATTGAGTCAAAACACCGAAGCATTAAATGCCAACACAGCTGAAGTTCGAAAATTGATCAAGATGCTGTCAGAAAAAGGTATAAGGCCTGGAATTGGCTCGAAAGAGCCTTCGGTAAAAATCCCCGATGAAGAATTAAACGCTGAAGTTGATGATAATGTCAAAATGATGTTAAAAAACCTTAAATGGAAAACCAACAGCGAATATAAAGGTTGGGGAAGCGATAAGGCAGAAAAAGGCGGAACTCTAAAGTATGTTCAAACATCTTTCCCTGCAACTTTAAGAACCTGTGGTAAAAACGCCAACTCAACTTTTATAAGCATGCTTTCAAGCCTGTGCTACGAACCCTTGTTGGAACTTGACCCAATCACATATGATTATGTTCCTAATCTAGCCAAAAGATGGGCAATAGCCGACAACAAAAAAACTTTCTTTTTTGAAATAGATGAAAAAGCAAAATGGTCAGATGGTAAGCCTGTTGTAGCAAATGATGTAGTTGAAACCTGGAAACTTTATACAGACCCGGGAATCGAAGATCCTTTCTCAAATGACTATTATAAAAAATACGAAAAACCCGTGGCCGTAACAGAACGCATCGTTATGATCAAATCAAAAAGCCTGAACTGGCGTGCTTTCATGTCTGCAGGTTTTATGACTATTCTTCCCGGCCACATTTTAAAAAAGATCGACGGAAAAGGTTACCTCGAAAAATACCAGTTTGATTTTATGCCCGGCTCCGGTCCTTATACTTACGAAAGCTCGCGAGTCAACGAAGAAATTATTCTGAGCCGCAGAAACAGCTGGTGGCAAAAAGATTACGAAAGAAACAGCGGCTATAATAATTTTGACAAATTGCATTTCATATTTATTTCTGATGATAACCTGGTTAAAGAAAAATTCAAAAAAGGTGAACTTGACTGGATTTATGTTGGAGTAGCCCGTGAATGGCACCAGGAATTCACCGCGGCAATGCTTCCGCAAATAGCCAAAGGCTGGATTCAGAAACGAAAAGTTTATACTCACAGACCTAACGGAGTTTCAGGCATTGCTTTTAACATAAGAAAACCACCCTTTAACGATATACGGGTAAGAAAAGCAATCGCCCATCTTTATAATCGTGAAAAAATGATGGATAAATTGTTCTTCAATGAATATGAATACACAGATTCATTTTATCCTAATTCCCCTTATGAAAATCCCAACAACCCCAAAGTTAGATTCGATCCGGATAAGGCAGTTGAGCTTCTCGAAGAAGCCGGCTGGTTGCAGAGAAACCGCAACTCAGACGGTTGGCTGACTAAAGATGGTAAAATCTTTAAGCTTAATCTGAACTATGTCCAAAAAAGTTCAGAAAGAATTATGACTATTTTTCAGGAAGACCTCAAAGATGTTGGTATAAAACTCAATCTTAAACAGGTTACCTGGGCAACAGATATTAAAGAAGTTGGTGAAAGAAATTTCACTATGAGTTCTCGAGCCTATAGCGGACTTATTTTTCCTAACCCCGAAAGCTCGATGCATTCAAAATTTGCCGACCAGAAAAATAACAACAATATCTGGGGCTTACGAAACGAAAGAATTGATGAAATTTGTGAAAAATACCCGCGAATGTTTGATCCTGAAGAAAGAATAAAAGCCATTAGAGAAATTGACGGCATTGTAAGTCAACTTCATCTTTACGCCTTTGGCTGGTATTCAGCTCATACCCGACTTCTTTTCTGGAACAAATTCGGTATGCCGCCATATATTTTATCTAAAACCGGCGATCACAGGTCTCTTGTCAATCTCTGGTGGTTCGATAAAGAAAAAGCCGAAAAGCTTAGTGAAGCAATGGAAAACAATACTGAACTACCAGTTGGCAAAACAATTGTTAGATGGTGGGACAAACACTATCCCAGAGCAGCACAAAAAGCGGAGGAAGGGAAATAATGTATAGCTATTTTATACGTAGATTTCTGCTTATAATTCCAACTTTTATAGGCATAACTTTTCTTTGTTTTACGGTTACAAGATTTGTGCCGGGCGGCCCGGTCGAGCAGGCAGTTCTTCGTTATCAACAGGCTTCTGCACAATTGGGTGAAGCCGGGGCCGGCAGCTCTTCAGATGGCGGCGAACAAGGGCAAATATCAGAAGAAATGATGCAACGCCTTAAAGAGATTTATGGTTTTGACAAACCTTTCTATGTTGCCTATGTAAATTGGCTTTGGCGAGTCGTTCACTTCGATCTGGGCGAGTCAGATACTTATTCCAAACCTGTATGGGAGTTGATTAAAGAAAAGTTTCCGATATCAATATGGTTTGGTTTAACCGGCTTTTTGCTTTCTTATGGGATCTGTATTCCATTGGGAGTATGGAAGGCCGTTAAGCACGGCTCTATTTTTGATACCGCGAGTTCGGTTCTGGTTTTTATTGCTTATTCAATTCCTGGCTGGACTGCAGGTGTCATACTTCTTATGTTATTTGGCGGCGGATCATACTGGAATGTATTTCCCCTTGGCGGAATACACAGCTCAACGGTAACCCAGGAATCTTATCTTGCTGATTATCTGCTTGAAGGCAGCACTGCGCAACATCTTCCTCCTGAAGTTCGCGAAAAATATCCGGACTTACATGACGAAGACATTATTAATGAACGACATCCGGCTTATAAGCATATTCCTGAAGACAAAACACAACAACTCAGCAAGGGCTCTTATAAAGACTTAAGCGCATTTGGCCAATTTATAGATAAAGCGAGGCACATGGCTTTGCCTGTTTTCTGCTACGTTCTTGGTATGTTTGCTTCGATGACGGTTTTAATGAAAAACTCATTAATGGAAAACCTCGGGCAGGATTATGTAAGAACAGCCTTTGCCAAAGGTCTTTCAGAAAAGGTTGTTATTTTCAAGCACGCATTGAGAAATTCATTGATACCAATTGCAACCGGACTTGGGCACATGCTTTCAATTATTCTTTCAGGTTCTTATCTGATCGAGAAGGTATTCAATATTAAAGGCTTTGGTTTGTTGGGCTATGAATCGCTTATAGCCAGAGATTACCCGGTAACTTTGGGTATTCTGGTTATTGGCTCTCTTTTGAAGCTTTTTGGTAACATTTTTGCAGATATTCTTTATTGCGTAATTGACCCAAGGATTAGATTCTCATGATTAACATAAAAACATTAATAAAACCTTTAAAACAGTTAATAGGCTTTGTTCTTTTCTTTGCCTTCTTTTCCTGGATCATGCCCGATTTTGGAGCTCAAACCAGAGCAGCATCAGAAACCGGTTCTTATAAAGACGTATTGGTTTTTCTTCTTGCTCTTGGCTCAATGTTCTTCATTTATCCAATCATACTTTCAGGGCTCGATTCATTCAGAATGTTTTTTACCAGTCCAATATTCAAAAAACGCTGGAGCAAATTCAAAACCCTGAAACGCGGCTATTATGCTTTCATTTTCATAATTATCGTTTTTGGCCTTTCATTTTTCAGTGAATTTCTCATAAACAGCAAAGCGATAATGGTAAAATACCAGGGCGAAATTCACTTTACCCTTTTCAGCTTCAAAAGCGCTAAGTCTTTTGGTCTCAAAGGCTATGGCATACCTAATTACCGCCGAATGAAGCAAATCTACGAAGTACGAAACCGTGAAAGAAAAGAAAGAATAGAAAACGGAACCGCAACAGAAGAAGACCTTAAATATAAAGAATGGGGAGATAACTGGGTTTTATTGCCTCTCTACCCTTATGGTCCTCTTGAAACTTTACTCGATGAACTGCCGGGCCGACCGCCACATCCGCCTACATGGGCAGAAACAAGATGGCGCAAGGCAATGTTCGATGCTCGACTCTACCAGTTTCCTGAAGAGAAGCCCAGCAAACAGGAAATATCGGAAAAATATGGTCACCCCGAATGGAAAGACCTCGATCAGGTAAAACTTTACCATAGACTGGCTTTAGCCGGACTATTACCTCTCAAAGAAGGGGTGAAAATGCCGGGCTTTTTTGAGCACCTGCTAGGAACTGACGATCGCGGCAGAGATGTTTTTGCCCGTATGGTTTACGGCTTTAGAACTTCAGTTTCATTTGCATTGGTGGTAACCTTGTTCTGTTACATGATTGGTATAACCATAGGCGCTCTACTTGGTTATTTTGGCGGAAAATTCGATATAATCATGCAGAGGTTTGTCGAAATATGGTCGGCAATGCCTTTCCTTTACACCGTTATGATATTTGCGGCAATAATGATTCCAAACTTCTGGATGTTGGTTATCATACTGGTTATGTTTAAATGGATGGGTATGACCTATTTTATTCGCGGTGAATTCCTCAGAGAAAAATCAAAAGACTATGTTGCAGCAGCCCGAGCTATTGGTTGCAAAGATGGTGCAATTATATTCAAACATATATTGCCAAATGCCTTAACTCCGGTTATCTCTTTTGCTCCGTTCGCAGTTGTTGCCAATATTGGCGCTCTTGTTTCTCTCGACTTCCTGGGTTTCGGTCTTCCTGCACCGACTCCATCCTGGGGTGAGCTTCTTGGACAAGGGCTGGCGAACCTTAATAAAGAATGGTTGATTCTATCGCCGATTCTGGCCATGTTTGTCACTCTCCTGCTTGTTTCATTCATAGGCGAAGCCATACGCGAAGCTTTTGACCCGAAACAGTATTCGAGATTAAGGTAAGGAGAGAAAAATGGCAAAAGAACTATTACAAGTAAAAAATCTAAAAACCTATTTCAGAACCGAAGCGGGTGAGGCCAAAGCTGTTGATGGGGTCGATTTCGATATATTCGAAGGAGAAGTTCTTGGAATTGTTGGAGAATCAGGCTCAGGCAAGTCTGTTACCGCGCTGTCCATCATGCAACTTATACCTAATCCTCCCGGTGACATAGTAGATGGAGAAATAATCTTCGAAGGCACTGACCTTCTAGATGCTTATAAGAAAAAGAATTATGAGGCTATTAGAAGAATCAGAGGCAATAGAATCTCGATGATTTTTCAAGAACCAATGACCAGCTTGAACCCGGTTTTCACTATCGGAGACCAGGTCTCTGAGGCATTGATTCTCCACCAGTTCATGAGCAAACAGAAAGCGCTCGACAGATCTGCAGAAATGCTCGATCTGGTTGGGATTCCTTCTCCCCGACAAAGACTTTCCGAATACCCTCATCAGTTTTCTGGTGGAATGCGCCAGAGAGTCATGATTGCAATGGCCCTGGCCTGCAACCCATCGCTGCTGATTGCCGATGAGCCTACAACAGCACTTGATGTCACTATTCAAGCGCAGATACTCGAGCTCATGCTCGAAGTAAAAGGAAAGACACAAAACGCCGCCATTTTACTTATTACCCACGACATGGCGGTAGTAGCTGAAACCTGCCAACGAGTTCTGGTAATGTATTGCGGTAAAATTCAGGAAATCGCCGATGTTAAAACCATATTTGATTCTCCTGAACATCCTTATACTCAGGGTCTTCTGTCATCATTGCCCAAACCCGGCCAAAAAGTAGAAAGACTGGCAACCATTGAAGGTATGGTGCCATCATTGTTCAATCTGCCAAAAGGTTGCAGTTTTTGCACCAGGTGTCCCAAAAAACTGGAAAAGTGTGCAACAGTGCCTCCGGAAATGGTAGAAGTGTCTCCGGGTCATTTTGTTCGCTGCCATCTGGCCAAACCAATGAAACAGAAGAAAAGCTGATAGAAGGAGAAAAAAATAATGTCTCAAGAAACCATAACTAACAAAACCCTTCTAGAAGTTAAGGACCTGAAGATGTACTTTCCGGTTCTCGGAGGAGTTTTTAAAACAAAAGTTGCAGATGTTAGAGCCGTTGACGGCATTTCATTTGATTTAAAAGAAGGCGAAACCCTTGGTCTGGTAGGTGAATCCGGTTGCGGAAAATCAACTACGGGCAAATGTATTATTAATCTTACTCAAGCAACTTCCGGGCAAATTTTATTTAATACCAAGTTGACCGGTGAAATTCCTGTTGTTGGAGTTAAAGAAGGCGGGAGATCGGTAAAGGTTCCTGCTTTTACTCTGCCGACTCCCTTGAAGATCGATGTGGCTCAGTTGAACAACAATCAAATGAGGCCTTTCCGATCTGAAATACAGATGATATTTCAGGATCCGTATGCTTCACTGAATCCTAGAATGACAGTAAGAGATATCATTCTCGAACCCATGTCAATTCACGAACCTCAGATGTCATTTAATCAAAAAAAGGAAAAGGTAGCCTGGCTTATGGAAAAAGTCGGGTTATCGGCAGAGCAGTCAATGCGTTATCCCCATGAATTCTCAGGCGGACAACGCCAGCGCATTGGCATTGCCAGGGCGCTGGCTACCAATCCTCGTCTGGTAATTGCAGACGAGCCGGTTTCTGCCCTCGATGTGTCTATTCAGGCCCAGGTAATCAATTTGATGCAGGACCTGCAGAAAGAATTCGGCTTAACCTATATTTTCATAGCTCATGATCTGGCTGTCGTAGAACACATCTCTGATCGAATAGCAGTTATGTATCTTGGTAATATTGTCGAGATTGCCACAACTGAAGAGCTGTTTAAAAACCCGCTTCATCCATATACCAGGGCTCTTCTTTCTGCAATTCCCAAACCTGAGCCGGTTGTAACCCGGAAAAAACGTATTGTGCTTGAAGGAGATGTTCCAACACCTTTAAACAAGCCCTCTGGCTGCGGTTTTAGAACCAGGTGTCCTATAGCGAGAGATTCTTGTTCTAAATCAGTTCCCGAAACAATAGAGGTCTCGCCGGGTCATATTGTGGCTTGTCCGTTTCATGGCAATTACGACAGATATTAATTCGTAGAGGTAAATTACTATGAGAAAGCTCGAAATAAAATTGCTGTTATCACTTATAGTTTTCTTTCTGGCTTCTCATAGTAATGTTTGCCCTGCAATCGCCGACGAGGCATACCCTGCAGGCTTAAGAGAAAAAAACGAATATTTTATTTATGCACCCAAAGACCTGGATGCTTCTAAGAATTACCCTCTGCTGGTAACTTTTTCACCTGGTGGAAATGGTAGAGGCCTTATTAGAACATGGCAGAAGCATGCAGATAAATATAAGTTTGTCCTTTTTGCCTCAAAGATTGTCAAAAACGGTATGAATGTGCCTCTCTACCTCAAAAGAATAAGAAAACTGATTAAAGAACATATCGCTGCAGAATACCCGATTAGCCCGACCTGTGTTATAACAGCCGGAACCTCGGGTGGGGGAATGGCAGCTCATCTTTTTTCATTTTTTTTCCCGGATACAATTGCCGGAGTTATTACCAGTGTTGGCTATATTCATGAAAATAGTCTGGAACAAACAGAAAAATACCCGAGAAACAAAGCCTGTGTTTTTTTAACCAGTCCCACCGACTTTAACTACAAACTGATGAAAGAAGACAAAAAATACTTAGACAGTCATGATTGGAATACTCTCTGGCTGGAATTCAAAGGAGGGCACCGCACTGCTCCTTTTGAAATCCGTGATAAAGCGCTTGAATGGATTCTAACCCAGCCAGAAATAACCGATAAGCTATATTGATTTGGCCAGTTTTTCAAATCCAGAAATATATTTTAAAAATTTTAGAATTCAAATAATTTCAGACTGTCTTTTAAGGTTTGAAAAAAAAGATGCTACCGGTTACGAAAATCAGTCTACGTTTCACGTAGTTTCCCGAGAATTTGATTTTGCCGGTCTAAAGGTTAAATATCAAGCCGGGAGAGTAAAATTTTCAACCAGAAGCATCAGTTTTGAAATCCCGGTATATGCACAAAATCTTAGTGAAGTAACCTTCAAAGCCGCTGATAAAAAGTTTAAAATTAATAACCCTTCTCTGAAGCCACGGGATATTCCTGAACCTGGAAATTTACCGAATTACTGGTTGCTTGCCGACTACCCAAGACTAATACCGCCAGAATATGGTGCAACAGCGCCTGACAAAGAAAATGGAGAAGATTTTCTTTCCGGTTGGCAAATCAGTGACTGTGATCAGGATTTTTATATTTTCTTTCCTGCAGTCGATGGCTACGAAAATTTTCGAAAGAGCCTTCTTAATCTTACCGGGCAGATACCATTAATTCCAAGGTATTTACTTGGTTTTATTTACAGTAGATACCATCCATTCAGTGATTCTCAAATTTATGATGTTCTACACAAGCTGTTACTGCGAAAAATGCCCCCGGATATATTTGTAGTCGATACCGATTGGCGCGAGAATGCGTCTTCTGGCTACGTAGTTAATAAAGAACTTTTTCCCGATTTGAATACATTTTTTAAAATTATGCACGACAAAAATGTCAGAGTAATGTTTAACGATCATCCCGAGCCTTTTTCCGATTTTGCACTTGCTCCCGAGGAATTGAAACAACGAGAGGCTGCTCTTGGGAAATTTTTAAAAATGGGTCTTGATTGCTGGTGGTATGACCGCAACTGGAAAGTATCTCTTGATGAACCCGCACCGGGTCTTGGTAAAGATATATGGGGCATGAGGCTTTATTATGAAATTACTCAGAAGATCAAGCCCGAAACCCGTGCTTTAATCCTTTCAAATGTTCCCGGAATCAGGCATGGCTTTAAAACCAGTGCTTCAAATATTACCTCACATCGTTATCCTTTCTGGTGGACAGGCGATGCAGATGCAGAATGGCACAGTTTAAAAAGAGCCGTAGAAAATGCAGTCAATGAAGGCATTAAATCACTTATGCCCTATGTAAGTGAAGATATTGGAGGTCATTTCGGCCAACCATCAGACGAATTATATTCACGTTATTTACAGTTTGCCTGCTTTTCTCCTGTCTTTAGAATACATTGTTCGGCCGGACTAACCAGAGATCCCTGGGATTTTTCTCAAGAAACTCAAAGGGTTATGGCAAATTATCTTGGGTTGCGGCTAAAACTTCTACCGACAATTTACAATGCAGCTGTTCAGGCAAGCAATGAAGGTCTGCCCTTGTTACGACGATGTGATCTTGAATGGCCGTCATACAAAGAAGCTGTTAATTCATATCAGTATTTATTTGGTGAAAATCTTCTTGTTGCTCCGATATTTGAACCGGTAAAAAAACATAATAATTACCGTGAAGAACATTCTTTAAGAGAAGTCTGGGTTCCGCCTGGTTTGTGGCATGACACCTGGTCGGGTTCGGTTTATCAGGGACCAACCCGCAAGCTCTTGCCTTGTCCCGCATGGATTACTCCTTTGTTGGCACGTAACGGATCAGTAATAATTTCTCAGCCGGTTATTGCCAATTCTGCAGAACAAACATGGCAAAGTTTGATATTAGATGTTTTTGTCCCGGAAAAAAGCATGAATACCAGTTACCAATTGTATGAAGATGACGGTATAACCAATAAATATCTCGAAGGTGAACAATCTATAACCGATATAGAACTGCATCGAAACTCCATTGAGCTGATAATACGAATTAATCCGCCTCAGGGGAGTTTTAACCATAGCTTTAAAAAAAGAAACTGGCTGATTAGACTGCATTTTTCTCAATTCTCCAAACTTGGTTCGATCAGCTTAAACAATAATTTCATTTTGCCCGGTGATTACAAATTTATAAAAAAAATCGAAAGGCCTGCATCATTGCCTTTTATTGCTCGCCCGGGATTTATCGGAAGAGACTCAGGGCAAACCTTCGAAATACCACTTAACGATTTTCCTTTGTCAGATACAGCTGAGTTAAGATTAAAAATCGTTTAAATTGCAGGGCAATGGCATAAAAAAAATCGGGTGTCGGGATCGGAATCGGAACTCTCTTTTAGAAGGCTTCTGGATTGTTTCTTAAAATTTAGATACCGAAAAACGATACCGATACCGAAATTCCGTCAAATATAAAACTGTCTCCATTTGAATTAATGAAGGTTCGAGAGATTAAATGCAATAACTCTGGTTTAAAATGTTGACCCATAAAGAAATAAAAAATATACTGCAGTGAAATCAAAATATCATTTCAGGAGCGGCTATGAAACCATTATTAGATGTAAAGAAAAACCTGGACACCCCGGCTTTAATTGGAATGGTGCATGTCAAAGCCCTCCCCGGAACTCCTTTTGCAACCGAAAGTTTTGACAAAGTTGTAGAAACCGCCGTTAAAGAAGCTGAGCTTTTTATGCTGGCAGGCTTTGATGGTATTATGATTGAAAACATGCACGACAGACCTTATTTAAAAAACGGGGTGGGGCCTGAAATAGTTGCCTGCATGACCAGAGTAGCAAACGAAATTAAGCAAAAGGTCGGAAAAGATTTTCCCGTAGGCATTCAAATTTTAGCCGGTGCAAACCTTGAAGCTTTGGCAGTAGCCCACGCAACCGGTTGTGATTTTATAAGAGCTGAAGGTTGTATTTTTGCTCATGTTGCTGATGAAGGTTTAATAGAGGCATGCGCAGGAGAACTATTCAGAGAAAGAACCAGAATAGGCGCTGAAAGAGTTCGAGTCTGGACGGATGTTCAAAAGAAGCATTCCTCGCATAGTATCACTTCTGATCTTTCATTAGATGACTGGATTCACGGTGCCGAATTCTTTGGAATCGATGGTGTAATTATAACCGGTTCTGCAACCGGCAAGTCAGCCAGCTCAAAAGAAGTGGAGCATGCCAAAAAGAATTCTCGAATTCCGATAATAGTAGGTTCTGGCATTAATGCCGACAATGCATCGGAATATGCTCGAGCAGATGCCTGGATTGTTGGCTCATGGATCAAATATGACGGCTACTGGGAAAACCCACCTGATCCGGAAAGACTCAAAAAGCTTGTAGCAGCCAGAGATAAATTGCTTAAATCCAAATAAATTTAATCCGTTTGTAACATTTTAAGTTCGAGCCGGGTCCCTGAGTTTAATGCTCAGGGACCCGTTTCAATATCAGTCCATAACCACTGGAGGCGGTTTAACCGGTGGATTGCCCAGATTTTCGAAAACAATCTTATCTGCAATGCCTTTACCTTCGTTAAAAGCTTCAAGTTCGTTTGCAGGAATGTTTTTGTGTTTGGGAGTTTCTTCGTTTCTTAAATAAACAGTCTGAGTTGGGAAGGCAAATTCAATTTTCAGTTCTTTTGCCACCCTGATTATGTCGTTAAAAAGGCGATGCTTTTCACGCAATTCAGTAGACCAGTCGGGTGCTTTAACAAAAGAATAAAGTAAAATTCCCAGACTGGAATTGGCAAACTCATTCAAATACACATGATAATAATCTTTTCTGGTATATGGATGTTTCCTGATTAATTCTCTAATAGCCTCGCAGAAAGCATCTATTTTTTCAGGTGGTGTATCATAGGCAATACCTATTACACAGCTGATTCTGCGATATTGGCGGGCACCATAATTATCGATTGTAGCATTGATCAACTGCGAATTAGGTATTGTAATTAATGAGTTATAGAAGGTTCTGATTCTGGTGCTTCTAACCCCCACAGACTCGACTGAGCCATCAGCACTGCCGATTTGAACCCAGTCACCAATTTGAAATGGACGATCAATAAGTATTGTTAATGAACCGAATATATTGGCAATGGTATCTTTTGCTGCCAGAGCAAATGCCAGACCACCTATACCAAGACCGGCAAGTATTTTATCTATATCAAGAGCAAAAATGTCAGCAATAAAAACCAGGCCTATTGCAATCGCAAGAGTCTTTAAAGAGCGAGTGATTAAAGGAACAAGCAGGTCGTCGAATTTGTTGGGGGTAAGTTCTGCCTTAGCCCTTAAATAGTTGCCAACTACATCCATAAGTCGATATGCAGCCCAGATAGACGCGACGGCAGTAATTACCTTTACTGTAACGATCAATATCAGCCTTGCCCCTGCTGGCAAACTTAATAAAGATAAACCAATCCACCATGCCCATGTGGCAAAAGCTATGCCGGCAGGTTTTAAAAATCTGTTTTCGGTATCCAGATTAATTTTTAACGAATGCCTTTTAAATATTGCGGCAATAGTTCGCTGTAAGAAGCTTACCAGGAGGTTGCTGAATCCAAGACCGATAAAAACAATGATAAAAATTCCCAGCCATTGCCAGTTTTCCAGGAGGAGAGATCTTTTAAGCAGGCTGGGAAAATTTGTTTTCATATAGTCTCGAACCCTTACTGCCAGAGGAATGTTTACATGGGTTTCAACTCCGCTTATCAATGGCTTATCTTTAAAAGCATCATAAAGCTCAGGTAAATCTTCGACGGTTTGGGCCGAAAATTTCCATGCTTCTATGTTGGTATCCGGCTGTTTTACTCTTTCGATAATGATTCGACCGGCTGGATGAGTGAGAAAAACATAAGGTGGGCCTTGAGTATCGTTAGGTAAGCCAACCAGATCCACATATTTATATCGATCGATTACGAACTTCAACATTGCAATTCGTTCAAGTCCGATATCTTCTCTAAGGGCTTTTTCAAACCGACTCATATCGAGTGCTCTAACGGCGGGCTCTGCACCATCTTTTTGAATATTTTTCATAGCGGTGAAGAAATAATTCATGGTATCACGAGGTGATTTCAAGATTGGATCAATTAAGATGTCTTCAGCTTCTGTATCTGCTTTAGATGCTTCAATCTTTTTTATATATTCGGGTAATTTGCTTAGAGTCTGGCTGTAATTGAATCTCCAATTACCATCATCATAATGATATAAGACTATATCAATCCCCAGATCATTGCCGACGGGCAATTTAAAAGTTTTTTCAGCTAGTTTTTCGGGTATAGCGTCAACCTTAAAAGTAAAATAATTTAAAATTTGATAAAGTTGATTGGCTAGTTCAACCCGTTTTAATTCCCTTTCTTCTGGCTCCATTTCATCGAGATGAAGCATCTTAAAGGTCATATCAAATTCCTCAAGGTTACCTTTTTCAACTTCATTCATGATTTTCATGAACTTTCTTACGGTTTCTCTTGGTGATTCCAGACTGAATTTTTCTTCAACCTTTTCTGCTTCGCTTGCCATAGCTGTTTCACTGGCATTTTCTCCCAGAATTGGCGTTATTGAAAAAATTATCAATAGAAACACCGATAAAGCATATCTTAAAAGCATATTTCCTCCAGAAATTTTCATTTATAACAGCTTAGATTTGCCCTATAAGAATTGCAACAGAAAAAACTTATAAAAGCCAGTAATTATCCATTTAGCAATAATAGAGAGTTTCAAGACATTTTTGTTTTTTATCAAGCATTAAAATTTAGAATATCAAAGATTGCTTCTTCGCGATGCTCATCGCAATGACAACTTGGGACTGTCATTGCGAGCGAAGCGCTTGTGCTGAGCGGAGCCGAAGTAAAGCAATCTAAATGTCTTGAAACAGTTATTATAAACAAATGGAGAATTGCTGATAAAAGCTTTTAAACTTGCTTAAATAATTGCCTTAAATTAAACTGTACTAAACTCTTACTGGCGGGAAAAATGCAAAACAATATTAAAAAAATACGAGCTACCCTAAAACTCATCAAAATTATCGAAGAAAAGTATAAAATTAAACCAAATAACGATGTCGATGACCCTCTTCTTTATTGTGGCATAGCTGATTCAGACATAATTGACGACCTGGCTGTCGAAGTAGAAAAATATTTTGGCAAGCCATATAAACCTGCGGGGCAGGGCGCTTTCTTCAAGAATTTTTTCGACTCCTTTATCAAAGAAGTGGGAGGCACACGAAAGGAACAAACTCTTTATCAACTCAAAATCGATGAAGGTATTTACATGTATTGTGCATTCTGGCCATGGGGCAGTAACCCCGTAAAAACCTCGGTGCGAATTGGTTTGGTTTGTTACGGAGCTGATGAAAGAAACGAATACAGTCGCAAGCTGGCAAGAGAATTTTAAATTTTTGCAAAGAGAGAATTTTTATGACTGCTTTTACAAAACAACACTTTTTTCTTATCGAGACAGCAAAAAAACACATCGCCCAGAACTTCAAAAAAGGCAAACACCAGCTTGCTGCTGCTCTTAAAACCAAATCAGGCAAAATTTATACGGGCGTACAGCTCAAAACCTCGGTTAACAAAAATGAAATATGTGCAGAAGCGGCTGCAATTGCTAACGCTGCCAACGCGGGAGATACTGACATCGATGCCATAGTATTGGTAAACAGAAACGGTCAAATTCTTTCACCCTGTGGTGCATGCCGCGAACTTATTCTCGATTATTCTCCCAAAGCAGAAATTATTGTAAATGGCTCGAGCGGCGGTAAACTTGTTAAAGTTTGCCAAATTCTTCCACTTCGCTCAAGCTCAAAAAATAATCATAATAGCTGTGAATAATAATAACCCGGTAGAAATACCAGTAGACGGAACCCTTGATTTGCATAACTTCCGACCGGCAGAAGTTAAAAATCTCGTTATCGATTATTTACAGGAATGCAGGAACAAGAACATTTTCAGTGTTCGTATTATTCATGGCAAGGGCATTGGCAACCTCAGACGAACCGTGCATTCTACTCTCAAGAAGTTAACATGGGTAGAAAGTTTTGAACTTGCAGGACCTGACCGGGGGCATTGGGGAGCTACGATCGTAAAGTTAAAAGAACTTTAAAATTTGTTTCCAGCAGAGACGATACATAAATTAAATCAAATTATTTAGTTGAGGCCGACATGTATCGTTTAGTTATTGTAGCAATTACACTTTTCCTGCTTGTTTTATCTTTAAATACCGTTCATGCATCTTCACCTGAAGGCAGGCTTTCTCTGGGTTATACTGATACCAGCGGCAATACAGATGAGGAGCAACTCAATTTTGATTTTAATTTAAAAGAAAAGAAAAATGAGAGACTTAATTTTCTTTATAACGGTCTTTTTTATTATGGCAAAACAAACAATGAAATTACCGCCGACAAAAAGCAACTAGGTGTTATAAGTGAATTTGTTCAGGATAAATTTAATTCCTACTATCTCGAAACCGGTTATTTAAAAGATACCTTTGCCGGTTACGATAGCCGATACAATGCCGGTCTTGGTTATTATAGAATATTAATAGCCCGGGATGACATGAATTTGAGAGCTGCAGCTGGTATCGAAATAACCAGAGAAGACTATACTGACAATTCATCAAATACCAAAAGGTGGCTTAAATTTAGGCTAAATGGCGATAGAAACATAGGCGAGAATATAAAACTTCTGAGTTCAGTAAATTTTGGTGCTCCAAAAAATGATTATGACGAAAGATATGAAGTTGATTTTTCTGCAGGAGCCCTATTTTCAGTTAACAGCCGAATAGATCTGGAAACCAGATACATTAGAAACTATCGCAGATCTCCTTTAGTTGCAGGTAAAGAAAAAACCGATTCAAAATTCATAACTAATCTGGTTTATAAAATGTAATTTTAAGGAATTATAGCAACGGGAGTTCCTGTAGCAAGAATCCAGTATATTTCTTCCAGATGGTGGTTATGCATTGCTATGCTGCCATCTTCTGTCCAGTTTGATTCAGCTCCAAAGCCATGTATTCCCAAAGGACCACCCAATGCAGTTGTTTGAGGTGGAACCAGATGTTTATTCCAGGCTTCAACTATTTTCTTCTCTTCTCCGGGTTTTAAAATTTGTTGAACAGAACCTCTTTTTGCATCATCCGGGGCGGGATAATTGATTTGTAGAAATAAATGAAATTTATAAGAATCATCCTTTCTACAGACATAATATAAGCCTTCGGGTGTTTTGCCGTCGTTTCTTTTCAATTTTATTCCGCCTGGTTTCTTTCCCAGTCCGATGGGGTAGGTTGCCAGAATTAAATTATCCGAAATAACGGCCAGTTCCCGGCTTCGTTTTTTTATTATTATTTCGGGGGCAATATCTTTTAAATCAAACCCAAACTTGCTGATTTTATTCTTGAATCGTTTTGGTCCTGATTCTTCGCCGCGAATGTCAGAAAGCTTTTGAAGCTCTTTGTAAACAAAAGAACGGGCAGGAGTAAATATGATCAGAGAAAATGAAACCAGCGAGACCAGTACAAAACAATAAAAAAATAAATCACCGATTATTCTTCCCGCATGTGCTTTCATATCAGACCAGATACCCCAGGTATGCTACAACAAGATAACGTAAAGTTCTGCTTATCCAGCTTGCCAGAACAACCTTAACCAATGACATGTTATAAATGCCACCAATCCAGCATACTGCCGAATATGGCACAGGAGAAACGCCGGCAACGAAAATTGCCAGAGCTCCATGATCTCTAAAAAGATTTCGACCTCTTCTCAAAAGCTTGGGTCCGAAAAGGCGACGAAAGCGCCAGGGACCGAATAACCTGCCAAGATAATACCCGGTCATTCCGCCCATTCCACTAGAAAGCCCGGCTACCAAGGCAGTTTTAACCAGGTGGGACCCGCCGAAAACCGAACCGAAAACCAGTACGTCGGCAGGTATTGGTTGAATAATAACATCTGCAGCCCAGCATAAAAAAAACAGGGCCGGATAGCCAAAATTATTAACTGCGCCCTCTGCTGCGGCTTTAATTGGTTCCCTGTATTTTAAAAACACAAAAAATATAGCAACCAGACCGGCCGCAAACGCATAAACGGAATATTTTGCCGAATCTCCAGAAAACAACAGGGCAAAAAGGTCGCTTTTTTTTCTTTTATGTGAGCTCATTTAAAAGAGTAATTCTTTCATAGATACTAATTAAATTCTTTAACTACTTTCGTGCTAATGCTCAGTTTTTTTAAGCAAAACTAAAAAAAAACAGAGCCTGAACTAAAATTTCAGACCCTGTTATTTATCAATTCTATTTTATAGTTCTACTAAAGTTTTTTGTGCAGTTTTTGTGAGTGACTTGATCTTTTTGTTTTCAGGATTGTGATTGGCAATAAAATTAAGTTTTGGTAGTAATCTTCTTAAAACAGGTTTGAAGTTTTCTGTGCCTTTGTCGTTTTTATATTTTTTCAGATAAGTTAAAAGAACTCTTACTCTTACGTAATATTTGTCTTCTATATCTTCAATAAGCATGTCAGCAATTGTATCCTGGACAAAAGAGAGAAATTTTCTGTTTTTAAGATGTCTTAACCCAACGACATTTGAAGCAAAGCTTGATTTGCCGGTAATTTTAATACTTACATGGGTCAAAATACGACCTTTTGAATCTCTTAGAACCAACCTGGTTTTGCCATTTTTCCAATTTTCGACATTACCTTTGGCGTGAGTTATGAAATGACCCTTTGGATCTCTGACAACCCATTTGGATTTTCCGCCCCAGGCTTCGAGTCGACCGATGTTCCAGGTAACAAATTTACCTTCATCATCTCTAACTACAAATTTAATACCCTGATTTTTCCATACTTCATAAGCTCTGGTTAAATCAGTTACAACCTCATCAGCTCTTACAGCCGAAAACGCTGAACCAGACTGAAAAAGAAGAGCCACAAAAAGAGCGAAAACCATTAGTTTATTTATTAATTTCATAAAAACCTCCAAGCTTGCTTTCAGCAATTCTACCACAAAATTAAAAAGCTGCAAAGATTTTACCCTTCTAATAGGATATTATTTGCTATAATGGCTTTCGAAAACTAGTCAATCAAAATTACGAGGAAAAAATGCCAAACGAAGAATTACTGCAAGTTTTTAAAAAATATAAATCGGACAGCGAAATCTTTCATGATTTGATGCGTTTTAAAGTGCGCGAACTTCTGCTGGTTGCAACAGTTTTCGACGCTTATGCACTTGAACAGGACGGCCTGCTGGCAGAAAAGATTTTTGGCGAGTATTTTCATCTCAATCTTACCAACGCGCCGCGTATTACCAGTGTTACTTCAAGTGAAGAAGCCCTGGAAAAGCTTGATAAAAGAGACTTTCAACTTGTTGTCGTATTGAGTCGTCTTAATAAGCTTGAGATGATTAAAACCGGCGAAATAGTTAAGGACCGGCATCCGGATCTGCCGGTTTTACTGTTGCTTAATGACAATGCAGACCTTGAAGCTTTTGACGCAAGAGATCACTTGTGTAGATTCTACGATAATATTTTTGTCTGGAACGGGAACTCTGAAATATTTCTTGCAATGATTAAATATGTCGAAGACAGCAAGAACGCAGACCCTGATACCCAGATAGCACAGGTTCGCATTATTCTTCTGGTCGAAGACTCAATTAGATATTATTCGCGCTACCTGCCTCATTTATATTCAGAACTTATCAGACAAACTGCCAAACTTGTAGAAGAAGAGATGCAGGAAGAAACCAAAAAGGTTCTTAAAATGCGCTGTCGTCCAAAAATCATATTGGCAACCAACTATGAAGAGGCCTTGGAACTTTTTGATTTTTATCGCGAATACCTTTTGTGTGTAATTTCTGATGTAAAATACAATAAGGACGGTATTCTCGATGAAAAAGCCGGGCTTAAACTTGCTCATAAGCTTAAAGAACTTCAACCCGACCTGCCCATACTGCTTCAATCATCTGAGCTCGAAATTGAAGCGGCGGCAAACAAATTAGGAGCAGCCTTTTTACATAAAGATTCTCAGTTTCTTTCAAAAAAACTGTCAAAATTCTTTTATCGCAATTTGGGTTTTGGCGATTTTGTTTTTAGAAATTCAGAAGGGAAGGAAATTACCAGAGCCCGAACCATGGCTGATTTTCGTAATTGCCTTCGCATTGTGCCTGCTGAATCAATAGAACACCATGCCAGTCGCAATCATTTTTCTACCTGGTTACTGGCGAGAGGTGAAGTGCAAACCGCCAAAGTTGTTTCAAGAATTCATATTTCAGAATTTGACCAGGTCGAAGCTTTGCGTGATTTTTTGATTAATATGGGCAACTGGGTTTTCAGAATGAAAACCAGAGGCAAGGTTATCTCATTTGATAAATCATTTATTGGAGAAACAAGGCACCATATAAGCAAACTGGCTGAAGGCTCCATTGGCGGCAAAGCCCGTGGTATCGCATTTATGAACTATCTTTTATATAACTCAACCATGCTCGAGGCGGTACCGGACATAACGATAAAAATACCCGAAACTTTCATAATAGGGCTCGATGAATTTGCAAATTTTATTGCCATGAATGATCTGGTTGATTTTGTTGCCTACGAAAAAGATTACGAGAAAATTAAAGAGAAATTTTTGCAAAGCCGACTTTCAGATAAAATAAAAGACCGACTCAGAATAGTTTTACAGAAAATCAACTATCCGCTGGCAATAAGGTCGAGTGGACTGCTTGAAGATTCTGTTTCCCATTCAATGTCTGGTCTTTATGAAACTTTCTTTTTACCTAACAACCATCCCGATCTTGAAATCAGACTCAAGCAAGTTGAAGAGGCTATAAAACTTGTGTATGCCTCTGTTTATTCTTCAGAAGCACGAGAATATTTTGAGGCGATAAACTATAATATCGAAGAAGAAAAAATGGCAGTGGTTATTCAACAAATAGTTGGTCGCCAGCATGGCCAATATTTTTATCCGATGATTTCTGGAATAGGGCAGTCATTTAACTATTATCCTTTTTCTTATATCAAACCCGAAGATGGGGTGGGAATGCTGGTGCTTGGCCTTGGCAGGCATGTTGTCGGTGGAGAAAGATCATTCAGATTTTGCCCGACATATCCCAAACTCGAAATTCTAACACCCGAAGAACTGGTTAGAAATTCGCAAAAACGTTATTATGCGCTTGATTTGAGCAAAAATACCGTTAACCTTATTAAAGGCGAAGATGCTACTCTGGTTAAATTAGATATTGCAGATGCAGATTCCGAAGTTCTTTACCACATCGCATCCACCTGGAACCATCTCGACCGCAGACTTGAAGTTGGTATAGACAGCAGAGGGCCCAGGGTTCTTAATTTTGCCAATATAATACAGTTTGAATCTTTTCCTCTGGCCAGGGCTATGAAGCATCTGCTTAATGTTTCTGAAGAAGCTCTCGAAACCCCCGTTGAAATTGAGTTTGCCGTTGAAATGGAAAAAGATGAGGAAGGCGAAGAGGGTGAAAAACCTGTATTTTATCTTCTTCAAATGAAGCACATGCTTAGAGAATCTGAAGAATGCACTATAGATACAAGCCGAATTGAAAACAATCAGTTGCTTTTATATGCCGACGGAGGAATGGGAAACGGAAAAATTGAACATATTTCAGACATTATCTGGATAGACCCGGATGAGTTTGATAAAAGCGAGACCGAAGCCATGGCCCGTGAAATTGAAGAGTATAACCAGAAACTAAAAGCAGAAGGCAAAAAATATCTTCTAATGGGACCCGGCAGGTGGGGTACCCGTGATCGCTGGCTTGGAATACCGATTACCTGGCCTCAGGCTTCTTTTGCCAAGGTTATTATTGAGTATTCACTCGATAACTTCAGAGTTGATGCATCTATGGGTTCTCACTTCTTTCATAATGTTACAACCATGAATATCGGCTATTTTTCGGTCAGACAGGATGCAGGAAAAGGCTTTATAGACTGGGAATGGCTGAGAAAACAACCAAAACTCGAAAAAAAGAAATATTTTATTCATTCCAGAGTTAACAATTCACTGGGCGTAGTAATGGATGGAAGAAAAGCGATATTTATCATTTATAAAGATAACGAAGATTCTAAAGTCATTACTTCTAATGAAGTAGAAATTGAAACTTATTCAGATATGATTCTTTAAAAGAAAAAAATATGGATAATGCTAATCTAATAATTATAATCGCAATAATTTTATTCTTTGTTCTTAAGAGGTTGGGACTTGTCAGCCCTCAAAAAGCGGCAGAATTGCTCAAAAATGGAGCAAAAATAATCGATGTAAGAAGCCCGGGTGAGTTTAACCAGAGCAGTCTGGATGAAGCAATAAATATTCCGGTTGATGAAATAAAACAAAAGGTCGAAAAAATTATTCCCGACAAAGAAACCCCTCTGCTGATATTTTGCTTGACCGGAACACGATCGGCAATTGCGAAAAGCATTTTTAAATCCGCAGGTTACAAAAACGTTCACAATCTGGGTTCTTACGGTCGGGCCAATAAAATATTGAATCAAATTCACAAGGAATAATTTATAGAAAAATTCTGGATACAGAAATTAAAGTATTAAATGCTTTTAAACGAATAACAATAGACTAAAACGAGGTAATTTAATAATTATGGATAAATATATAGAACTGGTTAAAACATATCCGATTTTGACTGCAATGGTTCAGTTTGCAATACTGGGCACCTTCGGCGACATCATTTCAAAATGGATTGTGGAACGAAAAATCTCAAAACCATTTACAATAAAAGTAATGCTTCTAAAAGCCTTAGAATGGGCATTTTTAGCCATTTTAATTAAATATGCTTTTGTGGGTTTCAAAGGCTTTGTAAAGTTGCTTGTAGCAGAGCAGTATCTTCCCGAACTGGGCAACTTCACCAGAGCTTTTGCAATTTCCACTACCATGAACCTGCAATTCGGTTTATTACTGGTACTTATGCATCGTCTGTTAGATAATTTAATTGCACGACAAAGCAACTGGAACAATATTGACAAAGGATTTTATTCACTGCTCTGGTTCTGGATCCCCGCCCATACAGTAACTTTTATGTTACCCAAGCATTTTCAGATAGGTCTGGCAGCTCTATGGTCGGTTATGCTTGGCATCATTCTGGGGTTTTACCAGCGAAAACCCCAGAAATAATGCCGGCATTTATATAAAAGGTTCAGGGTACGTAGTTTACATAAAGTTCGAGATCGAGAGGTTCTTTGGGGTGGGGCTGAGAATCCTGGTGGCCCAGCGCTACCATGGTTTCGAGATGAAGGTCTTTGGCATCCAGAATTTCTTCCAGTTCTTTTCTGGCAATTAATGCCCCTGAAATCCAACATGAACCAAGGCCTTCTTCGGTTGCTGCAAGTAACATATTTTGCACCAATGCACCGGTTGCCTGTAATTCGGGGTAACGGCGCCATTTATTAATCTGATCTGGGGTTACATCACCTTCTTTAAGCAGATCATGTATTGGTGCATGGTAAGACTTGCTGAAAACCGCCAGAACTACCGGGGCATTAGCAAAAATAGTAGAAAATATTTTTACCTTTTCCAAGGTAGACTTATTATCAGGGCTTATTTTAGAAAACATTAAATCAAGCTTTTCGTTTACCGCTGCTTTCATTTTCTGAATAACTTCGCCATTGGTAACAACACTGATAACCCATGGGCTCGAGTTGTTGGGGCTTGGTGCCGCAAGTCCTGCTTTGAGTATTTTTTCTAATACTGCCTGTCTGATTGGCTCAGGTGTAAATCGTCTTACAGTTCGGCGAGCAAACACCAGTTCAGAAAATTCCATAATTGACCCTCCACAAATTTAAAATAAAAGTTACATTAGCAATTATATAATATACTTGACCTTTGCCTTTGGTAAAACTAATATTTCATTCATTATGAAAATTCTTAACGAGCTTTTGCCCGGTACTCTGGTTCCATTAGATAAAGTTTTTCCCGATTTCAATCTTATTGAGAGCGTAAAAGAATATGGAGTGCTTGTTCCCATAACACTTTGCGACGGAATAGTAATTGATGGTCATAAACGTTTGAAGGCTGCCCGACAAGCAAATTTGCACAGTCTTACCGTTAACGAAATAAAAAGCGAAAAAATCATCAGCTTTGCTGTTCTTAACCAGCATAGAAAGCTCGAACCACTTGAAACCGCTATCGTTTTTTCCAAACTTCAAAATATTGCCCGGAAAACAAAGTTTTTAAGTGCAGCTAACTTGTCCATATCTCCTCAGATGTCTGAAATTCTTGAATTTATAGCGCAAAATCTCGATTCTTTTCATATCGAAAATATTAACCAGATTCCTTTTAACCTGTGGCGAGAACTTGGCCATTTTGAAAATAAAACTCTTATAAGCTGGATAGTTAACTTACCCGGAACTTTTGCAAATAAACGAAACCTTGCCTCGTTAATAAAAAAAGCCCAGCGCCTTGGTAAGACTTTTTCAATTGATAAGCTTAAAGACGCAAATGAAGCCACAGAATATTTTACCAGCTTAATTCAGCCCAGGCTGACTGATACAAAAAAGAAATTTGCAGGGGCCATAAAAAATATTAATTTTCCTTCCGGTGTAAAAGTAAAAGCAGATAAAGCTTTTGAGCGCCCCGGCCTTGAATTCAACATCCATGTAACCCGCAACAGCCTCGATCGCTTTTTCCGGGCAAAAGAAATAGCTCAGCAACTCTTTGACCAGGTAGAAGAATTGTAATGCTTCATTTTAAAAACCTCTATATAGATAAAGATGTTAAAGATTACAAATTGGTAAAAGACATAAAAAGTAAAGTCAGTTACGACAACCTTATTTATGTATCAGGTGAACAACATCCGGGAAAAGGTTTGCTGTTAACTTTAAATAAAGGTTCATTTGTTAAGCCGTGCCCCGGGCAAAAAGGAAGTGTCTGCTGCGGTTACTGGGTAGTAGAGTGGGGCATGGGTTGCCCCTTTGGTTGCGAATACTGTATTTTGCAAAATTATACCGGCGCAGGCGATATTACGCTTTTTGTAAACTGGGAAGACTGTAAAAAAGAAATAGAACAATTGCGGCAAAAGGTAAAAGGCCCAATCAGATTAGGAACAGGGCAGTTTGGTGACCCTCTGGCTCTCGAAGAAATTTTTCCTTTAAATACCGAGATAATTGAATGGACAAAGGATTTTGCAGATTTCACTCTCGAAATTAAAACTAAAAGCGATCAAATTCAGGCTGTCTTAAATGCCGAAAATGCAGAACATGTAACTCTTGCTTTTTCTCTTAATCCGCAATGGATGATCGATAAACTCGAGCACGGAGCCGCTTCTCTGCATCAGCGCCTCGATGCTGCAGCAACTGCCGCTGCCCGAAAAAAATGCGCCCTGGCTTTTCATTTTGATCCGGTTCTTCCTCTTGGAGACTGGGAAAACGATTACAAACAGGTTTTTGAACTTATGAAACAAAAGCTTTCGCGCTTTAAAATCAATTGGATTTCTGTAGGAACTTTTCGCTTTCCAAAGGGGTTTGAAGCCTATGTCGAAGAATTTCATCCCGGTTCTGAAATTCTTGATGAAGAATTTTACCGAACCGAAGATGGCAAGCTCAGATATTTTCGGCCATTCAGAGAAAAGATTTACAAATTCGCTTTTGCTGAACTAAAAAATCTGTTTCCTGATACAGCGGTTTATATCTGCATGGATATGCCCTATGTCTGGCAGAGAATTATCGGAAACCACTTTTATAGTAGCGATCTCAAAATATTGCTCGACAAAAGAATCTAAGACAACTCATAAATTGTGGTTATTTTAAAACTTTAAATTTGGCGTTTTTAACCGCCTCGAGCCATGCGTAGCCGTTTTTGGTGTCAGGCTCAAGATAATGGCCTTCGCTCCACTCATTCCAGGAAGATATAAAGCAAAGCTTATTTTTGCTTTTACATTCATTTTTGCAAAACCTTAATGCTGCCTCGAGAAAATTTTGAAATTTTTCGGGGGAATTTTCTGTAATAACCGGCGACCAGGGATAACGTCCCGGCTTTTCTTTGCCATAATCAGCCGCTCTCGGATTAGCATCCCAGCCTGGTGAAACCGATGGAAAATATGGCAAGGAGGTTTCGGGCTGGTAGATTTGCCAGTCTTTAATTCGTAATTTTGCATAATCATCGAAATTTTGAAGGTAAGGGCCTTTCCAGTCTGGAAGGAACACATAATGAGTTACAGAATCAAAACCGGTTTTGAGCAATAGCGAACGATGCTGTTCTATAGGATCGATTGCCGCTAAATGTAATGACAAGCCTTTTTCTTTTAAAAGCTTGCGGGCAGATTCAATTGCTTCTGCAGCTTTTTGTATGCCTAACTGCTTTAAAAAAAATGCTGTATCAAAAATACTTAAATAGCAGGCTCCATTAATTCTTAAATAATCCTCATGCAGCAAATAGCGCTCTGAAATAAATTCAACGAATTTGACGAAGTCTTCCGGATCAGTATAAACCAGCCTTGAAGGATCGATAACTCTTTGTTCTTCATTCTTTACGGGCATAACTTTTCGCGGCATTCTATTAGCCCACATCAATGCAAATTTAAAGCCCGGCTGATGTTTGCTCTGCAAGAAACCAGTATTCAGAGCATTTTCAAGCAATCTTTTGCCCCTTGACCAGTAAAATGCAAATACAAAAGCATCAACACCATATTTTCGGGCGGTTAGAATTTTTTTGTCGAAAATTTCGGGGTCTGATTCATCTTCGGGGCCCCAGAGCGGTAATTTTGGCTGATTGTGGTCGGGAAAGCGGGGTCTGGCATTATAAACAAGATCCCATTCCGACCATTTTGCCGGAAAAGCTGCATCCCTTGTTTTACAACTATGCCAACCAGGATAATAATATGCGGCTATCAAAGGTTTATTATTCATTTTTTAAAATGGTTTCTATTATATCGAGTCCGGATTTAAGTAATTCAATTCTCGCTTGATTCCCCATGTGGCCGATTCTGAAAACGTGCCCTGATAGTTCGCCATAACTTCCGGTAATCCAAAGTCCTTTATCGAGGCAGGATTGATTAAAGCGTTCCCAGGTATGATTTTCCGGTAATTTCACTGCCGTAACTGTAGGTGCGCAAACGGCCTTTTCATCTGGAAAAATTTCAAGATTCATTTCCTGCAGGCGTTTATGACAGAATTCCATGCATTTTTTATGTCTATCATAAACATTTTCGAGGCCTTCATCGAGCAATATCGAAGCAGCTTCTTCGAGAGCCGCCATGCCATGCCAGTAAGGAGTATTGGGAAAATAGAATTCTTTTTGAGCATTTTTGAAAGGCAGAAAAGCATCGTAACCAGAATAGTTAACCTGTTCGATTCTTTCCCAGGCTTTGGGGCTGACCGATACAAAACTCATGCTCGGAGGTGCAGACAAAGCCTTCTGGCTTCCATTCAAGGAAAGATCGATCAGGTTCTGGTCAACCTCTACGAAGCATCCACCTGAACTGGCAACAGTGTCAACACATAGCAGAGGAACGTTTAACTCTTTTTTTACCCGGGCTATTAAATTTAAAGGATTGAGAGTTCCGCTTGGAGTCTCACAGTGTACAGCGGTTATCATTAAGGGGTTATGCTTCTTAACCGCTGCTTCAAGCGGCACTGTTGAGTTCAAAGTTTGATTGTAATCAAGCTCGACTCTTAAAACATCAGCCCCGATACTTTCAGCCATATCGGCAATACCATAGCTGAAAATGCCATTGCAAACAGCAACAATTTTATCGCCGGGTTTTAGCGTGCTTTTTAGTGCACCCCAAAGCCCCCACATTCCTTCTCCTGTTTGAATTATAATAGGGTTTTTGGTGCCCAGAATTTTCTGCAATTTTTCCTCTGTTTTATTGTATAGTTCAAGAAATTCCAGATCGAGGTCTCCGGAACCGTAATTCATTGCCATTTTCTTTAAAACTCTGTCTTCAACACTGGTTGGGCCGGGTACAAGATTGATCATAATTTTTTTCATAAATTCTCCGTCAAAATTTGTTTTATCATAACAAAAATTAATGATATAATATAATTAACAAAAAATAAAAAAATAGAGGGGACTCATTTATGAAAAAAGAACACATCGATCTTGTCTGGAATTCTCTTAACGACTTTGAAAAAGCCAATATGAGTTTTAGTGACTTTCTTGACCGCCTTGGAATAGCTTTAGAATCAGCCTCTTTACCTGAAGCTAAATTAATCGGCGAGACAGCCAGAAACCTCGAGTTTATTATGAATTCAGGGCAAAAAGCCCAGACTCATCAGTTAATAGAAACTTTGCGCAGTGGCTTGTCTTCGCAGAATCCCATAAAGGCAAATATTTCCAGCACTAAAAACTAATATAGCAATAACAGCAAAAACTTATAGTTCGATATTTATTAAGTTGAATATCGGACTTTTTTCTTGCTGTTAAAGCGGATTTTAATTATTCTGAAACCATGAAAAGCTTTACGAGCCTTTTGTTGACAATATGTTTTTTGAGTTTCTCGATTTTGCATGCAAGTCCGATCGAAAGTGATATTAAAATTCTTAAAAAATTAGTTGATAAAGCTTATGAAAATCTGAGCCTGGACTATAAACTGTTCAGATCTACTACCAATAATAAAATATTTTTACAGAACGCCGAACTGAGACTCAGATTCGCACAGATAAACAGTTCCGCCAAAGATTTTTTAGATTACGATTACATGAATCTCGGGCTTTATCTGCTTTCTATTCGTTTTCAACGCTATAAAGCTGCATTGGTCGTTTTAAAAAAGCAGCTTTTGCAGGAAAACGATCCACATATTATAGAATGGTTAAAAAAAAGAATCAGAAATATCGAAAAATTTCAAGATAGCGAAAAAATTTTTAATCACCTTGAAGCTAATAAAGAGCTACAAATTTTCCGCAAACTTTTTGATTAGTACCGTAATTTCTAACTAAAAAGCTGTTGTTTACAGCAGCTGGGGAAGTGTATTATACTCTGAGAAAAATTAAGCAGGTAATAAATTATGGAATATGCATTACCGGTCATGACCGGCCTCTCATTAGCTGCCCTTACAGGCTTTAGAGCTTTTTTGCCGCCTTTAATTCTGGGGCTGATTTATAAACTTTTTCCTCAGGTAATCAACATCAATGAATCTTTTGCATTTCTTGCCCAGGACCCGGTTTTAATATGCCTTGGGGTAGCAGCATTTTTTGAATTGCTGGGTGACAAAATTCCGGTAGTAGACAACTTTTTAGATTGGCTTAATATTCCTGCCAAAATCATTTTTTCTGCAATTCTAACTTATGCACTAATTCCTGGCTCGGCTCATTGGTTCTATTCTCTTGTAGCTATAGTTTTTGCCGAAACAGCCACGTTAACAGTACACACCGGAAAGATGGGAATCAGAGCAGCATCTACCGTTTCTACAGGTGGAACAGCAAATCCTATAATTGGTCTTTTTGAAGATGTAATTTCTATTTCAGGCACAGTTGCGGCAATTTTGCTGCCCTGGCTGGCGATTTTATTACTGGTTTACATAATATACCGATGTCTAAAGTTTTTATTTGGCAGCAGGGGAGGCAACGAAGGGCCTATTGCCGAAGCCGACCCATCTTTGACCTGGCATAATATCTCTCAGTTTTTAAGCCTCTGGTTTTTCAGAATCTACAATCGCATGGAAATTCACAACAAGGAAAAAGTTCCCCAGGATCAGCAATTTGTAACTGTCGCTAATCACGCATCGATACTGGATGGGTTTATTATGGGCGGCGCAGTTCGCAGACCACTTTATATTATGGTTAAAAAAGAAGCCTTTGAAAACCCGGTTAAAGGATGGTATTTGCGCAAAGTCTTATGCTTTCCGGTTGACCGCTCTAAAGTCGATATAGTAGCTATCAAAACAACTATGCGAATACTTAATAATGGCTACAATCTGGGGCTTTTCCCAGAAGGAACAAGGAATCGAGACGGTTATGTCGCCGAATTCAAGCCTGGTGCAATTAAATTCGCCCTCAAAAAAAAGCTACCTTTAATTCCGGCTTATATAGCCAATTCTCATAAGCTAACACCACCCGGAACTATTTTTCCAAGACCCGCCAAAATGTCGGTTCATTTTCTCGATCCAATAGATACTAAAGCTGAACTTGCTGCAGGTAAAAACGAGATGGATATTTTGAAAATGCTGCATGATAGAATTTGCCAGAAGGGTAGCGAAGTAATGGGTTACGATGTAAGAGCTTCATCTTTAAGCGAAAAGACTGAAAAAAAACCGGTTAACATTTCAGAGCCTCAACCTGCAAAATCTGAATGATTTCTAATCTTATTCGAAACAAGGGCGCTTCCAGCTGGCTTAAAGTTGATCTGAACATTTGCAGAAAAAATCTTCTGGCTCTTGACCGTGAAAACTGTGTAATAGATCTTACCCCACCTTTTATAAACAAATCCTGGCAGTATTTAGAAGAAGATGTCATTAGATCGGGTATAAATATTATTGCCTCTAGAAACCCACAGGATCTGCTGCCTGCCAACAATCATTTTTGTAAAATTCTTCTTCCCGGATTTTCCAGAGCTGAACTGGGTTACGCAGCGAAGAACATTATACCGGTAGTATCCGGATTTGAAGAAATTCTTGCCTTATCAAATCTTGCCCAGGAAAACGACACCAGGATTTCTTTTAT
Organism: Candidatus Rifleibacteriota bacterium; assembly: GCA_051747585.1. Classification (GTDB taxonomy): domain Bacteria; phylum Muiribacteriota; class Ozemobacteria; order Ozemobacterales; family Ozemobacteraceae; genus DYKG01. The sequence continues at coordinate 33,670 of JBNJGH010000017.1, forward strand.
GATTCATATAAGAACTTTAAATGAAGAATTCAGCTTTGGCGATTATGGTTATTATGACTTGATCGGTAAAGTACGAATGCTTCCCATGGTTGATTTTGCCGGAGTTTTCTTTGACACCTATAACAGCATTAACTTCAATGAAAAAAACTTTATTAGAAATCTTTATAAGGTAAGCGATACAAATAATCTTTTGCTACTTTGCTGCGAAACTGATACAAATTTCAAAGCTGCAAAAAAACTGACTTCCTGGCCCCTTGCCGGTATATGTAAGGAAATACTGCCTCTTGCAATTTCTGCAGGTTTCATAGCTCACCCGATAAATAAAACTGATAATGAAACTATTTTCAGACTTGAAATTGGGTTAAGTCATGGTTTACCCGAGAGTTTCCCTTCAATGATTGAAGGGTTTAATGCCAGGGTTAAGGAAATTAACCTTTATACTACAATTCTAGGGGTGAAAAACTTTGCAAGTGATCGTCCTTACCCTTACAGAGGGATACTTATCGGTAGACAATCTGGTGAGAATGTTTCTCAACACCAGTGGAACCATACATATCTGAAAAATTATCTTTTACATTTCAATAAAGAACTGCTGCTTTTGGATCAGTAATTATCCATTTGTTTATAGAAACTGCTTCAAGACATTTAGATTGCTTCGCTTCGACTTCGCTCAGCACAGGCACTTCGACTCCGCTCAGGGGGCCGCACACGGTATGTCATTGCGAGGAGTTCTGCGAAGCAGAACGACGAAGCAATCTTTGATATGCTAAATGAATAATTACTGTTCTCTGATAATAGAGGCAGGCAATATAATACTGTTTGAACTTACTTCAATGTCGTTGGCGTTCTGGTAAAATGCCCTTAAAAGAGAAGATTTATCGGGCGACAATAAATTTTTCAGCCAGTTTTTAATTTTATCATGGAAAAACCCGGGATTTGGTATTTTCCAGGCGTTTAAATATATCTGCTCAATTTCAACCTCATTTTCAAAGCTGATGTCCAGGCTGAATACCATTGATCTTAAAAAAAAACCAGATCCGATTAAGAAAAGAACGCCTTCGTTTTTATGGGGCAAAAACCTGATTCTATGCAGGTAAAACCCTTGATAAGGTGCAAGATTAATACGGGAAAGCAATGCATTAAGCTCTGCAGGCGTTAGTTCTATATTTTTCTTGTCATTTTCGAGCAGAACTATTCTTTTTTCCTGTAAACTCCAGTAATCTTCCTGCTTCAAGCCTGAAAATTCATTTAAATCAAATTTGGCGGTTATTCCTCTATAGATTTCTGCAAAGCTATACCAGCTGATAGCAACAATAATTACCAGAATAATACTCGGGTAAAGGCACCCGCAGCCAAGGCCCACCATCATTCTTCGCAGGCAACCAGGGTTTTTCTCTTTAACTGTATTGTCAGCGTTCATCAGGAATTAAGATCTTTAAGAACAGATTGCTCTTCGAAAGAAAGCAACTTTTCGACATCGAGCAGAATAATAAGCTTTTCATTGAGCTTTGCCACCCCTTGAATATACTGAGAGCCAATGCTTGCCGAGAACATGGGTGGAGTTTTTTCTATTTCATCCTGGAAAAATTTCATAACCTCAGAAACATTGTCTACAATCATGCCAACCTGATTCTTGCCAAGCTCAACAATAAGAATCTTTGCCGATTGCAGATTTTTATTAATTTCAAGATCGAATCTTTTGCGTAAATCAATTATAGGTACAATTTCTCCGCGAAGGTTGATAACCCCTTCAACAAAAGGCGGCGATTTCGGAACTTTACGAATATCAATCATTGCAGAAATTTCGCGAACCTTGCTGATATTTACTGCATATTCATCTTCACCGATATAAAAGCCGACAACCTGAATTTCATGTCTGACTACTGTTTTCTTGATTGCCATCTTTTTTTCCTTCCATTTTTTGCCGTTTTTGTTTTAAATAGAGCATAAACGAGATTAATTCAGCGAAAAAGACTGTAATATCATCGAACCAGCCAATTACAGGTATCGCATCCGGAATAAAATCTATGGGTGAAAGTATATATATAACAGCCAGAATGAAAAGAACAATCTGAGTTCTTGGATTGTTCATAAGTCTTTTGGGAATTTCTGGTTCCGGCTTATTCATATTTTATTTTCCTTTCAAATCTGCGGATCCAAAGCTTAAAGGCAAAAGTTCGCCGATATCTGTCTTTTTTACCTGCTTATCCTGGTTAATCAGCAGAATTTCGGCTTCGGGTGCAAGCTCGTTTATTACCTGCCGACAAGCGCCACAGGGTGGGGTAAAATCTTTTCGATCTACATATATTGCTATTTTTTTAACATCTGTTTTGTCTGCGGCATAAGCCGTAAACAATGCCGTTCTTTCTGCACAGTTAGAAAGACCGTAGCTGGCATTTTCCACATTGCAACCTTTTATTATTTCTCCGTCACCGGTCAGCAATGCGGCTCCAACCTTGAAATTGGAATAGGGAGCATATGCAATTTTGCTTGCTTCAACTGCAGAATCGATCAATTGTTTATCATTCATTCCTTTTTATACCTCACTATAGGTATATTTCTATCACAAACTGATTTGCAACTAAAGAAAAAAACACCCCTGCAAAACAGGGGTGTTTTGTTTGTATATCAGCGTTTTGAGAATTGTGGTCTTCTTCTTGCTTTTTTGAGGCCGAATTTTTTTCTTTCTTTTTCACGTGGATCTCTGGTAAGGTATCCGGCTTTCTTGAGTGAAGCACGTAATTCAGAATTGAATTTGATTAATGCACGTGCAATACCGTGTCTTAGAGCGCCGGCCTGACCAGTACTGCCGCCGCCTTTAATATTTGCATAAACATCGAACTTACCAAGTGTTTCTGTATTGGTAAGGGGTTGTACAATAATTTTTCTTGTTAAAGGAATTGGAAAATAATCTTCAAAAGGACGATTATTTATAATAATCTTGCCTTCGCCACGGCAAATTCTTACTCTTGCAGTAGCAGCTTTTCTTCTTCCAGTTCCCCAGATATAAGTTTCAGCCATTTCTTATTCCTCCTTCTTTACTTACCGAGCTTAAGGCTCTTTGGCTGCTGAGCGGTGTGTGGATGCTCTGGACCTGCGTATACTTTAAGTTTACGAAGGAATCTTTTTCTCAGCTTATTGCGTGGAAGCATTCTTTTCACTGCAAGCCAAACCATTCGGTCAGGTTTTTCTTCAAGCAGCTGGCCATAGGTTTTGGATCTAATTGCTCCAGGGTAACCAGTATGCCAATAATGCATCTTGTTATCATGCTTTCTGCCGGTTAATTTAATTTTGTCGGCATTAACAATTACTACAAAGTCGCCACAATCAAGGTGGGGAGCAAAGTGAGGCTGGTGCTTGCCACGAAGTCGGGCAGCAACCTGAGAAGCTAAACGCCCTAAGATCATGTCTTTAGCGTCAACAACAACCCATTCACGGGTAAAATCAGATTTTTTTGGTTGGAACGTCTTCACCGATTTTCCTCCTGTTCGGTTAATACTTGACCTTCATCAGATAAAGACCACCAGGTGGAGCAGGGGCACCAAGGCTTTCTCTGTTCTGATTTCGGTACAGTTCGTATATATATCCCCCTGCCATTTGTTCGGTCCCGATTAAATACAGCGCTTTGGCCATATTGCGAACCATATTATGCATAAATCCAGTGCCTTCAACATCAAAGCTGATGACTCTTTCTTTTTGCTGAACACTGGCAGAAAGAATATGCCTGACGGTGCTTTCGTATCTTTGCGGAGATTTTGCAAAAGAAGCAAAGTCATGTTCTCCAACAAAATTTCTGGCTGCAAGTTGCATTTTTTCAATATCGAGTTCAGGTTGAATTTGCCAGAAAAACCTCTCCAGAAACGGCGATGGTTCTTCGATCAACCGGAAAAGATACCTGTAATGCTTACCCTTAGCCGAAAAGCGTGGATGAAAGTCTTCATCGACTTCTTCTGCCCCACTGACTCGCAAAGAGCCGGGTAAAGCACCGTTCATTCCTATGATTAACTTGTCAAGCGGTATCGGACACCCTGTTCTAAACAGAACAACCTGTTCAAGAGCATGAACTCCGGCGTCCGTCCGTCCGGATCCGATGGCTCGTGTCTGCTTTCTGGTAATAACTCTGAAAGCTCTTTCAAGCTCACCCTGAACCGTTATTCGATCAGGCTGGAATTGAAAACCAGAATAGGCACTTCCATCATAAGTAACGAGTAGTTTAAGGTATCTTTGCTGTTTTGTCAATATCAATTACCGCTATAAGGGATTAAACACAAAATTATTATTCTGCAGAATAATAGATTTCCTTATTACGTTCAATTGATTTTATTTTTTTCTCAGCAAGAAGTTTTCCGATATATTTGGAAACCTCATTCATATGCATGGAAAAAACATCTGATATCTGTCTGGCAGTGCAGGGCCGCCGCAAAAGCATTTCATAAATTTCTTTTTCGTTAACCTTGATCTGGCTGCCGGGAGCTGCTTTGTAGGCAGCTATTATTTCGGCCTGCGGCTCAAACAATTCTGCAAGTTTCACAAGTTTTTCTTTTTCAACCGGCTGAACAAAGCTTTCGGCAGGTGGACGAACCGCAGTATTGAGCTGTACCATGTCAGGCTTTATTTTCTTTACGATTTCAGCAATTTTTTTAATTTGTTGCGGTTCTGAATTTATTCCTTCAATAACAAAAACTTCCAGGAATAATTTGTTCATAAATTCTTTCCTGAATGCGATCTCGCCTTCAACCAGCATATCAAATGTTAAACCTTTGCATGGTCGGTTAATTTGTTGAAAAGTTTCTTCGTTCCAGGCACTCAGTGAAATTTTAACAATATCGGCTTGTTTTGCTGCCTTGCGAACTTCAGGATCATGAAGAACAGCACCGTTTGTTAAAATTGCCACTGGAATTTTGGTTTTACTCTTTATATGAGAAATTACTTTTCCAAACTCTTTATAAAGAGAGGGTTCGCCTGAGCCTGCCAGAGTAATTTGATCTGCCTGCCCACTGTTTTCAACCCAGTGATCGAATTCATCTATTACTTCCTGTAGCGGCACATATTCCTCACGCTTTAAACTAAGTGCCGTTGTTCGGCCAAGCTGACAAAATATACAGTCGTAACAACAGGTTTTAAATGGAATAAGATCTATGCCCAACGACCGACCAAATCGTCGCGAAGGCACGGGACCAAACAAATGTTTATAAGCATTGCTCTTAGTTGTCATTCGATTTTCTTTATTTCCTTGTTTTCGTCGTAGGTTATTACATCAGGCTTTTTAACCCCTTTTAATTCCCTTAGCTTTCTGCGCGTATAGGGGATAAGAGTGGTAGCAACAAAACCAAGAATTGGTTTCCAGTTATCCAGAAGAAATTGGAGAACAATTCTTCCGGTTCCGCCTCCGGAACCACGTCGTCGAAATCCATCGTTTCGTCGCCCTCCGCCGGTAGATGCAGGGCCGGTTCCATCTTTACATGGCATATTAATTCACCCCGGTTCTTTTTATAGCTTCTACTGGTAGTATAAAATAATACCGAAAATTAATCAAATCAGCGAAATTATCTATATTCGGTATTCGTTGACTGGTTCGCCGACGATTTTCTTTATATTTGGAAAAACCAGGGACATCTCTACTTTAAGATCCTTACAAATGCCTACTTCGATTGTATCTTCATCTGAGTAAATCTGACTTTTGCCAAAATAACCATCTTTATCGAGTAAATAAACCGTGGTAATACGGTTGACCGGGTCGACTGTCCAGTATTCTTTTACTCTATGTTTTTCATAAAGCCGACGTTTAACGATACAATCCTTAGAAGCAGTTGAAGGCGATAAAATCTCGATTATCAGATCGGGAGCGCCCCGACATCCCTTTTCGTCGAGTTTCTCTTCGTCGCATACAATAAGGATATCAGGTTGAACTACAGTTTGGATTTGATTGTCTGACTCGTCATTTTCGGGTAATCGGACATCAAAAGGGGCAGTGAATGATTCGCAGTCTTTTTCCTTAAAAAATTCAGCAAAAATCAGAAAAAGTTCTCTTGAAATGCTTGCATGTAATCTTCCCGGCGCCGGAGTCATGTCATGAACACAACCTTCAATAAGCTCTATTCGTCTATTGTCTGGCCAGTTGCAATAATCAAAATAGGTAAAATTTTTACTTTTTTTTGTATTTAAAACTGCCATAAACCCTCCCGCTAAATTATAACCTAAATCTATATTTAACAACAAATTCTAGAATAAATGAGCAGTAATTATCCATTTGTTTGAAGAAAGTTATTGCGAACAAACTCAAGGGCTTGTTCTCGATCTTCAAGCAAACCTGTGTATTGTTCCTGGGCGACTGCTTCTAAAATTTCCCGAAATTTGGGGCCGGGCTTAAGGTTAAATTCTTTAATCAGATCTTTGCCGCTGAGCAGGGGAGGGCGCTTTGGCTTTTTTCTTTGCTGATAAAATTTATCCATGATTGAAAAAATGCCACGGGTAAATTCATCGAGATCTTCGTCTGACATACTGCCAAGTGCTGAATATCGGTCGGCCATTGAAAGAAGAGAAACTGCAAGTCCATCACGACCGGTTTCCGTATAAAATTTAAATAACCGCTTATCTGAAATTCCCTGTTGCAGTATAACGCCGGGGCGCATGTGGTTTTTAATTACTTTGGCCAGAAAGTTTCTTTCATTTCCTGACAGGCGCAGACGCTCTATAATTTCTTTGGATAATTCAACACCTTCCATTTCATGGCCATGAAAAACAATTCGATCATTTTCGTTATTCAGCTTTTTACAGACAGGCTTGCCAATGTCGTGAAGCAAACAGGCAAATTTTAAAGCCTGGCAAAAGCTGCGACCAGGTGTAATAGACTCATCGAGATAATCTAAAAATTCCGGCCACCATTTTTGTAACTCATTATTTTTTGCATTAATAAGCTTTTCGAGGTTTTCCAGGGTTAAAATTGTATGATCAAAAACATCGAGATGGTGCCACTCGTTTTGTTCGACATCTTTACATTTTTCAAGTTCAGGTAAAAATTTTCCCAGAACTCGAGTTTCAGACATAATTTTTATCCAACCGGCACTGAATGGAATCGAAAGCACCTTAAAAAATTCATCGCGAATGCGTTCTCCCGAGACCTTTTCCAGAAGATAACTTTCATTTTTAATTTTGTTGAGTAGATCCGGTGCTATTTTTGCGTCAAACAATGCGGCAAAACGGAATGCACGCATAATCCTGAGCGGGTCGTCAGCAAACAGGTTATCAGAGCAGGGGACAACCTGTTTATTTTTCAAATGCTCATACCCTCTAAGGGGATCGAACAAATTTAGCTCGGGGCTTTCGAGATTCTTCTGCAATCTTGCTGCCATGGCATTAATAGTAAAATCTCTGGCCTTAAGATCGGCTTCGATATTTTGGGCCCGAAATCTTGCAATATCGATAGTGTAATGCTTAGAATCAATGGTTTTTACAAGCCTTACAACCTGACGTTCAGAGTCCAGCACCACGAATCCAGCCTTTTTTCGCCGGGCGTATTTATCGGCAACAGTCAGAGGATTGAAAGATACCGCCAGATCGAGGTCAGGAAGATTTTTATTGCCTGAAATCAGATCTCTAATGCTGCCGCCTACGAGCCAGACTTCCTTGTTCTTGTCTGGAGCGAGATATTGTAAAACTTCTTTTAAAATTGAAAATTCTATTTTTGGTAGTTTGATTTTATGTTTCATATTATTTGGGGTTTACATAACTTTTTAAAAGGTTTTAATTTGCTTATTTTTGTTTCAAACTGAAAATCAAGGCAATAGCTATACCGGGAGATCTTCGGATTATATCATTTTCACAGCCTTACATCTATATTTCTTCTTATAAATCAGGAATATTATAACCTCAGAATAAATCTATTAAAGTTAGACAAAATCAAAATTCTTTTTTTATCATGACAAACTAAAAAAAGCCCCTGTTGCCAGGGGCTTTTTTGTGGGAGAGTTTTATTTGATTACTGAGAAATAAAGTTCTTTTACTATAGGATCGCTAAGATCAGGTCTTGATTTTTTAAGTGATTTTTTTACGTTATCTGGAACTTTTTCACAGGCTTCTTTAATAGCTGCGCTAACTGATTTGCCCTCAGCAACAAGTTTTCCTGCAAAAACCGCGCGATTAGCGTTAATGACGCCACCAGATTTAACCTTGTCTGCGAGCCAGCCTTTTTTATCAACTGTACCCATCAGAATTTCCTTGAGTTCAACCGGTGAAAGTTCCGGATTGACTCCAAGAACCTGAGCAGCGTAATTTACTGCCATAGGGCAAGCCATTGATGTCCCTGACATATAGCCCATTGCCTGATTAGGGTAGGTAGCAAAAATATTAACACCAGGAACGGCAACATCAACTTTTTCTTTCCCATAGCAGCTGAAAGGTGCAATTTTTTCATCTGCATCAGTGGCGGCAATTACAATTTTATTTGGTATTGGGACATCGTTTGGAGAAGAAACAAAAGGATCAAGATCTTCTGATGAATTACCTGCGGCAACAAAAACAAGTGCATTAGGAGCCTTGGCAAACATGGCCTTATCTCTTGGCAGGAAAGCATGAGTAACAAAAAGGTTAACTACTTCCTGAACCTGTGTATCTGTAGGATCTTCAAAACCCCAACTCTGAACCATGTTCTTCTTGATCATTCCAACCAATGCACTATTTGGCGAACCAAACGAACAGTTTATCAATCTTGGTTTCAAAGAACCAATATATTCTGCTTTTTCCTGTATCTTCTGTATGTAGCTTTTTCCAAGGTCAATGAAAGCAACCTTTAAAGCATCAAGCGACATCTGCGGCTTGGCAGCAGCATCTGCATCGGGATTAATTGCTCTGGTGCTACTGTGAAGCAGTTTATGATTGACATATGAAAGCGCTTTTGCAATTTCCTGCTTAGGGCTGCTTCCGGTTGGAATATGCTTAATTGCATTAAGTCTTACGTTTTGGTTATTGGTCATTGTAGTGCCGGCACAATGGGTACCATGCGCCCAACCGCCTGTAAACTCAACCCAGGGCCAGAACTTCTGATCCTGATAGTTTGTTGTAAGATATTTAAATTCTTCTGCGGTCATTCCTTCTTTTCCGTAGGCTTGAAGAATTCCCAGAAGCTCCATACATCGGATAACCCTGTCATATTCGGGTGGGGTATCGCCAAGATTAACCAGGTTTGCATGGTTTTCTACAAAGTTCCAACCATAAACATCATCGGCATAACCGTTTTCATCATCATCAACACCTTTTTTACCATTTAATTCAAGCTTATTCGGACAAGCAAGAGGTTTTAAGCTGTCATGAGTAAAATCGCTTCCAGAGTCAATTACAAGAACCTTGACGCCTTCAGACGCAAAAGTAGGGACAGCACAAAGCCCAGTTGCAACAGTCAGTAGTAAAAGTAAATTTCTAAATTTCATTTAGACACCCCCAGTGTTTCTTTAAGCATAATAATTTTTTTTTGAACTGTAAAGTTGGAATGTATTTTAAAATATTATTTTTTCATTTCTTAGTTTTGGTATGCATCAGGTAATTTAATTGCAAGAAGATCTCATAGAACAATTTTTTTGAAGCCAAGATTCTTTTAAACTTTTTGACGATGATTTTAGCAGAGGGTCTGTCAATAAAATTCCTAAGCGGTAGTTTCGCGTTTGATCTTGCTGGTAAAATAGGCCAGGGAGAAACCAAATAGCAGGGCTAACACAACACCAGTCATTGGAAGAATATTAAAGTCAAATCCTTCTGATGTCTTAAAAAAAATCTGGATCAAAGAAGCTCCTATCAAACCAAGTATGAAATAAAGAGTTTCTCCCTTAAAATTCCTGAAACATATTTGCACAGCTTTTGCGAAGGCAATAATGCCTGCAAAACAACCTAGACTGAAAAAAACGATTGGAATTATGTAATCTTTAATATTGCCAAGATAAAGGCCTACGATATTTTCATATTCGCCAAGGGAAACCATTAAGGCAGAACCTGAAAAACCCGGTATTATCATGGCTCCTCCGGAAAAAAGCCCACAGGAGAAAACCCATAGAAGCCTGATAGGAGAATTATGATCTATATTATCAGAGGATTCACCTTTTACCATTATCGTAAGTAAAATTAAAATGATCCCAACAAGCAGAATCAATATTCTTTTAAAATTAATGCCCATATCACTATGGGACTTAACAATAAATGGAATTGATCCACCTATTAAGCCAATAAAAAAGAAATAGGTTATTTGCCTTGAAACCTGGCTATACTCCAATAGAAAGGTTAAAGCCTTTGCAAATAACAGTATTGAAAAGGCTGCTCCTGCAAAAACCTTTAGTAAAAAAAAGAAATATTCTTTCCTTTTCTCTTTATTGATAAAGAAATTGCCAATCGCTTCGGTTAATCTATCGTAAATTCCGAAAATAAATGCAAAGGTACCCCCTGATACCCCGGGAATTATATTGGCAAAACCTATGGTCATTCCCTTTAAAATAATTTTTATGCTTTCCAATTCAACAAGCTCTTTTTCTTGATATATCCTTGAGACTCCAATCGAAGTCGTATGATAAGTTCATTTATTTGTTATAGTTGTTTTTTGCTTTGACTTATGACATTACAAATAATCATTTTTCTGAAAAAGAGTATTTATACATGGTAGCGGCATTCAGCTTCAGTATTTCCTGACAAAGTTCCTGATTGATGGTGGGAATCAGGTCAGTTGTCTGGTGGTAGTTGGGGTTACTGGAAAACTCGGATTCGATAGTAAGAACCGCAGGAATTCTCTGTTGGAGAAAGGGAGCATGGTCAGAGCCCCAGGCACTGAAACTGGTGCGGATTGAAAGCTCTGTATGCTTTTGTGCCAGATCCTGCATGTTTTCTATCATTGGCCGGTTAAATGAATTGGTTTCAAGCAGCACTGACAGGGGCGGTTGCTTGTCAAAACCGATCATATCAAGATTTAATACTGCTACAATGTTCTTTTTGTCTGTCGCATTCAGGTTTCTTACATAAGCTTTAGAACCATACAAGCCCTGTTCTTCACCGAGGAAAAGTATGAATTTAACCGTAGCTGCCGTCTGCAGCCCGGAAGCTTTCAGCATTCTTGCAATTGCCAGAACACCGGCTGAACCGCTGCCGTTGTCGTCAGCTCCGGGGGCATCATTTCTCGGGTTCGGCGAAGTGCTGTCAAGGTGGCCAACCACCAGCACCTGGCCAAAATCTTTTTCATTACTGCCTTTTACTGTGGCAACCAGGTTGTTAACTCTGCTGCTGCCAATATTAAAAACCTGCTGTTCACTCTTAATCCCAAGTTTTGTAAATTCAGCGGCACAGTAATCAATAGCTTTTTGCGCCCCCTCAACATAAGAATAACGAGTTTTAAAATCGACCATAGTTTGCAGATCTTGCATAAATGCCTGTATATCAAGAAGTTTTATAAAAGCAGACATGTTATCGGGCACGTTCTTGGCAGTTGCCTTGCAGATGATTTCTTCGCTTAAAATAGTAGTGTTTTTTTCAAGAAGCTCAACCTTTGTAAAGGCTGAGGACTTTGACATAAGATTATTGCCTGCAACTTCACCGGCAATAACTACTCTAAGACCATAGTCCTCCCAGACGGTTCTGACGCCCGGAAATACTGCTGACAAAATAGCAGGGTCTTTTGAAGTTATCAGATAGAGGTTCTCGCCATCTCTCATTGGAAAAGATTCAACGCCGGGAGATTTTTGAAGGTTTTCTGCAAATACATCTTCGCCGGTAAGAATAAAATAATCACCAAGGCGAGTATAAGATTCAACGCTGTGGTCACTGTTTTTCACAATTGAAAAAACAGTATCGGCATTTGCCAGATAAACCCAGTTGCCTGCCAGCAGCGATGCTGAGCATACAATACTTATCAATACTGCGAAAATAAAATATCTGCCTGAAAATTTCATCTATATACTCCTTACTTGTTTACGCAAATATATTTATTAATGATAACTTAGAAGAAATAAAAACTCAAAGCATAAATTGCGCGACAGCAATTCTCGGTCAAGGAGTCTTCTGAAGTCTTTCATTGCAGATTAAACTTGTTTTATCGATTACGATATCGATTCCGACACCCGAACAATCATCGCAATTCGGGA
>JBNJGH010000018.1:0-45267 GCA_051747585.1 Candidatus Rifleibacteriota bacterium
AATATTCCAGAGTTTGACAAGAAAGACGAAATAAGCTATTTATAAGCTGATTGTCAGGAATTGTGCCCGCCAATCAGGCAGACATTGAAAATCTTTGCCTGCCGCCCTTTTATTTTACCACGGGGATGAAAATGGAAAAAGTAACTATCGAAAAAATGACTTATGGAATTGATTCACTCACTCATATTGATGGCAAAGTTGTGTTTGTACCTTATGGTGCCCCTGGCGACGAAGCCGAAATAGAAATTAACGACGAAAAAAAAGACTATTCAAGAGCCGAAATAACTAAACTTTTAAAAGAATCGCCGGATAGAATGGAATCTCCCTGCCCGAACTTTCCCGAGTGCGGAGGTTGTCACTGGCTGCACCTTATGCCGGAGGCACAAAGAAGAGAAAAAGAAGATATTCTGGCCTTTATTATCAAACCCCTGCGCCCCAGGCAGGTTTATCCTATGGAACCATTACCAACAACACATTATCGCAACAAAATGGAGCTGAAAATTGCTTTTGACGGCGACAAAGTGATTCTTGGAAATTATAAGTTCCGTTCGCATGATGTAGTACCCCTGCAAGGCTGTATAGTCCAATGCAGAGAAAACCTCGCCATGCTGGATACTTTGCAAAAGTTTGCTGACAACCCTGAAAACCGTGAATTGATGGAAAGAAGCGAAACTATCACGGTAAGAACCCTTGGCGAACAACAACATTGCGTATTCAATCTCAAAGAAGCACCCACAGCCCCTGAATTAAAAAAGTTCAATTCCTTCTTTGACGAGAACGACACCTTGAGCAGGCTTGAAGTGCAGTCTTTCCTTGGCAATCACCAAACCCTGCTGAGAGACAAACCCCCGTTCAGGTTTATGAAAAAAAACTGGCGCGTTTCAACCGGTTCATTTTTTCAAAACAATATTGAAGGCGCCGAAGCTATTTTATATACTTTGATCTCTATTTATCGTTCCATGCCCCACAAAGGCAAGTTCATCGACCTTTATTGCGGCTGCGGAACCCAGACCTTTCTCCTGGAAAGTTTGTTTGATGAAGTCATCGGCGTCGAATCCAACCAGCCATCTTTTCAGGATGCAATCGCCTTTCAAAAAACCAGAAGCAACTCAAGAACAAAATTTATCTGCAGAAAAGCAGAAACAATTTTTAATTCGCCGATTACCAAAGGCGTAATTGCCGCCATACATGTGAATCCACCCCGGACAGGTCTTTCAAACAGAGTATTGAAGGGCCTCACCGGAGTCAAACCTAAAGTTATAACCTATCTCTCATGCAACCCAACCACCTTTAGACGTGATGCAAAATTTATCCGATCACTCGGATACAAACTCGAAAAGATTCATTCTTTTGATTTGTTTCCCGGAACTTTTCATATGGAGACTTTAAGTCTGTTTGTTAGGGGCTAGCCTATTCTGATGAATTCAACCGACAATGGAAATCTTCTTAACAAGATTCTCATAATCGAAGATGAGCCTGACATCAGCGATTATCTTTACGATACGCTTGCCATGTCCGGCTATGAGGTTCGACAGGCCTATGACGGCATTGAAGGCCTTGAAAAGATCACAGAAGACAAACCGAACCTTGTTCTGTTGGATATAATGATGCCCCGTCTTAACGGGCTTGAAGTTTGCCGCAAAATACGCGCCAATGCAGAGTCCAGGGCAACAAAAGTAATTTTTATTACAGCAAAGGGGTCACTTGAAGAAAAGCTGGAGGGATTCCAGGCCGGCGCAAATGATTTCATTGTTAAACCTTTTTCCAGCAGTGAACTTCTGGCTCGTATTGAATCGCATCTGCGAATCGATATGCTTACCAGAGATCTCGAAATCTCTGAACGTCGCTACAGGCAGTTAATCGAGCATTCTCCCGATGCGATAATGCTCTTTTCACCCGATGAAAAACTTCTTTTCGTCAATCGCAGATTCGAATCTATTCTTCCCGGAAAAGTCAGCAATGTTCAAATCGGACAATCCCTCGAATCATTGAAATCCTCTTCGATGCTTTTTGTTGAAATTGCCACTCTGCTTGAAAAAGTAAAAACAACCGGCTTGATTGTCACTCGAACATTTTCATTTTCAACCCATAAGGGTCACAACATAATTCTGGAAATTAGAGGAATCCCCTCTGAAAGCCCAAGTTCAAAGGGGTCTCTTTTTCAGGTCGTTATTCGCGATGTTACCGAGAAACACAATATGGAAAAGGTAATTTCAAGAGCGGAAAAAATTAATTCCCTCGGCATCCTTACAGCCGGTATAGCTCATGAAATAAATAACCCGCTGGCGGGGATTTCCAATGCCATACATATATTGAAAAAAGATTCTATTGATAAAAACAAAAAAGATGAATTATTGGAGCTCATCTTGAATAACATCAACAGAATATCTCGTATTATAGATGATTTAAGGGTATTTTCACGCCAGGAACGTTATGAACAAGGTTCTTCTTTTGCGATTGTTCCCGTTATCGATGAAACTTTGAAATTACTTCGTTACCAGAGAGATAACGAACAAGTTGAGCTGAATTTTGAAACCAACAACCTCAATCCAAAAATAGAAGGCAGTAAAAATCAATTTCAACAACTTATTCTCAACCTGCTGCTCAATTCCTCTCAGGCAATCTCAGGAAGCGGCAGCATAAAAGTCGAACTTTCAGAAGTTGAAACCCCGAAATCTTCGTTAGCTATAAAAATTTCCGATACGGGCTGCGGTATTCCCGAAGACCAGATCGAACAAATTTTCGATCCCTTTTTTACAACCAAAAGAGACTGGCATGGCACAGGGCTTGGCCTCGCAGTCTCTTACCGGATTGTTCAGCTTCTTAAAGGCTCGATTAGTGTTTCAAGCCAGGTAAACAAAGGTACAACCTTCAAAATTGTCTTCCCGATTAAAGATTCCAAATAAATCAGAACAGTTGCCGCTCTACCCTTCTCTGTTTTTATACCACTCAATCAAACTCTCATACTGATAACGGTTAAGGCCGTATTTTCCCAGGCGGTTCCGGTGTTTTCCGTAGTCACCATGAAAATCGCTTCCGCCGGTTGATATCCATTTTTTTTCTCCAACAATTGCCTCAAATTTCTTTACCTGCGAATTTGAGTGTTCTGAATAATAAGTTTCAAAACCATCCCATGGCATATCTTTTATTTTTTCCCAGACCGGTTCCCAGTCAGGGATCAGACCTGGGTGAGCAAGAATTGCTATTCCACCGGCTTTCTTGATAATCTCGATTCCCGATTCGGGATCGACATGATCTTTTGGCACATAAGCCGGGCAACCTCTGCCTAGATATTGTCCAAAAGCCTGCTGAAAATTATTAGTATAGCCTTTTTCGAGCAGGTATCTTGCGACATGAGGTCTGCCAAGAACTTTTTCCCGATTTGTTTCAAACTCATGCTTCAAATCAGACATATCAAGACCCTGACTCGTAAGCAGTTCGAGTATTTTTAAAGCCCTCAGATAGCGGAAATTTTTCTGGCGCTCGAGTAAAGCCAACAGCTCGGGTGAGGTGTCATCTATAAATAAACCCAGAACATGAATAGAAGCTTCTCTGCCTTCCCAGCCGCAAGAAAGCTCTATGCCGGCGACCACTTCACACTCTTCATTTTCAGCTTGAATTCGAGCTCTTTTTACTCCGCTGATCGTATCGTGATCTGTAATTGCCAAAACCGGCAATCCCTCTTTTACTGACTTCTGGACTAATTCTTCAGGGCTATAAGTTCCATCAGAAGCTGAACTGTGAACATGAAGATCTGCATATATACTGTTATTTTTCACGTCGACACCTTTCTATTTTTTCTATCTGAGTCATATTTTCAGCTATTCGGGTTTGGTATCTTAGTCGCTTATCGATTTGTCTTAAATCCTGGATGCGATAACCGATTCCGATTCCGATAGCGATACCGGGGTTATTTATCTTAACTTTGACATTTTCTCTATTTAACTAATATAATCTAACACACTGCAAAAAGCAGGAGGCTAAATTATTTTATGAACAAGTTCTCAAATTTCTCTTTTAAGATATATCTTTTATTTACAATTTTATCTATTATTATCACCACCTCACAGGTCAACGCTGCCACCCGAAATATGCTCCCCAGGTTTCCCGAGATTATCCTCGAAAAAGGTTTTTCTTCCAATTTTATTGTTACCGATTGTAATGCATCTGCAAGAATTTACAACGACACTGCAGAAACAAATATTAAGCTGAGTATTCGAAATCGTAGTGCAAAAACGATAAAAAGCTCCGTCAAATTTCGAGTTCTTTATCCAACTTCCAACAATCAGATCAGATTAAAAGTAAACGGTCGCTCGATTGGTTATAACCGCAAATCACCGAGACATAAATTTACCCTTGAAAGCGACAAAGAGATCTCTTTCGAAATCAGCGCAAAAACAAACATCAAATATAGTGTAGACAATATACGAAAGTCTTTGCGCGAAGAATACGACAACAGCAAGAAAAAGAAAAAAGGCAAAAAGTTTGACCTGAGCGGATTAATGAAATTATTTGACCGGGAAAATTTTGGCCGCAGATTTATGGTTGGTCCAGTTGCGTCTAAGTGGGGTGTTTTCCCTCTTGAATTTGGCAAAGTGGCCATTAAGGTTGTGGTGCCCGATAACTTTACTCTTGTCGCTCAAAACAGCGAAAAATGGCAGATGCAAAAACACGGCGATGAGCATTCATATATTTTTAACAACATAGAAGGTTTTGCCGGAAGCGTATTTTTGCCGGAAAGCGACAAAGAAGATTTCATTAAAACTCAGAAAATTATGACTTCAAATGAATTCATGCACTGAGTCAGCAATTATCCATTTAGTAATATTAGTAATTCTCGGTCAATCATTATTAGCTGGTTACAAAAAGTTCTGGTTTTATTTCTTTCTGTCAAATATAGAATTTAAACCACTGAGGCCACCGAGGGCACAGAGTTGATTTTTTAATCTTTTTCAGCCAGGATTTGTCCTGTGGACAAATAGCCGGCGGTTTCACCGCCCGGCTTTCTCTTCTATCTTTAATATTTTCTTTGGCTTGCTTTAATCTTTTTCTAATTTTTCTCTGCGCCCTTTGCGATCTTTGCGAGATTTCCTGCCTTCCTCTGTGGTTATTTTCTTTGTGGCTTTGCGACTTGGTGTGAGGAATTTTCTTTTCTGAAGCGGATTACCTGGTTTTAAGCATTCAGTCTGTTACGCTTAAATCTTTGTTGGTTTGCAGCGTTCCTTTATATTCGGCTGTTAAAAGCACTATCAGCTGCACTGAAAAAGCTGCCGCCGCTGCATAACCAATTCCTCTGACCCCATATTTTTCAACCAGAGTGCGACCAAGATAAAATTGAGTGCATGCTGCTGTAAGCCCGGCAAAAAATGGAATAAAATATCGCCGGGCAGCAAAAAAACCACGATTTAACAACATGCAAAGCGTTGTTGGCAAAAGTGCATAGGAATAACTTGCAAATAAGCCTGCAGCAACTGTTGTGTCTGCCTGAGAAAAGCTACCCCGCTTGAATACTACTGCAACTATTGCCTCTGAAAAAGTGTTCGCCGCCAACACAACCGGAACTATAACCAGAGTAGCCAACGATAAAGTCATTAGCAAAAATTTCTGCCGTCTATCCCCTTCAAGTCGGCTTAGCTCAGGCAAAATAACCCTTGCCAGAGAAATCGATAAAATTCCAAGGGGAAGATTAAAAAGTTTCTCGATGTAATTTAACGCGGCAACCGACCCGACTGGCTCCATCGACAAAAGGTATCTCTCATAAATTGGAATAAAAGGTAATACAGATATCCATGCAGCAACCGGAAAAACCGATTTTAAAAATTTCAAAGCGATTTGTCCGCGAAAAGCTTTAAAAGAAAAAAGTGAAAGTTTGTATCCTTCTTTTTTAATGAGAAATATCAGCCAGCCAAGCTGCAAAAATGAGCCAACAACGACTGCCAACGCTATTTTTACAACTGCGCCGCCCTGAACAACAAAAATACCGGCTATAATCGAGGCATTAACCAGCAATGGTCCGACTGCGGGCAAAGCAAAAATGTTGCGGGCATTTAAAAATGAAGTAAGCACACCACCTAGAGTTCCGGTTACCAGATATATGGAAATTATCTTCCAAAGCTGGGTCATTCGCTCCAGACTTCCCTGGCTGAATCCCGGGGTGAAAAACTGACAGCACTCTTGAGCGTAAAAAATCAGCAACAAAGAAACCAGCCCGCTGGCCGCCAAAGCAATAAAAAAAATGGTAGTTAATGAATCCTCCAGCTTTTTTTTCTGCTTGCCAAGCTCTACAAAAAGGGGTACTGACGCACTTGAAACCAGGCCTTCACTTAAAAACCTGTAGAGTAAATCAGGCAGAATCATGACCGCAAGAAACATATCTGCTTCAGCCGACCGGCCGTAGAACGCAGCAAAAGCGGCTACCTTAACGAAGCCGCTGATTCTCGACAAGATTGTTAACGACGAAAGTGAAAAAAAAGACCTGACTACACTCATTATTAATTGAAAACCCCGGCATAAAAGCCGGGGCAAAATTTCATTTTATTTTTTATTGTAATTAGATGTGGCAGGAATCGCCGTCGCATCCGCCATGACCATCATCATCACCCTGATCACCGTCATCTGAGGGGCCGGCTTCGCCGTCATCGGCAGGACCTGAGCAGGTATCACCATCCGGGCAATTGCCGCAATCGTGATCACACGCCATAGCTGGTGCTGAAACAAAGCCCAACATCATAAAGACAACCATTAAACTGATAAATAATTTCATACTCAATCCTCCTATACTTATTAACCTAATAATTGAGTTAGATTGAAATAATAATAACAATAGAAATCAAACCTGTCAAATTTAAATACTAAATTCCTTTTTGACATGCCTTATGAACCGGTGATATAATCCACCATCTCTGAGAACTAGTCTTTTTGTATTAACTTTAATTCTCAGCTGGATACTAAGAAAGATTGAAGAGGTGACGGCATAATGGCCAAAGCAAGTTTCATGTCTATGAGATGGCTCAGACTGCATATCAAAGAGATCATCTGGACAACTGTAATTCTATTTGTTAGTTCTATTTTCGTTATTGGCTACGGAACAAGCAGAGCGGTTTCGCGCCAGAAAGAAAGAGAAAAACTGGCAAAAGAAGCAGAAAAAAGAGCTGCAGCCCAGGAAAATGCTATTCCAAGCAACCTCCAGGGAAAATTGAATTTACCGGTAGCTCATATCTCTTACCCAACCCGGACGGCATCTTTAACTACCACTATTGATGTTAAATCCCTATGGCAATCAGTCAAAGACTCGCCCCAGTATCAGCAGCTTGCCCAAATGCCTGAAGGCATTAAAGGGTTTTACAGCAAAATGATCAAAGAAAAAGCCCTTGAAACTCTTATAACTATGAATCTGGTAGATTTATTCGCTCAAGCTAATAATATTAAACCCCAGACTACTGCACAAGCCATAGTTGAACGCGACATGCAGCAGATTTCTCCCACCGAGTTTCAAAGAGAACTTAGACGCCAGGGCCTTACGCCACTTGAATGGGGACAGAAACGACTCAAGCAGGTCACAATGCAGGCAGTTGCTCAAACTGTTGTTAAGCCTGTGCCCCCGGCAAGTGCAACTGAAAACTTTCTAAAAAGTTACTATGAACAAAACAAGGCAAGATTTAAACTTGACGACCAGATATCCTTTAATCATCTCCTGATTTCTCCCGCTGATTTTACAGGTGAAATAAAAATCAGTGACGAAGAGGTGAAAGATTATTTTGATAATCATCGTCAGGATTTTGTCAGTTCAAAACGTCTTTCCGTATCCCATATCTATATAGATCCTCAAACACCGACTTACCTGAATGCTATTGAGGTTTCTGATCGAGAAATTCGACGCCGATACTCACAGAACCTTGACAAGTACAAAGAGCCGGAAAAAGTTCGTGCCCGCCACATTTTGATTAAACCCCGTAACAGTTTTGACAAAGATCTCCCGGGTTTCAGCATAAATCTACGCAATTTCGAAAAAGAAGTAATGGAAGACGCTCTTCTAGTAAGCTTCGAAGCCGGAATATCCAAGCTTAACACCTCTTCTGACATCGGCTATGACTCTTTTGCCATCGAAACTCAGAACGGGAAAATTTTCTATCCGACCACTGCTTCTCAGGAAAACACCGAAAATGCTCTCGAGCTACCTATTACCGGAGCAACCAAAGCAACAGCTTCAGGCAAAGTTTCAATTCTGTTAGATAAAGATGCTATTCCACAGGAATTAATCGTTAAAAGTGGTAATGTATCGGCCAATTTCGCCATCGACTCTGCATTCAATGAAGAAGACGCTTTTGCCGCAGCAAAAAAAGAAAGCGAAGAGATTCTGGAAGAAATTAACAATGGAAAAGACTTTGCCAAAATGGCAGAAGCTCACTCACAAGACACCGGATCTGCCAAAAAAGGCGGCGACCTTGGAGCATTTGCCCGCGGAGCAATGGTAAAACCATTCGAAGAAGTTGCTTTTTCTACTAATGTTGGTGAAATCACCGACCCGGTTAAATCACAATTTGGTTATCACATAATCAAAGTAGAAGAAAAAATACCTCAAAAAGTTAAAAAACTCGACGAAGTCAGACCTGAAATTGTTACTGAATATAAGCAGGAAATGGCTGATATTAAAGCAGAAAACGACTTAGGAAACGCTCGTCAAAAGCTTATCTATAAAACCGACAATATTAAAAATCTGGTTAAACTTCATTCAATGGGAGCTTCACGTAAAAACGACGGGAAATTACCGGTTTTCTTCAAAGGCAAAATTACAGACGACTATTCCGAATCTCAGAAAAAAATTCTCGCCGAAGAAATATCTGAAGATGGCGTCAGCATAGCTCCAGAAATAGAGGCAAGCCTGTTCACCATGCAGGAAGGTCAGGTATCAAAAGTAATTAGAACCGGCAAAGGTCTGCACCTGTTTGTTCTGCACGAAATTCTTGAACCAGTCCAACTAAGTCTGACGCCCAGCTTGAAGGCTAAAATTCACAATATCCTGGAAGAAGAAGCGCAAAGGGAACTCGCGAAGGAAACTGCGCAAAAGCTTAGAAGTAATTATCCCGATGCCGGAGTAGAGTTTCTTGCTCAAACCTATAAAGCCGGTGAAGAAAGCGAAGCCAAAGTAAGCTTTGAAGATTTACCGATCTCTGCAAATCCCGGTTTTTCCAGCTATGCTCTATCAGATGCAGCGGGAATGTTTTCCGAAGATGGAAGAACCTACCTGCCCGAAGTGCATAAAACACTTATGAAACTAGTTAAAAACAATGAATACGAAGGCAAGATAGCTGGTCCGGTTGGATCGGATATTGGTTACCATTTCATTGAAGTTACCGATTATCAAGGCAACAGATACGAAGAGTTCGAAGAAATCAAAGACAAGCTGAAAAAATGGGTTACTCTACAGCCTTCTCAAAAAGATATCCAGGAATATTTCGAAGAAAACCGCGAACAATTTGCCAAACCTGCAAAAAGAGAAATAAGACAAATTGTCTGCAGTGACAAAGCCACCGCTGAAGAAGTTTACCAGCGCCTCAAAAAAGGCGAAATCTTTGCTCTGCTGGCCAAGAAATTTTCTATCGATTCCGGATCAGCACAACGCGGCGGTCTGATTCCACCAGTTAAGAAAGGTCAGCTCTCTAAGAACCTGGAAAAAGCTGTATGGCAACTCGAAAAAGGCGAATTTACCGAACCTGTAAAAACTCCTTATGGATTTGTAGTAGCCTATTTGAACTCTGAAGAAATTCCCGGTTCGAAAGCAGAATTAACTCCTCAGGTTGTTTCCACCATTAAGAAAGAATTAGGGCAGAAAATACAGGAAGAAGCATGGATGTCATTTATAAAAGGCCTTCAAAACAAAGCTTATGTAATAAGACACCCCCAGACCATAGAAGAAATCTAACTCTGGCAACTGCTAATAACTAAAAGAGGCTGTCCATCGGACAGCCTCTTTTTAATTATGTTATAATGCGCCAGATTTACTTTGGAGCAGAAAGCATGAGACTTGATAAATATTTAAAAGTCACTGGAATAATTAAGCGCAGAACACTTGCTACAGAAGCTTGCCGCCGCGGCCTGGTAAAAATAAACAATTCCACGGCAAAAGTTACCAGCGAGGTAGCAGCAGGAGATATTATAGATATAAACCTCGCCCACCGCGCAATCCAGATTAAGGTCATCAAACCGGTTAGCGGTAATTCTTTAAAAAAAGCATTAAGACCCGAGTATTTTACCATTCTGAAAGATGAAAAAGTAAGTCGTGACTATGATTTTGACGACTTCTGGAAAGACAACCTTGATCAGTAACAACAAACAACCAATAAAAGCAAAAAAATCTCTGGGCCAGAACTTTTGTATCGACGACAGAATCCCCGCTGAGATGGTTCAGCTTCTCGACGCATCGAGTCAAAATGAAATCTGGGAAATCGGGCCAGGCACAGGCAAGCTTACCGAAAAACTTGCCGAAACCGAAGCAGACTTAACCCTTTTTGAAATTGACAAACGAATGAAGCCATTTCTGGAGGAACAATTTCCTCAGGCAAATATAATCTGGTCTGATTTTCTCAAGGTTTCTTCTACAAACCTTCCTGACGCAAAAGGGCCCCTGCTGATCTGCGGCAACCTTCCCTATTATTGCGGAACAGCTATCATAAAAAAAATACTTGAAAGCGGCCCCCAGGCAGAAAAGCTTGTTTTTCTCCTTCAGGAAGAAGTGGCTAAAAAAGCCGCTGCAAAAGTAAACGATAAAGATTACAGCTATATTTCGGTTTTTGTGAAATTATTTGCCGAATCTTCAACCGGCTCGGTATTTTCGCCGGCATCTTTTGCTCCCCAACCAAAAGTAAACAGCCAGATACTCATTCTTGAGCCTCTGAAGCTTGACCAGCAACAAAAAAATAACCGCCTTACAGTTTTAAAGAAAATTTCTCTGCTTTTCTCTCAGCGTCGCAAAATGGTTTTACCCCTTCTGAAAAAGAAGTTTAACAATATCGACTGGCAGGCACGCTTTGCCAAACTGAAAATCGAAGAAAAAGCCAGGCCCCAGAACATACCTGCCGAGCTATTTTTACACCTTTTCAGCGATTAACTCAGGCAAAATCGAAATAGCTGGTGCCTTTTTTTCTTTCTCCTGCCGGAGTTTGCCTGGCAGTTTCAAAGCCAGTCAGATGCTGTATTACCATTCCCGCGAGAGTAAGCCCGAAAATAGCAGGCAAATGACTTATCGAAGATTGAATCATTCTTTCTCTTCCTCTTTTTAGAGAAAATTCCTTCATATCACTTTCGATGAGGTCAGGAGAAAAGGGTAAAACCGGTGGCTCGATCGAGTAAACTACTTTAAAACCGGTTGTTATATCGAAGGCCCTCAAGCGTTTTCTAACCCTCTTGGCCAGGGGGCAAATTGTAGACCTGGAAATATCGCCGGTTCGTATCATGCTCGGGTCAAGCTTTCCCGCAGCTCCCATGGCAGAGAACAAAGCAAGTTTCTTTCTAACCGACTCAACTATGAGATGAATTTTTGGGTTAAAAGAATCTATCGCATCTATTACCGCATCGAACTCAGTTTTCAATAGCTCTGCGCTGTTATCTTCGGAAAAAAATACCTTGCGAGCATCGATAGAGCATTCCGGATTAATCAGAGCGATCCGCTCAGACATTACCCTGGTTTTGTCTTCGCCTATCGTATTGGTTAAAGCTATATTCTGCCGGTTTATATTGGTAATGCCGACGCTGTCAAAATCAATTATGGTCAATTTACCCACACAGCTTCTGGCAAGGCTCTCGGCCGCATAAGACCCCACGCCCCCGAGCCCGAAAACTGCTACATGTGAATTTTTGAGTCGTTCCAGCCCCTCGTTTCCCAATAACAGGCCGGTGCGCTGAAATCTTTTATCCGATGAAAAGCTCATGTGCATTTTTATATGTTATTTGACTCAGTTTTTCAACACTTATTGTTTTATATTCTGCAATTCTTGCTGCAATTTCCTCGAGGCAGGCAGGTTCATTCAGCTTTCCCGGCCAGAAGGCCGGCTTTTGATCCGGGCTGTCGGTCTCTATAAGAAGTCGATTGTTCGGCACAAGATTGACCAGCCGCTTTACTGTGTCTGCATTTTTACGAAAAATAGATCCGGAAAATGAGATATAGGCTCCAAGCTCTAAAAAGCGCTCAGCTAATTCAGGTGAAGCTGCAAACGAATGCATTACAATTGTTAAATCAGAAGCAGCTTCTTTTAACATTGCCAAAGCTTTTTCGTAATGGCCGACAAGATGTATGATCAAAGGCTTACCAGTATCTCTGGCAAGATCGATCTGCCATTGGAAAGCCGCTACCTGCTTGTCAAATTTAACCGGTGCTCTGCGATCAAGACCACACTCACCTATAACCTTGCAAAAAGATTTTTTTAAGGCCTGCGCTATTTCATCGCAACAGTTCTCATAAAAGTTTTCTGAAAAAACCGGATGAACCCCCCAGCCTATTGTTACCTGCGAGAACTCCGCCAGTTCAACTATTCGTGCCGGAAACCCGGTAACGCCGGGCACAAGAAAATTTTCAATGCCGGCATCTTCTGCTGCCGAAATCAATCCCCCGATTTTTTCCTCTCCCGGGAATCTGTCTAAATGACAATGACTGTCAAATAATTTTATATCTTTATTTCCCATACCTCATCAAATTTTACATTTTAATTTTTTATTTGCAAGTTACAATTTCACTTCATTCATTTTTTTTCCTAAAAACCTGGAAAATTTTAGTAATTATCCATTTAGTAATATTAGCGAGTTTCAAGACATTTTTGTATTTTTTGTTATGTACTAAATTTGAGCATATCAAAGATTGCTTCGCTCGCAATGACAGCCACAAATTGTCATTGCGAGGAGTTCTGCGTAGCTTTATGCGAAGCAGAACGACGAAGCAATCTAAATGTCTTGAAACGGTTTATACAAACAAATGGATAATTACTGGGGTAATTTTAATAATTGTTGATAGTTTTTAAGTTGTACGATATAATCACGGTCTATGATTTCAAGTCTAACCGGTTTTGGACGTGCAGCATTTACTGATGAAGCTGGGCGCATCAGCGTCGAGCTGAAGTCGGTCAACAACCGATTTCTTAACATCGATCTCCATCTACCCTATGGTTTTAACTGGCTCGATGGACTGTTGCGCAAACAGATAAGCAATAACGCCTCTCGTGGAAAAATCCACCTTTACCTTGAAGTGGTAGATTACAACCCAAGTCAAGATGTAATCATCAATCGTCCGCTGTTAGAAAGACTAATAAGTCTAAACACTGAACTTTCCGGCGAAAACAAAACGCCTTTGCCACTTCAACTCGATGGACTTCTTTCTTTACCCGGAGTCATGAAAGTAGATTCAAAAGTAATCGACAATGACAGAATGTGGAAACGAATTCAGCCGGTCGTAAAAGAAGCACTGGAAAAATTTATCGATTCACGAAAACGTGAAGGGCAGAATCTTGCCGATGACCTTAACCAGAGGTGTCAGAATCTTGCCCGAATTGTTGCAGAAATTGAAAAACAAATACCTGAATTCAAAAAGGTTTTTATTGAAAAGTTCACCCAGAGAATCACTGACCTGGCCCAGAAGGCCGATGTCGACGAAAATCGACTTAATACTGAAATTGCAATCTGGGTTGATAAAACAGATGTAAGCGAAGAGCTTATAAGGCTGAACAGCCATCTTAAAGAATTTAACAATATACTTACGTCAGACAAGCCGGTAGGCAGACGTCTTGATTTTATTGTTCAGGAACTAAACCGTGAAGCCAACACTCTCAGCAGCAAGATTAGTGATGTGGGGGTTTCCCAACTGGCAATCGATATTAAATGTGAGCTTGAAAAGATTCGCGAACAAGCCCAGAACATTGAATAGGAGCAGAAAATGAAATCCCAACTGCTGAATATTGGTTTTGGAAATGTGGTTGTATCTGAAAGAATAGTTGCAATCGTTGGCCCCGGTTCCGCACCAATAAAACGACTCAAAGAAGATGCCAAAGAACAGGGCCGCCTTATAGACGCCACCTATGGCAGAAAAACAAGAGCCATTGTTGTAACTGACTCAAATCATGTTATTTTATCGGCGATCAATCCTGAAACCGCAGCAATGCGAATGCTTGGAAAAAAAGTGGTTCATGAAAGTCATGAAGATACTTCAGATATGGACTCAACGGAGGTTGAAGAATGAAATTTCGCTCTAGATCAGAAATTACCAACAAAATACCCAACAAATACGATGCCGTTCTCGCAATTTCTAACCGCGTCAAAATGCTGGTTGACGGCAAAAAACGTCTTGTAGAAGATTACGATGAAAATCAGGTAAAAATTGCAATGGAAGAAATTGCATCAGGAGCCCTTGAAGTTGAGGTCCAGGAAAAAGGCAAAAAATAAAAGCCGCATACTGATAGTTACTTCAAAGAGCATTGCCAGTGCCATGTCTTGTGAACTGGCGATGCTTTTTCGTCATGCCGGTTGCGATGTTTTTTTTGCTCTGCCTGATGCATCCGGCGAATGGGTTTCAACAACTCCAATCAAAGAAATCACCGGCCATCGCCCCTATTCAGAGATCCCGCCCGGCTGGTGCAGATCAAAACATCCTTTTGATCTTACGGTTATGCTCGACCCTTCCTTTGAAAGCCTTGAAAAATTATTACAACAACAAGAGCTCAATGAGATTTACACTTTCATAAAAAAGAAAACCAGACTCTTTGCGGTAATTTCCTCGCAAAAGTCTGATAAATTTGACTATCAAAAGTTTCTTTTTAATAATTTCCGCTTTTTTCACTTTTCTGAATTAAATCTCAAACCCGGCAAGGTTTTTCAAAAGTTTTTCTCAAACGCCTTGCGTATGCTTGCCGGAGTTAATAGCTTGAACAATGCAAAGTGCAATATTATAAACGAT
The DNA here is from genome assembly GCA_051747585.1 of Candidatus Rifleibacteriota bacterium. Classification (GTDB taxonomy): domain Bacteria; phylum Muiribacteriota; class Ozemobacteria; order Ozemobacterales; family Ozemobacteraceae; genus DYKG01. The sequence continues at coordinate 14,936 of JBNJGH010000018.1, forward strand.
GCAACCATTGAAAACGAAACCATTCAAAAGCATTTAAATCTTTTTTACAACTTGCTAAGCCACAATGGATTCACCCCCTCAATGGAAAAAGATGCCGCTCTGCAAATTAGATTGATAAACCATAATAATTACAAAAGCTTTTCTGTTCAGTCTCATAACGAAAATGAAGAAAAAAACAGCAAATCTATTATAGTTAATTACTTTATCGATGTCCCCTGCAAAGAAAGTTGCCCGCCGAAAACCCGCAATTCACACAGAATAATTGCCTGGCCCTGCAAGGGCAACATATTTTTTGCCGATAAATACAGTCAAAGACTTTTACCCAACCTACCGGGGCAAAGCTCGTTACAAAGATTCTGCCAATATCTTGCCGATAGCTGTTATTATAAACTGAATGAAAAATCCAATTAATGATTTACCTTGAAGTCTCTTTTTCACAACCTATTGGCGAAGGAACTCTGACCTATCATCTTCCGAACGCTCAGGCCATGCCGGCAAGAGGCTGTAGAGTCGTCGTACCGGTCCAGGGAAGGCAACTGATAGGTTATATTACCGGCATTACCACTGAAACACCACCATTTAAAACCCGCCCGATCAACCAACTCGTAGATCCCCTGCCCCTCTTTTCGCCTGAAATGCTCCAACTTGCCGAAGAAACAGCCGAATCCTGTGTTGCCAATATTGGCGAAGTTTTGCACGCAATGCTTCCGGGCGGCATAAAAAAAAGAATTGTTCGTCATATTCGTATCGCCAAGCAAGATCAGATAGCAAACAACTCTGAAGAACCCGCATTGAATTGGCTACTTGAAAAAGACTGGACAAATTATTCAACTTTCCTTGACCATTTTCCCAAAGCCGCCTCCAGAGTTTCGCAATGGCTCGAAGCCGGCATTATAGAAATAGCTCACAGTATCAGCAAGTCTGCCGGACCAAAAATTATAAAAGTACTTAAGCCCGCACCTGACATTCCAATTAATGTTGATCAGCTTACGGAAAAACAAAAGCTGGCAATGCAAACCCTGCTCAAACTTAACAACGCTCCAACCGCCAACATGCTGGCAAAATTGTCCGGCGTCAGCACAGCCCCAATTAGCCAGCTCAAGAAAAAGGGGCTGGTTATCGAGGTTGAGGAAAGAATTATTCGTCAAGTTGCAACTGAAGACTACTACAAAGGCCCCGGTGAAGACATTCCAACTTTAAGTACTGAACAGAAGACTGTCTTAAAAACCATTGAAGACTCATACAATTCAGAAAAACAGCCGGTATTGGTTCGCGGGGTAACATGTTCGGGCAAGACTGAAGTTTATCTTCAATGGGTAAATGAAATTCTGGGCAAATCTAAAACCGCCATAGTTCTGGTGCCTGAGATTTCTTTAACTCCCCAGATGATGAAACGTTTCAAAGACAGATTCGGCAGCAGAGTAGCTATTTTGCACAGCAAACTGTCAACCGGTGAACGCTTTGACCAGTGGGAAAAAATCCGCTGTGGGGAAACCCCCGTAGTAGTGGGTGCCCGATCTGCTGTTTTTGCTCCACTACCCCGGCTCGGCACCATAATCCTCGACGAAGAAGGCGAACCTTCGTTTAAGCAGGGCGATTCACCCCGCTACCATGCTCGCGATGTTGCTCAAAGACGATGTAAAATTGAAGATGCGCTTCTGATAATGGGCTCGGCAACCCCAACCATAGACTCTTTTAACAGCTGCCAGAACAAACATTTTAATCTTGTAGAAATGAATTCCAGAGTCAGCGACCGAAAACCGCCGGAAGTAGAAGTAGTTGACATGCGTTACGAACTGGTTACCCGCAAAAACCGCTCTATTTTTTCCGAGCCGCTCTCGAAGGCAATCAAAAATACACTGCAAAATAAAAAACAGGCAATCCTTTTTCTCAACCGCCGGGGTCACAGCAGTTTTGTTTTCTGTCGTGAATGTGGCGAACCCGTTCAATGCTCTCAATGCAAAGTTTCCCTGGTTTTTCACAAGGGTTCTAACATTCTACGCTGTCATTATTGTGGTGAAATCCAGAATATTCCCAAAACCTGCCCGAACTGTGGCAGCAATATGATCAAGTTCTTTGGGGCAGGCACCCAGAGAGTCGAGTCAGAGGCGGCACGCTATTTTCCCGACGCAAAAATTGCCCGCCTCGATTCCGATACTGTCTCTACCCGCGGAAGTATGGAAAAAATACTCGACAGCTTTGGAAAAGGCGATATAGATATTCTGGTCGGCACTCAGATGGTCGCCAAAGGGCTGGATTTTCCCAATGTAACTCTCGTTGGCATTCTTGCAGCCGACAGTCTTCTGCGAATTCCGGACTTTCGCGCTTCAGAAAGAAATTTTTCGCTCCTGGCTCAGGTTTCCGGTCGTGCCGGACGTGGAGATTCACCCGGCAAAGTGATTTTGCAAACCTATTCACCGGACCATCATTCAATTAAATATGCCCTGACCGAAGACTATCACGGTTTTTTCAAAGAAGAAGCAAGACAAAGAAAAGAAGCCCTTTTTCCGCCTTTCATCGAACTGGCCTCGTTCATTATTTCATCGAAAGACAACGAAAAAGCCCAATCAACTTCTCAGCAGCTTTTTGAAAATCTGATAAGTTTCAGCGAAATCGATGAAGAAATGGTTTTTGGCCCTGCTCCAGCCGCCATAGAAAGATTACATGGCCGCTTCAGATACCAGTTAATGCTCAAAATGAGTGACCAGAACGTGCTCACCACCCTGGTTAGAAAAGCGCTGTCCCAACTCAAAAAACCGGGCGACACAAGGGTAAGTGTAGACATCAACCCCTGGTTCATGCTCTAACAGATTAAGCATCACACAAAGCCACTGTAGACACTAAGAAAAATTAAAACAATTTCGGGTGTCCGCGTCGGTATCGAATTTCGCTTTTCGTAATTTTCTAAAAATTAACTGACAGAAATTCTCAGTGAACCGTTATTAGGTTTTCTTCAAAAGTTTTGTCTTGATTTATTACTGTCAAATATAGAATTTTAACCACTGAGATCGCTGAGGGCACCGAGACGATTTTAAAATCTTTTTCAGCCCTTGTTCCCGGCAACAGCAGACTCTCAGAAAAGCACCAGTGTTTTTCTGAGAGTCTGCTGTTGCCGGGAAAGCCGGGCGGTTAAACCGCCCGGCTGATTGTCCAAAGGACAATCCACGGCTGAAAAAGATTCTCTGTGTAACTCTGTGAGCTCTGTGGTTTTTTTCTGGCTGATTTGAGGCCTGGTTTAAGGAAAATCCTTTTTCTTAAACGAGTTAATAATCGCTAACCGAGAATTACTGTAAAACGCAATGGGTACTTTAAATTTTTTCGTATTATGATATATTATTAATGAATAATGTTAGTTTTCCGGAGGAAAAAATGGTTTATCGAGTATTACACTATGGTGAATCTCCATTAAGAAAAGAATCAGAAGAAATAAGCGAAATCAACGAAGAAATCGAAAAACTTGTTGAAGATATGTTTGAAACCATGTATGACAGCAATGGTGTAGGCCTTGCCGCTCCCCAGGTTGGCAAAAACATCAGGCTTTGCGTTATAGATACCGGCGACGATCCGTTGATTTTCATAAATCCAGAGATTATAAAAAAATCTGGAAAAGAAGTTGATGATGAAGGCTGCCTTTCATTACCCGGCCTGAGCGAAAAAGTTGCCCGCGCAACCACAGTAGTCGCCAGAGCAACTGACATTGACGGCAGTGAATTCGAAATCGAAGCAGAAGGCCTGCTGGCCCGCGCCATTCAACATGAACTTGATCACCTCGATGGAGTTCTCTTTATCGATAGAATTTCTAAAGCACGCCGGCTGCAGCTCAAAAATGAGCTCGAGCTTATCCAACAAGGTGAAACAATTCAACAGGAAGCGGTTGCATGAGTTTAAACAAATACAGGGTAGTATTTATGGGCTGCCCTGATTTTGCGGTTCCATCTCTGCAAGCGTTGGTTGAAGACGAAAATTTTTCTGTAAATGCAGTTTATTGCATGCCTGACAAACCAAAGGGTAGAGGCAAAAAGTTAGCCCCTACCCCGGTTAAAGTCTGTGCACAAAAACTGGGAATCGAAGTTAATACCCCCTCTTCCTTTAAAAAATTCCCCGAAGAAATAGAAAAACTGCGAAGCTATAAACCTGACTTTCTCGTAGTTGTTGCCTATGGTCTGATTCTCCCTCAGGCGGTTTTAGACATACCGGCCATCGCTTCGGTCAATGTCCATGCATCTCTTTTACCGCTTTATCGTGGTCCCGCTCCGATTCATCATGCAATTATGAATGGCGACAAAGTTACCGGCAACACCCTGATGCTTATGAACAACCGAATGGATGAAGGCGATATTCTGGCCACCTCAAAAGTTGAAATTGGCCCGGGCGATAACCTTGAAAAGCTTCACGATCGCCTTAGTCTCGACGGGGCAAAACTTTTAATTCCTACTCTTAAAAATTTTGCTGCGGGTAAAATTGAGCCACAGCCACAAAACCATGAACTGGCAACCTATACCGGCAAAATTAACAAAGAATTGGCTGCAATTGACTGGAATAAGAGCGCACCTTCGCTCTACAACCTCATTCGTGCGATGAACCCTTACCCCGGTGCCTGGTTCAAAGACGGGAAAGAAAAAATAAAAGTTTTTACGGCAGAAATCGGGCCATCGACGCAAGCTGCCCCCGGCACCCTTTTAAGCAAAGAAAAAAAGATACAGGTTGCCTGCGGAGAGAATACCAGTCTATTTCTCACCACTCTTCAGCGCCCCGGAAAATCACGTCTCGACAGCGAATCTTTTCTGCGCGGTTATCAATTTAAGACCCATATCCTTTAATAGTAATTATCCATTTTGTAATATAAGTGGGTTTCAAGACATTTTTGTTTCTTTTAAACATTAAATTTTAGAATATCAAAGATTGCTTCTTCGTTCTGCTTCGCATAAAGCTACGCAGAACTCATCGCAATGACAATTTGGGGCTGTCATTGCGAGCGAAGCGAAGCAATCTAAATGTCTTGAAACCTTTATTATAAAAACATGTAGAATTGCTGAATACTTTAAAGCTTGCAAATACTTTGATATTTTTTGCACAAACTATTGCAAATTTCTTTTTTTCTGTGATATTAACTCTTATACCAGTTTCAAGGAGAAAGAAAGTTGCCAAAAAAATCCGTACCCCCGCAAGCCACGATTCGACGACTTTCTGTTTATCTTCGCTATTTAAGCAGCCTTGAAAACGACGGTATACAAGTAGTTTCTTCTCAATCCCTGGCCGAACGCCTCGGTTTGAACTCTGCTCAGGTAAGAAAAGATCTCGCTTATTTTGGCGAAATGGGAAAACGCGGAGTCGGTTATAAAGTTAAGAAGCTACGTGATCACATAATTAAAATTCTCGGGCTGCAGCATCTACGCAAAGTTGGCATTATCGGTGCGGGCGGACGACTTGGCCGCGCTCTTGCTCTTTATACCGGTTTTGAAAAAAGAAATTTCAAGGTTTCTGCCCTTTTCGATGTTGACCAGGAAGTGGTTGGAACAATGCTTGCGAGGGAAGCCGGTGCAATAATGCATATCGACGAATTACCCCGGGCAGTTAAAGAACGAGAGATTGAAATTCTTATATTAACTGTTCCTGCCGAGGCAATAAAGTCTGTTTATGATATTGTTATGCTTTCAGGGGTTAAGGCTGTATTGAACTTTGCTCCTTTCAAGCTGATTTCAACCGAAGATGTAGTTGTACACAATGTCGATTTGACTACCGAGCTCGAATCGTTGAGCTATCACCTGCAACTGCATGAATCCAGATGCGATCTTTTTAGTGCAAACAACGAAGACTAAAACTAACAACTTTCTTAATTGAATTTTTTCTGGCAACGGCTGCCAGGAATTCCCGGTGAACATTTATCAGATGCTTACAAAAAGTTCTGGTTTTATTTTTTTAGGGCAAATAAAGAATTTAAACCACTGAGGCCACCGAGGACACAGAGTTGATTTTTTAATCTTTTTCAGCAAGGATTGTCCTTTGGACAATCAGCCGGCGGTTTCACCGCCCGGCTTTCTCTTCTTCAACAAGCCTTCAGAAAAGCACTCGTGTTTTTCTGAAGGCTTGTTGAAGAAGAGAACAATGGCTGAAAAAGATTCTCTGTGTTCTCTGTGTGCTCGGTGGTTATTTTCTTTGTGGCTTTGAGGCTTTGTGTGAGGCATAGTCTTTTCTGTTACAAACTGATAATCATTAACTGAGAATTGCTGCACAGTTGCTCGAACCTTGACAGATATTGAATTTGAGTGATATTTTATATTGTCCAATCCTAATTTTCAGGAGTTTTCATGAGTCTCAATATTCAGTCTCAACAGCATGAAAACGATATTTTTGTCATTGAAGTTCAGGGCGAGATTACCTTCGACAATTCCGATGAACTCAAGACAGAAATTGACAAACATGTAGAACAGAACCATACCAGACTTATAATTGATCTTGCCGGTTTAAAGTATATGAGCTCTGCCGGAATGGGGGTTCTGGTTCATGGCATGAAAAAGACCAGAGCCAAAGAGGGTGACCTGCGCCTGATAAACCTTGGTGCCAAAATGAAAAGAGTTTTTATAATAACTCAGTTTACTCACCGGTTTAAAGTTTTCGACAACCTCGACCAAGCCTTGAATAGTTTTAAATCTGATGAAAAGCAGGTGACCTGACATTTCACTTTCAGACATTATCAATGCTGTAAAACAATATAATCCTGAAGCCGACTTCGATCGTATAAAGCAGGCTTATAATTTTGCAAAAGAATGCCATAAAGACCAGTTCAGGGCATCGGGAGAACCTTATTTTCTTCATCCCGAATCGGTAGCCATGATTGTTGCTACGGAGCTTCGCCTTGATTCAACTTCTATATGCGCCGCACTGCTTCACGATGTAATTGAAGACACGCCTGTAACCGCAAATGATATAGAAGAAATGTTCGACCCTACCATGGCGCAACTGGTTGAAGGCGTAACAAAGTTGAACAAGATGTTCTTCAGCTCTGCTACAGCTGCTCAGGCTGCTAACTTCAGAAAAATGCTCTTTGCCATGACCAATGATGTCAGAGTTATTTTAATAAAGCTGGCAGATAGACTGCACAACATCAGAACCCTGCAATACCTGCCGCCGGTAAAGCAAAAGTATGTAGCCCGCGAAACCATAGAAATCTATGCTCCCCTCGCCCACCGGCTTGGGATCAACAAAGTTAAAAGCGAACTCGAAGAAACTTCTTTCAAGTTTATTCAGCCCGAAAAATATAAAGAAATTAATGAATTTTTAACCAAAGCAGGGCTTGAAGGCGAAAAAAAGCTTCAGGCCGCCATGCACAAAATTCAAGAACATCTTCGCGAATATCATATCAAAGCAAATATTTCAGGCCGCCCGAAACAAGCTTTCTCGATTTATAACAAGCTGGTTAAATATAATGCCGATCTTGAAGGATTATATGACTTTTTAGGCATTCGCATAATAACCAGGTCGGTAAAAGACTGTTATGCAGCCCTGGGAATGGTTCATAAAAACTGGAAACCCATACCAGGACGCTTTAAAGATTATATCGCCGTTCCAAAACCCAATATGTATCAGTCTCTGCATACTACGGTTATTTTTGACGGTCAACCGCTCGAGGTGCAGATCAGAACCGAAGAAATGCACCGCATTGCCGAAGAAGGCATCGCTGCGCACTGGGATTACAAAGAAGGCACTCACAAGAACGTAACCCCCGATTACAAAGAAAAGCTATCCTGGCTGCGCAATCTCATTGACTGGTATCAAGAAGTTAAAGACGCCTCAGAATTCATGGAGACGGTCAAAGTTGAATTGTTTCAATATCATGTTTATGTTTTTACTCCAAAGGGTGAAGTAATAGAGTTACCCAGCGGAAGCACTCCGATTGATTTTGCTTACAGCATCCACACCGATGTCGGACATCGCTGCATGGGTGCCAAAGTCAACGGGAACATTGTTCCGCTCGAATATAAGTTACAAAACGGTGATATCGTCTCGATTATTACCAGCAAAAACCAGAAAGGCCCAAGCCGCGACTGGCTCAAAATAGTAGGCAGTGCCAGTGCCCGCCGCAAAATCAGAGTCTGGCTGCGAAAAGAATTCCGCGATGAATACATAATTTCTGGCGAGCGTGAATTTTTAGAAACTTTCAGCCGCATGGGCGGAGACCGGGAAACCGAAAAAACTTTTAAAACCAACGCTTTTACTGCCAGGGTTAAAGAGCTTGGCTTCCCTTCAAAAGAAGAACTCTATGCCGGAGTCGGCTCAGGCGAAGTCAGAGCTCAACAGGTTATTGGTAAACTGTTTCCTGATCTGGTAGTCAAATCAACTCCGAAAAAGAACAAACCGACTCGAAAACAGAAGCAGAAAGCCAAACAGCAAAAAGGGCCGAAAATTATAGTTGGTGGGCTCGAAGACACACTTATAAAAATATCCAAATGCTGCAACCCTATTCCCGGAGATGACATAATAGGCTATATTACCCGTGGCCGAGGTGTTACCGTTCATAAAAAGAACTGCCCTAACGCTCGCCATCTGGTATCAGACAACGAAAACAGACTGATTGACGTTCGCTGGGATATGGGCATCGAAGACGAGAACGAACCCACAAGTGAATATCTTGCCAAAGTCAGAGTAGAAACAACCGACCGCAAGGGAATGCTCAATTCTGTCACCTCAGTAATAGCCAATCAGGGCGTTAATATCCATTCAGCGGCAGCAAAAACGACCAAACAAAAAACCGGTCTGCTCGACTTTTCGGTTGAAGTTCGCAACTCTACCTCGCTCGACAGTCTTATGCGCGCAATTTCGCGACTTATAGGCGTTACCAAAGTTTATCGACTCGAAAAACAGGGTAAAAAGAAGAAGTAATGGCGGCACAAAGCAAAAAAAAGACTGATGAGAAAGAAATCGGATCTGTAGACCTTATCAGCACTCTGACCTGCCCGGGTATAGAAAGCTGTTACGAAGCTGAAATCGCCATCCCCGACGAAGAAGATTTCATTGAAGTAAGCAGCGAACCTGAGGTTCAAAAATCAAGTTTTTCCCCATCAGCGCCAGGTAAAAGGTTGCCGCAACCGCAAGCAAAGACGGCAGAGAAAAAATCCCACAAAGACGATCTGGAATCACTTACCAGTCTCATGGGCAAAAACGCCCGGCCCGGCAAACCGGCCCGAGACAAAGGCCAGCATGCAAAACAGGCTCTAACCGAAATCGAGCCGGTCGAAAATGACAGCCTAGAAAGAATTGCCGAAGAAATCAGCAAATGCGAAAAATGCGAGCTGTGCAAAACCCGCAACAAAACTGTTCCCGGTCATGGGCCTGCTAATGCACGCCTGGTTTTCATCGGCGAAGCACCAGGTGCAGACGAAGATGCTTCAGGCATACCCTTTGTAGGCCGCGCCGGTCAACATTTCGACAAAATCCTGGCCGCTGCCGGCTTTGACAAAAGCGAAATATTCATCTGCAATATTTTAAAGTGCCGTCCCCCCGGCAACCGCAACCCCGCCCTTTCGGAAATGGTAAGTTGCACACCCTTTCTTCAGCGTCAGCTCAAGCTTATAAAACCTGACCTTATTGCCTGTCTTGGCAATGTAGCCAATCGCTACGTAATAGGCCCCGACACCCCCGGCATAACACGCATACACGGTGAGTGGTTTCAGTCAATTTTCGCCATTCCCACTATGGCAATGTATCACCCGTCTTACCTGGTGCGTTCAGCCTCCCGTGCCAAAGGCAGCCCCAACTGGCAAATGTGGCAGGACATACAAAAACTGAAAAAACGCTTCGACTCAGTATAATTTTTTTTAATTTTATCCGGTAAAGTGAGTAAAGCTGCTTGGCAAGCATCCATTGGGGGTTTCGACGCTTCGACTACGCTCAGCGCAAGCTTGCTCAACCACCACTATGTGCGATAGAAAATCTTAGTAAATTTTGTATGCCTTATTGCTATAGAGTTTTATACATGCTAAGATCCTTATTATGAGGAATCTCCTGGTTATTTTTCTTATGTTCTGCCTGTGCATTTTCATTGGCTGTCTCGGTATGAGCGGTTCAAGTGAAACCGGCACCATTACCGGCCCTACCCAACAAGACAGTATTTCACTCATTTCAGGAAGGGCATACTTTTCTGACCGCCAGTTGTATGGCTACATTCCAATCGCAGCTGTTAATGCTGCCGACGAACAAAGCGAATTAGTTTTTACCGACAGCGCAGGCTATTATAATTTTTATGAGCTAAAACAGGGAATTTACGATCTGGTTGCTATAACCGGAGAAAGTGAAGTTACCTTCGCCCGCGGAGTTCAAGTTGACGGATCTAAACCGGTTCAGGTTTCGCAAACCGCTCTTTTAGGATTAAGCGAAATAATTGTAAGCAATATCAGTTCAACTTCTTTTAAACTTAGTTTTAAATCCAACCGCGCCGCAAGAGCTTCAGTGGAATATGGACCTGTAGGCAGTTTTCAGGAGATTGTAACAATTGGGCAGGCTGGTGCCACTTATCATGAAGTCACTCTTACCGGTCTGAAACCATTTACCAATTATGAAGTATCTATCTACCTTACCGGTGATGACGGGCAAACCTTTATTATGCGCGGCCTCTCTGCTGCAACTACTTCCGGCACTGGACCCGAAAATCTTATGGTAGCAATAAATGAAGGCTTCTATGAAACCGACTCCCATAATGTAACCCTTGATCTTAACGCAGATAATGCTGCCGAAATGCGAATTGGCGAATCTTATGACCTTTCTGACGCAAACTGGGTAAGTTACTCTCCAACCTACGATTACAGCTTCAAAAGCCTTTCCCCCGGCACCAAAAGAGTATATGTTCAATTTAAAGACTCCAATGGGCAAACCTCTTCAATTCAAAACGATTCTATACTTTTGAATCAGACTGGATATATCGGTGTCTGGATAAACGATGGGGATGCCCTTACAAATAACACTGATGCGATATTAAGCATTGCTTACCCCGGTGCAACCGAAATGAAACTTTCAAATTCTTCAAGCTTTATAAATTCTTTCTGGGAACCTTACATTGAAGTAAAAAAATGGAAATTTGATTCGGAAGACGGCCTTAAAACAGTTTATTGCAAATTCAAAGGTGGCCAGGCAAATCCTGATGAGACTTTTACGGCGTCGATTATAGTCGATACTACTCCCCCTGAAGTAAAGATGGAAATTAACGGTGGAGATTCCTATACTGCCTCTACCACTGTTTACCTCTCATTTAACTTCACTACTTTACCAACCGAGATGAAAATTGCCAACAGCGAAGCTCCAACCAGTGAGCAAAGCTGGATTGACTTTGAAACCCCTTATGAGTGGGAAGTCTCGACAGACGATGAAGAAAAAACTATATATGCACTTTTCCGTGACGGGGCAGGCAATGAATATGGCCCGATTTCAGAAATAATTGAACTGGATACCGCTGCTCCGACCGGTAACAGCATCTCAATCAAATATGACGATGATGCTACGGGAGAAGATATTGAATTTGCCTTGACTGCAAGCCTTCCGGTTTTCCTCCATTTTGACGTAGCCGACGAATCTACACATGAAGCAAGATACGCAATAACAGAAGCTACTACTACTGAACCTTTAAACTTAACCAGCGTAAGCGCTCCCTTTCCTCCAGTTGCTCTATATGAGGAACAAATACCGGTTGGAGAACATAAAATCTGGACTCAGTTTGCAGACGAAGCCGGAAATACCGGTTATTTTCAATCGCAACAGCTGACAGTTGACGGTCCCCAGATTATTATTTCACCGGAAAGCAGCGAACTTTTGTCAGATGACGAACAGCAATTCACTGCAACTATTAAAAACATTGAAATGCAGGATGTTGGCTCTATCAGATGGCGTGTTATCAATGGATCTGGAACAATAGATGATGATGGGCTATACACTGCACCTGCGCCAATATATAAAAATTCACAAGCTACAGTAAGAGCAGACTCTACCGAAATATCAACCCTTTACAAGCACGCCACAGTTAATTTGCAGACTTCGGTTGAAATGCTTTTTCAGCAAAGAGGCGACAGCTTCGATTATGATGAAATAGAAGATCAGGTCGCACCCGACCAGGAGTTTAACCAGCAAATTCAAATTCTGCACAGCAATCAGGGCATTGAAGTCAGTAGCCAACCCTCAGCAGGAACGGTTGCAGTTTCTGCTCCCGCCAGTTTTAATTATGGAGTTGTAGCGACCCTTACTTATAATGCTCCTGACGTTGCTCCCAGCCCCAACGAGGTTTTTATTGGTGTTCGTTCGGTCGAAAAGCCACAAACAGTAGTAGGCACAATCAGTTTACTTATCTCAACCGGCCCTAATATCGCTCTTTCCGCATCAAACGACAAGGTTCAAAGAAATTCTCCAATCGATGTGTCTGCAGATATTAAAGGCACAGATGAAACCGATGTTAACTGGACCCTCAGCCCGGCCAATTGGGCAAGCTTTGATCAGAACGACAATTCCGTTAACACAACAACATCCAGCCCCGATCACGATGTTTCCATTTATGCCGCAGAACCTTCGCAAATTAAACAGGCGTCATTAACTGCAACCATAGATGGCACAAGCAAAAGTTACAATTTCTCTGTTTATCCGCCAATCAGCTTTCAGATTAATCCTGTCGCAACCTCAGCCCTGCCTTTAATAGACCCCATTACTTTCAAGGCACAGAGTTTTGATTATATGCTTGATACGGCAACTGAATCCGTTACCTGGGAATTCAAAAACGCAAGCCGCCCCGACTTCATGCCTGCTGACGGTAAAACTTATATCGACAGAGGCTCTTTGACGGTTATAGACTCTACAACAGCCGAATATAGAAGGCCTACTAAATTACCCAGCGAAACAGATACTACGGCAGCAGATTACATAGTTATAAGGGCAACAGCCAAATCAGACCCGACCGCTTCTAATACTGCGATCGCAACAATTACCCCCAATGTAGAGGTTAAAGTCTATAAAACAATCGAAAAAGACAACCCCATAACCGAAGCAGAGACCGTAGCAGAAGTAGGTAAGATTCAATTCTTTGCTGATGTAACTCCCAGTGTTATTGGCAATACGGCTGTAAGCTGGACAGTAAACGGAGTAACAGAATCTGAGCAGTATGGCAGCATCGACCAGAACGGACTTTATACAGCACCTGATGAAATCGTTGTAAACGAAGTAACGGTAAGAGCTTCTTCTGATTATGACCCAACTGCTTTTGCATCTGTAGACGTCTCTTTAAGCCCTTTCTGGATGCCAAAAAGACAAAATATGACAGACTCAATAACTGATGAATTAATGCCAATAGAATCTCTACTGGTCAATCCTTACACTGCAAGTGGTACAGGCTTTGAAGTTTATGCCGGCACCATAAAATATGGTGTGTGGCGTGCGTTCTTTTCCGACACACCTGGCGACACCAGCGGTGGCGACTGGGAGCCCATACAAAATTTATCCAGTGACAACCAGGAAGCCACAGGGAAATACTTTATTGGCTCTCTTGTTATTTCGCCGGACGAATATATATATGCAGGCACTAAAGACGGTATCTGGTATATTCCAACTTCCGGTGCTGCCCAAAAGGTAACAGGGGATGAAGCAGCAAACAACCCACCAGATGAAAACTATTTAAAATTAGAATTTCATACCCAGCATTCCGAATACCTGTTCGCCACAACTCCCGGTGGGGTTTACCGTCTGGAACTACAAGACCCCCAAACCTGCTCGGGATGGCAAAAAATACTTAATACAACTGATCCCTTTAAAGATTCAGAATTAGAATCCCGAACAGATGACACTGCTTCTCCACCTGTAACTGTTTCTGCCTACACCAACACCTATAACGACAATCCTATAGACGGTATTCTGAAAACTATCGCCTATGATGACTATAATAACCGTCTTTATGCCGGTGGCGAAGACGGAATTTTTCTTTATATGAAAAACACATCGGTTCCCAATCTTATAGAAACAACCGCTGATGCTTTTGTTGCCAATCCTCCCAGTGTTGCTACGACCTTATCAAATTTTTACCTTCTTTCTGGTAATCAACCAGAGCAAAATACCCTCGCTGCACCGCCTTTAGATATGGCCCTGGATCAGATTAATCGAAGCACCATCTGGGCAGCCACTGTCGGAGGAGTATATAGATCTGTTGACAACGGAACAACATGGACTGCTAAAGGATTTGGGACTGGTAGCACAGTCAACACAAGAGCTATAATTGTCGATCCGACAAACACTATCAACGTTCTTGCAGGTAGTGAAGACGGGCTTTACCGCTCAACCGATGCCGGTGGCAGCTGGAAACGAATCCGCAGCGGTCTTGGTAACCATAAAACTATAACCTGCTTAATTCAAGCAGCCGGTAGAGCAGGTGAGAGAAGAAAAGTCTGGGTCGGCACCGCCGGCGGAGTTTTTATGGGCCGCCAGTCCCTCGATTTAGAGTAAGAAAATCTATCTTTCTTAAATTCAACCTGCCCCTGTATCTAAAGTCGCTATCGGAATCGGAATCGCTTTTCGTCATTGCGAGGAGTGCAGCAACGAAGCAATCTTATTCTTATCAAGAAAAGATATTTTAACTGTGATTGCTTCACTCCGCTCGCAATGGCAGCCACATTCAGCAACTTCTACCAGTCGGTAAATCTTAATCTATGTATACAATTTCCCGATTTATCTACGATATAAAGATCATCTTCCATTATAGTTATACCCCATGGCTCGGTAAATTCGCCCATATGCGGTGTAGTACCAACATTACCGAAAGAATAAAGCAAAGTACCATCAGGTGCCACAACATGAACCTTCGGATCCCCGGCAGTCGGATCTGTTATATAAAGGTTGCCCGAAGGCCCCTGAACTATATAATGAGCATTGTTTACCGTACCGCTATTCCAGACAACTGTATTCAATGAGCTATTAAGCTTAAGCAAACGATTATTAGCTTGCTCTGCAACAAAAATATTGGTTGAATCAACATAATTAATTCCAACTGGTGTGGTTACCGACTCATTATCTGAGTAGAATTCACCGTTATCTCGATCGATTTTTTTAACCATATTGTTACCACTGTCTGAAATGTAAATAGCATTGGCATCTATATTTAACCCTAAAGGATTATCAAATTCCTCATCACCAGTACCATGGTCATAAGGGTAGTCTATAACACCCAGGGATCCAAGGTCGCCAGTGTTCCAGCTTTGAATACGATAATCAGCTCCTGCATTGTTTCCAAGACTTACCAAAGTGGTTCCATCAACCGATAGATCAATAAAATTATGGGTATGGGAAGCAACAGCGGTTTCAGTAGCAATTTCAGTTAAATCACCGTCGGTTGTGAGACCAGTATTCATGCGGGTCAGTTTTACAATACGACTATTACCTTCATCGATTGCAAATGCTGTTGTATTATCACTATTAACAATAGTTGCGGGCAAATTTAAAGTTGTTGGACCTCCATTTGGATTGGAAAAAATAGAGTATGTTTCGGGCTCCCAGGTCCAGAAAGTGATGGTTGTAGTAGCCGTCTGAGCAAATTCGTCTTCACAAACAACAGTATAGGTAAAGCTACCCGGGTCTTCGAAATTCAGAGTAAAGGTTGCGGCATTTTGAATGTTGGTTGCGCCCTCATACCAATGTAAGCGATCGGGTGGAATTATAGTACCAACTTCATTTTGTGCTTCCACGCTGAAAGTTAATGGCGCACCGGGGCTGGCAAGATATACCGGAATATGATTACCCGGAGACATGTATTCAGGGCCATCTGCATATTTTACAGGACTTACGACAAACGGGTCTAGGGTAAAAGTTGGCGGTGTATCTATTAGAACCATGATTCTATCAGAACGCATCGTTCCCTGCGAATCTGTACCTCTGTATTCAATTGTCTGCCAACCTCTGTTTGCGACTCCAAAAATATAAGAATCACTCGAACCGGAACCTATAACAGTTGCTCCTTCTACCCAATACCATTCCATGTTGCCGGTCAAGTCATTCGAGCCGGTAAAACTGACATTAGCATCACTATCAAATCTTGTTCCGGAAGCCGGGCTTGTTATTTCAGGTAGTTCCATTCCTGTTGTCATTGTTCTGCTGACACTGTTATTAACACCGTATTCATCTTCTACTTCAAGCGAAATATTATAAGTACCTGTTGGCAAATCAGCTACCGTCGCATCGAAAGTGTCAACACCGGTTCTTAAACCAGTGCCTCCCTGATACCAGGTAAAGGATGCCGGGCTGATACTGACATTTCCCGAATCTGTGGCCAATCCCTCAAACAGAATATCCTGGCCACCAAAATACATTCCTCCATCGATCGGATATTTAATACTCACATCAGGCGGGTCATCGACAAGTATGTCTATAAAATCCTCGGCCACAAGTCCTTTGCTGTCTGTGCCCACATAGGTAATTCTTGTAATACCCCTTGAGGGACTATAATTAATATCTGAGCCTGTTCCCATCAAGCCACCCGGGTCTGCATACCATTCTAAGGGAATACTCGATAAAGGATCAGAATTACCGATGAAGTTTATTGAACCTATATTATGAATTGAACCGGAAGCCGGACTAATAATTTCCGGATGCGTTATACCCGTAGTAATGTTGCAAAGAGCCTGCCCAACCTCACCAAAGTTATCTTCTGCCTCAAGTTTGATTTCAATGGTTCCTGTACCTAAGTCTCCAATGGTTGCAATGTAAGAATCTGTTCCCGTTGTAAGTAAATTAGTATCTATATACCAGCTCAGGTTTGAAGGAGGAATAGATGCATTTGCAGAATCTGTAGCATTACCGGAAAAAGTCAGCGTCTGCCCACCAAAATACTGACCGCCATTTGTTGGCGTAGCAATACTCACTGACGGATCATCGTTAACCAGAATCTGTATTATACCTTCCCTTGTGGTGCCGGAATCATCGGTGCCACGATAATGAATAGTCTTCAGGCCTCTGGTAAAGGTTGTAATGCTTGCCGAGGGTCCTGCGCCAAAAGCAAAAGCATCTTCGACACAATACCATTCCATGTCAACCAGACCGGTTAAATCGTTACCGCTGAAATTCACAGAGCTACCAATGCCAAACTCAGTTCCTGATGCCGGAGAGGAAATGACCGGCAGGCTGATACCTGTCTGAATGCTGTGGGTCACATTATCGGTAGAACCAAGATCATCTGTAATTTCAAGCTTTATGTTGCGGCTGCCGGTACCAAGATCAGCAATGGTGGCAGTAAAATTGTCAGTACCGCTTTTCCATGGTACGGTGTCGAGATACCATTCAAAATTAGCTGAATCAACTGCTCCACCGCCTGAATCTTCTCCATTTCCCGCAATATTAAGAGTCTGGCCGCCAAAAAATTTATCAGAATCAAGAGGCGCAGTAATGCTTGCAGTTGGCGGGTCATTAATTGTGATTTGAATTTCACCTTCTCTTGCAGTGCCGGCATCATCGGTGCCACGATAATTAATGGTTTTCAGACCACGGCTGAAAGTCGAAATACTTGCCGCAGGCCCGGTGCCGAAAACAAAAGCATCTTCGACACAATACCATTCCATGTCAACCAGACCGGTTAAATCGTTACCGCTGAAACTGATGTTATGAACAAGATTATAACTACTGCCATCTGCAGGTGAAGAAATTGATGGATTCGAAATTCCTGTTTGAACGACATGAGTTACGGAGCCGGTGGATCCCAGGTCATCAGTTACTTCAAGTTTAATATTTCGTGTGCCGGTGCCGAGCTCGCCAATTGTAGCGGTAAAATTTCCGATACCGCTTTTCCACGAAGCGCCGTCAATCAACCATTTAAAACTGGCGGAATCTATAGCACTTCCATCTGAATCTGTTCCATTGCCTGAAATACTCAAAGTCTGGCCGCCAAAAAATTTATCAGAATCAAGAGGCGCAGTAATGCTTGCAGTTGGCGGGTCATTAATTGTGATTTGAATTTCACCTTCTCTGGTTGTGCCGGCATCATCGGTGCCCTGATAATGGATTGTTTTCAGACCACGGCTAAAGGTAGAAATACTTGCCGCAGGCCCGGTGCCGAAAACAAAAGCATCTTCGACACAATACCATTCCATGTCAACCAGACCGGTTAAATCGTTACCGCTGAAACTGATATTATGAACAAGATTATAACTGCTGCCATCTGCAGGCGAAGAAATTAACGGATTTGAGATTCCGGTTTGAATTGAATTGGTTACGGCACCTGTGGTTCCAAGGTCATCGGTACCTTCAAGTCTTATACTTTTTGTTCCTGTGCCAAGTTCGTCTTTAGTTGCTGTGAAGTTGGCAATAGTGCTTTTCCACTCCGAACCATCCAGATACCAGATAAAATTAGCAGCATCAACCGGATCACCATTTATATCTGTTCCAGAACCACTAACATCAAGTGATTGGCCACCGAAATAATTTCCGCCATCTACAGGGTTATTTATAACCATTGTTGGCTCTTCGTTTACTATAATTTGTATATCAGCTTGTTTTAAAACACCCGCGCTGTCAGTTGCAAGATAGGAAATTGTCTTCGTTCCTCTGGTGGCAAATGAATGACTTATATTTGCGCCACTGCCAAGAAATGCTTCGCTTGCTGTTCCATATTCCAGATACCATGACATTGTTATTGGCGGGTCACTGTCGGGAGTTCCTGCAAAATTAACATTGGTCGCCAAAGCAAATTCACTGCCATCTGCAGGCGAAGTTATTGAAGGAGCTGAGAAACCGTAGTCAAAGCTGTAGGTTATGGTGCCAACAACTCCATACTGGTCTTCACCGGTTAGAGTCAAATTATTTGTGCCAGTTGTCAAATCAGCTGATAAAAAGGTAACATCCTTTACAGCACTGTGATCAGGTGCTGAAATTGCGTTCAGATACCATTTTTTATCAGCATCTAAAATTTCATAAGCAGCGATACTGCCGGTACCAACTCCGGTAAACTCCACATCTGTTCCTGCAAAGAATTTCGAGCCATTTCCGGGAGTAAAATCCATCGAAGGCGGATCATCCATAAGAATCATAATCGTATCAGTGCTGGTATTTCCGCCATCATCAACCCCTGAATATGAGATTGTATTCCAGCCAGCGGGTAAAACATCTGAATAATTTGTTCCTGTTACTCCAGTATTTACATCGTTTAGAAACCATGACATCGTAATTGAAGGCGATGCAGTAGAGCCAGTAAAAGCAACATCAGTTCCAAGATCATACCTTGTCCCGGAAGCAGGGGTTAAAATCTCGGCGGGCGGATGGCCATAAAATATGTCATTGCTAATTTCATTTGTTACGCCAACAGTATTTTCGCCCTCTGCTTTTATCTGCCGCCAGCCAACGCCAACTTCGCCGGGATTAACGGTTTCAGGAGAACCGGTTTTAAACGGACTACCGTCGCCATCCAGATACCAGTTTACGGTTGAGGGCACTATAGGTCCGCCTACAACAAGATCAAAGGGTTTATCAACAAAAATTACCGATCCATCAGAAGGAGTAAAAGTTATAGTCGGGCTGTCGCTGACAATTACTCTTATGGTAGCAGAGGCGGGAATACCGGCAGAATCGGTTCCTATATAGGTTAGATAATGTATGCCATCAGGCGCGGTATAATTTAATGAACTCCCTGCTCCCATATAGGTAGCAGTTGCAACTCCGTAATTAAGCCACCATTCCATAGTTATGGGTCCAGTGCTGTCAGGCAACCCGGTAAAGTTATATTCAGTTGCCGAGGGTAAAATTTCATCGTTAAGCGGAGAAGTAATAGTGGCAGTTTGCACACCAAGATAAATGTTTTTTATTTCTCTGCCGACTGCATTTGTTATATCACTATATCCTCGCAATTCTACTTTTTTATAGCCGGCGCCAATAACAGCAAGTTCATCTTGATCAACAGTATACTTAGAAAATGAAGCCAATCTTTTTGCATCGTCTACATACCATGCCATACGAGAGCCTGGTATTACGCTGTTATCAAGTGTATCTGTCCCAAGCCCGTTAAAGTCAACATCCTGGCTTTCAAAAAATGCCGTGACATCGGCAGGAGTAAAAGCCATTTCGGGGAATTGCCCCACACTGATGTTAATACTGTCAGAGCTTATATAGCCTGTGTCATCTACACCAAAATAGCTTATATTATAGTATCCATCGGGTAACAGGGATGTAGAAACGCTTGCGCCATCGTCAATCTTTTCCTGACTGGCGGCATCACCGTAATTTGCCCACCATTCCATCTGGATCGAACCTGTGCTATCAGGAACACCCTGAAATTTTATTTCTTCTCCGGTCGTAAAGGTTGAATTATCTGCGGGTGAATTAATCTGAGCTTCTTGAACTCCGGTATTTATAGTCTGAGTTCTTGAACCAACTGTTCCGTATGGGCCGGTTGCTTCAACTGTAAACTGGTTGCTCCCTGCGGGGATTTCATCTGCCTGGGTACCTTGATAGGCGGTAAAATTGTCACCGGTTTGCCAGCCACTGCCGTTAAGTAACCAGCGAACCGCATCACCGCTAATTGGGTCACCGTTTGTATCTGTGCAATTTGCAGTAAAATCGATGCCGTGACCGTTAAAAACATATGCATTATCTGCTGGTGAAACGGTAATTACCGGAATCCTTTCTACTACTACTCTTATCTCTGAGCTACTCAGATTGCCCTGACTATCGGTGGCAATATAACTTATAATGTGCTCTCCATTTGCCGGAGAATAGTTCTCATTAGCGTTACTGCCAAAACTTTTCGGGTCGTTACTGCTGTACCATTCAAATTGGAGGGTGCCGGTTGAAACCGGAACCGCTACAAAGGGGATACCGTCACCGGGATCGAATCTGGTGCCCGAAGCCGGACTGGTAATGCTGGCAACCGGCCAGCCGATCTGAACATTATGGGTGTCGCTGACAGCTGTACCAAGATTGGCGGGTCCTTCTACTCTTACCTGATAAAGCCCGGGAGTCATCGTTCCTGTTGCAATGGTAAAAGATGAGCCTTCTTTCCAGATTTCGGGAAGATTATTCAGATACCATTTGAATTGTGCTGCATCCAGTGTGGTTCCATCTGAATCTGTGCCACTGGCAATAAATTCAATGGAATTGCCTTCGAAAATCACATCTCTGTCTGAAGGCAAAAAAGTAATTCTTGCCGGCATGTCATACCAGACACTTATAGTTGTCGACCCGACAAGATCAACTGAGTCGGTTCCGATCAGACTGATGGTATGCTTTGCAGAACTCAATGAAGGCACTGTCACAACTGTTCCACTTCCCAGAAAGCCATCAATATCGGAATACCATTTGAAGGCCGCATCTTCAGTTATAGCACCATCTTCGTAATCGTCGATTTGCCCTTTGAAGGTTACCGGGGTATTGGCAAGATAACTTGCTCCGTCTGCAGGCTCCAGAATAGAACATACCGGCTTTGCATTTATTATTGATATTACTTTGGTTCCAGTTCCAATTACCCCAAAACTGTCACGACACTCAAGAGCTACAGTATAACTACCATGGCTCGGAAAATTATACGAAAATGACGCGACTCCGCTTTTCATAAATTGCAATTGCTCTGAAGGCGAGGCCAGATACCAGGTAAAATCTCGTGCCGGAATAGCGGCATTCAAATAATCTTTTGCTTCGGCGGCAAACTCTACAATTCCCGGCTCAAAATCTGCTTTGGCAGGCTTTGTAAATGTTACGATCGGCGCAGCCGTAACTTTCACATCGATTTCAGTTCGAGCTTCCCCCACTCCATCAGAAACTTCGAGCGTTATTTTGGCATTAAAGGTTTCCCCCAGATCAAGAGCCGGCGACTGCCATAAAATTTCTGCGCCGTCTGTATCGCTTAAGATAGAGCCTCTCGAAGTGCTCCAGTTATATTCCAAAGTTAAGTCTTCTGGAAAATCTGTATCTGCAACATACCTTGCTACAACATTACCCGAAATCTGAGCGGTGGCAGTTCCGGTAATAGCAACAGAGCGATTGACCGGCTGAACATAAATTTCACCCGGAAAAGAAATCGCGCCGGAAGAAGCCACACTAATATCCAGCTGGACAAAGCTGGTCAGGCGGGGAAATGTACTGCCAATTTCACTGGCAGAAAAAACAATTGTCTCAGAGGCAGCTTTTGCCGGAATCGCCCAGTCTGCATAAGTGTCCGTTAAATAAGAAAAAGTTCCTACCTCAGCTTTCCATTCTATTGAAAGAGGGGCGCCTTCAGGATCAATTGCTTGCCCATCTACACGCAGAAAAGCGCTGTTTGGACTGGGTGAGTTACTTATCATCAGATTAACTACAGGCGCCTTGTTATCTATACCCCTAGTTGGCAACGTAAATCCTAAGACTGAAAGATAATCCGGATCAAAAGAACCAGGAATCAGATAAAATTCCGATTCAGCCAGATTTTTTTCCGGCGGCGGCTCGATTTTCAAACTTCCTGCAGCTTTTTCAGGCATATAAGGTGAGACATAATAGCCCGAAGAATCAAGTGTAAACTCTTCTCCCCAGAATGTAACTTTACATCGCCCGACTGGAATTTCACTCAGGTTTTTAACCTGTATGCGAATTCTGCTGTCAGCAAGGTCTTCTTCCTCTATTTGCAAATTAGCCTGCTTATTTGGGCTATCATTAGTTAAAGTTACATCTGCACTTCTGATCTTATACTTTCTACCACTGAGCGAAGTAATTCTGGCGATAATCCTGTAAGAGCCTAAAGGCAAGTTCTCAAATTTGAAATTTCCATCTTCATCTGCCCTGGTAGAGTAAGAAGGCATCTCTTCAATAAAAATAAAAGAATCAATAAACCTCCTGCTCGCAATATAAGATCCTTTTGAATCTTCATTTTGCCGCATTGAGGCAACCGCGCTGTCTATTTGAATAGAGCCGGTAATTTCGCCATTAACAATTGCAGGTCCGACAGGAACGGCAGAACCTCCACCGCCACCTCCACCGCCACAACCAATAAACAGCAGCAGACCGATAACGCAAGCTACAAATATCCTCAATGCCATAGTCTGATGATACCCTAATTATCCTCTATTAATCAATACACAAGCAATTATTTAGCAATTCTCGGTAAGCGACTATCAGCTTTTTTGAAACAGATTAAGCCTCACGACAAGCCTCAAATCCCCCAAAGAAAATAACCACAGAGCTCTCAGAGAATCACGGAGAATCTTTTTCAGCCATGGATTGTCCGGATGGACAATCAGCCGGCGGTTTCACCGCCCGGCTTTCTCAGCCACAGCAAGGTCTAAGAAAAGCACAAGTGTTTTTTTGAGACCTTGCTGTGGCTGAGAACAAAGGCTGAAAAAGATTGGAAAATCAGCTCAGTGCACTCTGAGCCTCCGTGGTTAAAATTCTATATTTTACAGAAAGAAATAATACCGGAACTTTTGGTAACCAGCTAATAATAATTGACCGAGAATAGCTGGCCATTATTTGCCGCAATTATCCATTTCTTTTTGAAACCGTTTCAAGATATATTGAAATTAAAAATCTTTGAATTCTGACTGGGCGGCTATATTGTCCTGCCAGCTGACTATAGTAAAGCCTGCAGGCATGTATGCAGGAAAATAATCTCCGCCGCCTCTTACGTAGGTGCGGTCATAGATATTGCGCCTGACCACTGACTGGTCATCTCTTAGCGATCCGCTCAAGAATGGTTTTACCCGCTTTGTTCTTAAATGAATTACCGAACCCATGTGACGCAATATAAACCTGCTGTTACGATCTATAAAAGGAAATGAGTGCATTTCTTCGCTTTTTATGTTGCCCAGTTCGTTTTGCACTTTGCTTACCCCATCGCCGGGAGTCCAGCGAGCATTGAGTTCTGCAGAATCAATTAACAGAGCATTCACCGTCATTTCAGGAATTTTAAAACGGGTTTTGGGATATTTCATTGCAAGCTTAAACAGACGGTCAGCTGCGTTCCACGGCCCCAAGGCAGGGTCGGGATCCTTGAGCATTTCCTTGCGGGCCTGCTCAAAAATCTTTTTGATAAGCTTGTCCCGGGCACCGGGCAAAATAGTTCCAGTCATATATGACCTGCCTGCGATACCTTCGACAATAGCAATGCGCTTGAAATCACTTTTAATGCAAAATCTTTGTTTGTACTCTTCGGGATTGCTCGAGTGATTAAGATAATCTCTGAGTTTCTTCAAGGCCGGATGAGCGGCAATGCCTGCCATAGTAACCGGAACCACCTCAGGAGGAGTTTTGGGCAATGAAGCCAGAGCATTTATCACATGAAAGTTTAAAGCAGTCATTGGAAGTCGTTTATCAAACGAATTGGTACTCATTTTAGGGGGAAAAACAATAGATCCCAATAAAATTTTGTTAAGGTCATCGCCTCCGAGAGCCATTGCTATCTCATAATCGAGTAAGGTCATCAGCTCATTTCTCAAAAAATTCAAAGGATTGGAATAATCGAACCAGATGCGCCCCATTGATAGAACCATAACACCATTTTTATCAGTGCCGTTTCTCGGGTCTTTTGTGTAGTCCTTGTAACCCAGAGTATAATTCTGGGGATTGTCAGGATTAGCATTAAAATCTCCGGCAATGTATACATCTTTTTCACTAAATATGGTCATACTTTTGTATGGTGGACAGCCCCATATTCTCAGGGGAACTTCAGAATAAAGTAGAACTTTATCGTCTTTCTTTTTGTATTCCCAGCCAAAAAACAAATCATAAACCACTTCGCCAGGTTTTCCGGGATTACGCCATTCCGACTTGGAAAAGCCGTCATATCCGCAGCCGGGGCGCAAAAATACCGGCGAAGGACGACTTGCTCTTTTCCAATATAGAGGGTTCAAAGGCGGCAACTGTTGAGGCCTGGCACCATGGTAACCATCCTGCAAAAAATAATCTATTACCGTATCGCCATTTTTACGAACATAGTTGGCAAAGCTCTCAGGATCGGATGAATCATTTGAGCTTTTAATTCTTCCCTTGGGCCCATTGTTAAATTCGACTGTAGCTGGAGATTTCGCCTTAATATGACCCGGTGTAGAAATTTTTTCGTTTTCTAAAAACTTCAACCCCCGATCTTTCATTCCCCTTCGACTGAAAATTACCAACTCATGACCATACAGGCGTCCTGACTTCACTTCACCGGGAATAACCCTGTAAGGCCCAAATCCTCCTGTGTCTAGAACCTGCCCATCATAGAAAACAAAGTTTCCCGGAACAATCTTTTCCACAACAGTTGAAATTTTTCGAAATGTATCATCAACCTGGCCAATGGCTTCAAGTTGAAAATAACGATGAGATTCATCTACGGTCTTGGAATCGACGCTGTTTTTAGCCTTGATCAGTTTCAAACGAACCTTGAATTCGCCGGTTTGTTTCATTGATGGAATCTCGATCTTGCCGCTGTAAGTACCTCGATCATTTGAATCGAGCTTGAGCAGCTTATAGCTTTTGAGAATCGGATATTTATGTTTAGCGGGTGAGCCCCAGTTTTCGGTGGGAATATACGGATTACCATGGGTAACAAACTGATAATCGGCTTTCATCTCGGCTAGAACGCAATGAATACCGGCTTCGGCAACACACAAAGCAATATAATCTCTTGCCGACTTGCTTAAAAGATTGATTTGCCCGCTTTGAAAGCGCAAAACCGCACCACCAAGAATTCCAAGTACCAGACATATCATCAAGATAACTATAAGTGCCTGACCATCTCTTAAACGGCTTAATTTTCTCATGGATGCACCCCGTTAAGCTTTCCTCTTACGCAGAAACTGCTCTTAACCGCATGGGCAATGCCACGATCGTCTTCATCACGACTTTTGCGAACAAATGTTGCTCTAACGTGAATCAGATATGGACCGGTACCATCAAGATCGTAAGGTTCATAGGTCAAAAGATTTTTAAACGGCAAACCGGCGGCAAACTTGGTTAAAGTTACAGGCTTGCGATTAGTTGTATAAACCAGCATTTCTTTTATGCCTTCACAAATTTTCTTTTTATAAGTTCCTTTTTTCCCTGGTATATCAGAGCGGGAAATACGGTAAAGGTCGCTGGTATTGTCTTTACGCTTTTTCAGCCGATATTCTATAATTTCTTCACGCAGAAAAGCAGGATCCGGCGGCTTAACCGAAAAATCAAGAACCTGCCTGCGTAAAACACAGACCTTGCCTTCGTTAACAGGCATCAAAACCGATACAGTCTGCCGATTAGTCTGCTGCGGATACTCGACCCAGGAAGCATTGCGAACGTCATTTCCAAAATTTGCAAAAAAACGACGAGCGCTTTCATTTACTCCTATATGCTCAAGAGCAACCTTTATAGAACGAACCTCGGCGAAAAACAATTTGTAAGCTGCAAGCATTAGCAAGGCAAACAAAGCGCCTGCAAGAACAATCTCAACCAGAGTTATGGCTCTTTTATTCTTAAATAAAGTTAAAACTGATTTTTCATTAAAACTCATAGCTGCTACCATAAATCACAATGGGCGGTAACTGTCTCAAAAACAACCGGCTTACCATCTTTATCAGATTTCCACTCAACCTTCACTCTTATGAGTTTCAAACCTGAAGGAACATCTTTATTCGACGAAGGAACCTTTTCTACACTTATGGTGCGACGGTATTCAATCCCCGCTATTTCGACTACGGGAACAAAACCGCCTCCATTTGCTACGTCGAACTGATTGTCTGCAGAATGAAAATCTGCAATCAAAGTATCTTTTCTGCCATCACCTGTTACGCCAATTTCTCGGCCCCGCGCAGCCCTTACAGCTTCAATTGCCTGATTGGCCAGGAATATGGCATTCTCGTAATTTCTGACTTTCCGCACTCCGGTGAAACTGGTTGAAATTGTCCAGCCAATTATAAAAACGACAACCATCAAAAGGCCGGCAATCATTATTTCAACGAAAGTCATTGCCCGCCGTTTAGAATTTCCGGGGCTGTTTTGTAAACTTTTTTTATTAAGCATATTTTCTTATTAAAGCAGACTATTGACTATAATTGTAGCATATTTTTTTCCAGTAGTTTTCCCCAAAACTATTTAGCTTCAGTAATTATCCATTTGTTCATAATGACCGTTTTAAGACATTTAGATTGCTTCGCTCGCGCAGCGTGTCCGCTCGCAATGACAGCCCCAAATTGTCATTGCGATGAGCATCGCGAAGAAGCAATCTTTGATATTATAAAATTTAATGTTTAATAAAAAATCAGCTCGGTGATCTCTGTGGTGAATTACAGGGCAAAAAAAAAGCTGCCTTTCGGCAGCTCTTTTTATTTCATTCTCAGTAAATTTTAAAACAGTTCGTCGGGGTCGAGGCCGGCTTCCATGATTACCATATCAGGAGTTTGAAATTCTGGTCCTGAGCGATAATCCTGATTTTCAGGCCCTTCGGTAATTTCTTTTACGAATTTTGGATCAAAACAGGGGTTTTCCTGATTTGTACCTTCCGGGTTCGGAGCATTGCCGGTAGGCACCCAGACAAAGTCAGGGTGATTTTTTTTCGAGCCCCAGGTCCATTCGCCGTCAATTATGTTTCCATTGCCATCGAGAAAAAGATTGTAGGTATAGGTTGTTTTAAACCATTTTGTTCCGATAAAATCTGGCCTGACTCCATCATCAACATAATAAACAGTAGTTTTCACCTTGAGCTTAGAATCATCGAACCAACCGCTTGACCATTCGGATTCAAATTTGTAAAGAGGGAAATTCCAAACCTGTCGATCGTAGGCTGTATCACAGATCATTGCACTTTTTTCCGAAGATATATACTGCATAAGCAAACGATGAAACTCATCGGGATAAATATCATCCGGATCGTCGCCGGGTCTTTCCCAGTTGCGGTTGCCATAAAATTTACAATAGGTATTCATGTAAACTTCTGAAAGAATCGCTTTCTGGTCGGCAGTTTCAAAAGTTATACCATTTCTGACCCGGGTTTTTCTCGGTTCAGGAGCAAGAATAGCTGCGGCAGCCCAACCATTACAATGGCCTTCCCAGTCTTCGGCGTTGGGATTGTAATGCCCATTACTGAGATTGCTTTCCCAAGCGTGTGCTCCGGGGTTGCTACCGGTTCTGGACTCAACGTAAGCATCATATCTTTCAAAGGGGCTGGGTTTGTGGCCTGGCCAACCTTTAATCATCAGGCCTTTTTTTCTTGACCACCAGTCACCGGACCATGGCGCAGGTCTCATTTCGCCGCGCGCTGAATCTGCAAGAAGTGAAACAGGAGCCAGAAGTGTAAATAATATAATTACAGATAGAATTTTTTTCATTATTCTTCACCTCCATTGCCTGCCTCGGGAAGCGGTGTCGGTTCTGATGGCGGCAATAAACGGATTTTTCTTTCGCTGCTTTCAGATGATATGGCCCAGGGAGAACCTTCCTGCCAGAGTTGAATCAAGCTGGTATCTGATCTTGGTTCGGCCAGTTCCACCTGAAAAGTCTGCCCACCTGTGCGATAAGCCGCAAAAGTATCGGCATGCTGTTTGTCAGGCGCTTTGTTTTTCTGGCCGATGGTTCTTTTAAAGGAGAGTCCGCCGGCCTTTGTAATGCCGGAGTAATTTTTTTCTTCGGGCTCGCTTCTATATGCAGCAAAGCCATCGGCATTCTGAACGTCAGAGCTTGCACGAATCAACGGAAAAACCGGAATATCATAAGGCACCAAAGTATCAAGTGCAATAAGAGGTTGCGGGTTAGCCGGATCGACAAACCTCTCTGAACTTTCTACGCCGTCCTGGCTCGGAGATATATCTATAACCTTTACCGGCCTTAAATCGTCGACACCAAGCCATAAAACAGCCTGAATCTTAAGACCGGGTTTCTGAGGATAGACATGAACAACATAGCAGTCATAGCCTGCGTGTTGTTTTATTGCACGCACTTTAAAAACCCATTGCAAAGGCGGCATCCAGACATCACCCGGCTCTCTCATGTCACGATAAGAGGCCTCTAACACCCAGCGATCGCCGACCTTCCATTCGGGAACGAACCCCTCGGCAGCAAAAGTGCCGACATTTATAAATAAAACCAGAATTACTGCGGCTAACCAATAAAAATAATTCTTATGCATTCTTACCTCCGCCTTATAAAGGAGCAATATTATCTAATTCTACTCAATACCGGCAAAAACGTCAATTCTTGCCCGCAATTCCAGCAATTCTTCTTAATTGCAAAACTAAGTGCCGGTTATACGGCACTTAGTCTTGCAAAATCTTTATTAGTGGGTTTATTTCTTTCTGTCAAATATAGAATTTAACCACGGAGAGCTCAGAGTACACCGAGCTGATTTTAAAATCTTTTTCAGCCAATGTTCCCAGCAACAACAAGCCCTCAGAAAAACACCAGTGTTTTTCTGAGGGCTTGTTGTTGCTGGGAAAGCCGGGCGGCAAAGCCGCCGGCGGATTGTCCATTCGGACAATCCATGGCTGAAAAAGATTCTCTGTGATTCTCTGTGAGCTCTGTGGTTATTTTCTTTGCGGCTTTGAGACTTAGTGTGAGGAATATTCTTTTCTTATACGACTTGATAGTCGCTGATGGATAATTACTGATTGAGCCGGTGAATATTTTGCACTTTATAATAAAAAAGTTATAATAAAAAAATAATATGATTTTGGAGAAGTAATTTTGAGAAAAACTGCCAAAGCCCTTTGCTTTTTCTGCTGTCTTTTTCTTGCATCAATTTCTTTTGCCGATGTTTCTGCCAACTCATCAGGTAAATTTGATTTTTCTTCTTTAATGGAGGAAACAGAGAAAATTTTTCCCGAAAAATATGATGAGAAGCTTGCCAAACTATATCGTCCTGAAGACAGGCTGGTTTTTATTTTTCGCGAAATGACCCTTGCCCACCACAATGAACAGCAGGAAAAAGATGCAGTCCTTAATGACTACCTCAGGAAAGCATTGAACCGCTACTGGTTACTTGAAAGCAATGAATTTAAGCATGCTGTTGAATCTGATCCCAAATATTACCTGAAACGAATTGTTAAGTATTTAGAGAAATTGCCCAACACTTATGATCAGGCTGCGTTTTCTTTTCTCTTTGCCTATCTTAAAGAAGACTTTCCAAAAACAATCCCATTGGCTGAATCAACATTTACCGCAGTAAATACCTTAAATGACGACAAGCATTTAAAGGCTTATTGCAAGGCAATTGCCAGAAGCCCTGATTTTTATAAAAGGATTCCGCTTTTTCTCAAGCCTTTT
This sequence comes from Candidatus Rifleibacteriota bacterium, assembly GCA_051747585.1. GTDB lineage: Bacteria > Muiribacteriota > Ozemobacteria > Ozemobacterales > Ozemobacteraceae > DYKG01. The sequence goes on from JBNJGH010000018.1 coordinate 45,104, forward strand.
AAAAAAGTTGAAGACAAAGTTGATGCGCTTATTAACAGACTTCAACAGAAATTCATTCTCGAGAAAATGATTCTAGCACTTGATGCTGTTATTCCACAAAAAACAAGTTCAATTCGTTCTGGTTTGCTTAAACTGAAAGAAAAATTATGCGAAAAACTGTTGCA
>JBNJGH010000019.1:0-44229 GCA_051747585.1 Candidatus Rifleibacteriota bacterium
CAGAAGACTGAATCTGGTTTTTGTTCTGAACTTCTTTGGCTGTGACTACGTTCACCATTTTAAGCTTGCCTTTTTTGGCTTCAAGAACAAAACCGTCTTTTATAACTTCACGCTCAAATTTACCGGTATAATACCCGGAATTTGGGGGATCTTCGCTTAAAACGACCCCATTAACTGTAACGGTAGCACTTGATATAAGTCTTCTGCCATCAATTTCGACAAAAGAGGTTTGAGCTCTTAACGAACCCACATCTTGTGAGGCAGGAACACTGACCGGAACAGACAATTTAACACTGGGCGATACCGTGGGGGCGACATAATCATCATCATCGTCATCTGAACCAAGTATGTTACAGCCGGTGGCAAAACCTGCCAGCAAAAGAACCATCATCAAAAGAGAAATTTTACGAAAATTCAATTTCAAACCTCCATTATTTAAAATAATTTATAAAAAAATTATTCAAGTGAATGGATGGTATATTTTTTTGCTTAGTAAGTCAAGACTACAAGGGTTTTCATAAGGATACCAGGTTCCGATATTTTATCGTGCTCGTGCTCAACAAAGTGGTGCTCGTAATCGTAATCGGTTTTTTTGCTAACACTACAAGCTGGTCGAGCAAATATAGTTGTATGCTATTAACCTTGGATTCCTGATCCCGCTACGCTTGTCAGGAATGACAGATCATATTTCACGGACGCTATCGATATCGGGCATCGGCTATCGAATTAAAATCGAGAACGAAAACGACGACGACAACGATTACGAGCACGAAAACAGGCATTCAGGGGCTGGTTTAGCAAAGCTCTTTTTTGCTTTAGACAATTGTGGTAAACTCTCAGGGTCGAAGTTGCAAATTAACTTCGCACTTATAAAAATCAGGAGGCTTTAATGTCAATTATAGAAGCAATTCAGGGTAGAGAAATTCTCGACAGTCGTGGTAATCCAACTGTTGAAGTGGAAGTTTTACTGGAAAGCGGCGCTTATGGTGTTGCTGCAGTTCCTTCAGGTGCTTCTACCGGTGAACATGAAGCTGTTGAGCTTCGTGATGGTGATAAAAGCCGTTATAAAGGCAAAGGCGTTTTAAAAGCCGTAGAAAATGTTAACGAAACCATAGCTTATGAACTCGAAGGTCTTGATGCTATGGAACAGCGCACCATAGATGCAACAATGATAGCAATAGACGGCACCCCGAACAAAGGGAATCTAGGAGCTAACGCAATTCTTGGCGCCTCAATGGCGATAGCCAAAGCAGCGGCCGAGCTCGCAGGACTTCCATTATATCGCTATATCGGCGGTTCTAATGCTTGCACATTGCCCGTTCCGATGATGAACATACTTAACGGCGGCTCTCATGCCGACAATAACGTTGATTTTCAGGAATTTATGGTAATGCCTGCCGGAGCAAAATCCTTCAGCGAAGCATTGCGCATGGGAGTTGAAACTTTCCACACCCTTAAGGCAGTTTTGAAAGACAAAGGTTATAACACAGCAGTTGGTGACGAAGGCGGATTTGCACCCAACCTGAAATCTAATGAAGAAGCGATCGAAGTTATTTTGACCGCTATCGAAAAAGCCGGTTTCAAAGCCGGAAAAGACATTTTTATCGCTCTTGACCCTGCTGCGAGTGAATTTTATGAAAACGGCAAATATGTATTCAAAAAATCAGACAACTCAAGCAAAAATTCCCAGGAAATGGCTGACTATTGGCTGAAGTGGGCCAACGATTATCCGATCATTTCAATCGAAGACGGCCTTGATGAAAACGACTGGGATGGCTGGAAATCTCTGACTGAAAAAAATGCCGGCAAAATTCAACTGGTTGGCGACGATCTCTTTGTAACCAACGTTGAAAGACTAAAACAGGGCATCGATAAAAATATCGCCAATTCTATTCTCATCAAACTCAACCAGATCGGAACTTTAACTGAAACTCTCGAAACCATAGAAATGGCAAAAAGAGCCGGTTATACCGCAGTAGTTTCTCACCGCTCAGGCGAAACCGAAGACACAACTTTAGCCGACCTGGCAGTTGCTACCAACTGTGGCCAGATCAAGACCGGTTCTGCTTCAAGAACTGACCGAATCGCCAAATACAACCGCCTGCTCAAAATCGAACAGGAACTGGGTGCTGACGCGAAATTCATGGGTCTCGAAGGCTTTTATAACCTCAAAAAATAATTTAATCAATTAAATCAAACCTTTTATCAGACCGCCCGAAATTTTTTCGGGCGGTCTTTTTAGCTTGACTTTTTTGCTTTCGCAACATATTCATATTGCACTGCAATATTTTTTTTAGTCAGGAGAAAATACATGGCAAAATATGCAAAAATAGCAGGAACAGGCTCTTTTGTTCCGTCAGATGAGCATCCAAACGCAGAATTTCGCAAAAGATTCGGCACAGAGATCGTAGACAAAAACGAATCTGCAACTGGCATTATGACAAGATTCTACTCGCCAGAAGACTGGTGCACATCAGACTTAGCAGTTGCAGCAAGCAAAAAAGCCCTTGAAGATGCCGGGTTAACAGCAGAAGACATTGATTTAATTGTTCTTGGCACCGACACACCAGATCATATTACTCCAGCAACTTCTGTTGTCGTGCAACACAAACTTGGAGCAAAAAATGCAGGAACCTTTGACGTAGGATGCGCCTGTGCTTCGTTTCCAACCGGTCTTTCAATAGCGGCGGGAATGATGTCCAATCAGGGCAACATAAAAAAGGCTCTGGTTATAGGCGTCTACATGATGCAGAGACTTGCCGACAAAGAAAACGATCCCATGAGTTTTTATTATGGCGATGGTGCCGGAGCCGCTGTTTTAAGCGCATCAGACAAACCTGGCTTTATATCTTCAGCTCTGCATGCTGATGGCTCATACAGCGATTGCTGGGGTATCTATGCCGGAGGAACCAGGGAGCCGGCTACAGTTGAAGCGGTAAAAGAAGGAAAAACCCAGGTAAGATTTTTAGAGCCATTCCCTTCCAGTGTTAACCGCGAAGGTTGGCCGCAAAGAGTTAGAGAAGTTGCCTGGAACGGAAATTTTGAAATTAAAGACATAGATCATATTGTTTTTACTCAGGTAAGAAGCAAAACCATTACCCAGGTAATGAAAGAACTCGAACTACCTGAAGAAAAAGCGATTAAAATCATGCATGAATTTGGTTACATGGGTTCGGCCTGCCTGCCGGTAGCTTTCGATATAGCCAGAGAACGCAAGCTTATAAAAGAAGGCGACCTGGTTGTGTTCGTCGGTTCGGGCGTTGGTTATAATCAATGCGCTGCAGCATTCAGGCTTTAGGAAAAGCAATATTTGACAATTCGTTTGGCTATTGGTAGACTCAATAACTTGAGATTAATGTACCGATAGAAAAAAAGGAGTTTACAGGCTATGCTCGCCGGTTTAATTCAATTTATTCATGTAGTTGTTTGTGTTGGTTTAATTGTTATTGTATTGCTTCAAGCAGATAAAGGTGAAGGTCTTGCCGGTGCTTTTGGTGGCGGTGCCTCTTCTACAGTATTTGGCGAACGCGGCGCAGGTGGTTTTATGTCAAAACTCACCACTTCAATGGCGATTATTTTTATGATAACTTCACTGATTATTTCAGTTTATGTTCCCAGATGGCAGGTTGAAAATCCTGTTTCCAGTTCTGGAATAGAGCTTTCTTCACCTGCAGCTCCAGAAGGTGCTCCAGAAGGCAACACTCCGACTCCAGCGCTTCCCGGTGCTCCTATCGCTCCGATTGCTCCAACCGGCATGCCAATAGGTGGCGAAGCAGCTCCGACTACTCCGGCTCCAACCCCGGATGCCGGTACGGCAGACGAAACACCGGCTGACCCGGATATGTAATTATTAATTCTTTTTAAAGAAATAAAACGACAGGCTGTTGAAACAATTTGTTTTAACAGCCTGTTTTTTATCTGATTTTGATTATTTTGGACGGGCCGACCGCGGTCGGCCCCTACGGCGAATTTGCAATGAAAAATCTCAATCCCCAAATAAAAAGAGCTAAAATAAAAAAAGCCTCTGCAAAAAGCAGAGGCTTTTCTTTAATAAAATTACTTAAGAGTAACTTCGGCGCCTGCGTCTTCAAGTTTCTTTTTCATGGTTTCAGCGTCATCTTTTGTGAGACCTTCTTTGAGGGTCGTAGGAGCTGAATCAACCAGATCTTTAGCTTCTTTAAGCCCCATGGCAGTAAGTTCGCGTACGACTTTGATAACCTGAATCTTTTTAGCACCATAGCTGTTGAGAACAACGTCGAATTCGTCTTTTTCAGCAGCTTCGGCACCGCCGTCGGCAGCGCCCATAACAGCTACAGGAGCAGCTGCGGTAACGTCAAATTTTTCTTCAATAGCTTTTACAAGCTCAGAAAGTTCAAGAACTGTCATCTTTTCGATGTGCTCGAGAATCTGTTCGTTAGTCATTATAAAACTCCTTATAAATTCTTATGCAAATAAAATTTGCCTGGTAAACTTAATTAACTAGAAGCTTCTTCAGTTGCTTCGGGCTTTTCTTCTGCTTTTTCAGCTTCGCCTTCGCTACCTTCTTCTCTTTTTTTACAAAGAGCATCAAGTACGCATGCGAGTTTGCGGATCGGACCCTGAACTGCTGAAGCCAACATAGAGAAAAGTTCTGTTCTTCCGGGAATCTGGGAAAGAGTAGCAAACTGCTCAGCAGTAAGCATTTTTCCATCCATATAACCGGCTTTGAATTTAAACTTCTTAGCTTCTTTGGTGAAGTTGAAAAGTGCTTTTGCAGGTGCAACTACGTCTTCTTCGTAACCGAAGGTAATCGCAGTAGCGCCTTTCATATGTTCATCAAGCTCGGCTAACTCAAGATTTTTCATAGCACGACGGAGAAGAGTGTTTTTAACAACTCTAATTTCGGAATCTGCTTCACGGATAGATTTACGCAATGCAGTCATTTTATCGACTGAAACGCCTTCACAATCTGCAAGTACTATTATTTTTGCCTTGTCGAGTTTGTCCTGAAACTTTTTAACATATTCTTCCTTGTGGCTTATGTCTTTCAACTTTTTCACCTCCTTGCATTAAAAATAAAAAAACCGTTTTCGGTGCCAAAACCGAAAACGGTCAGATAAATCTTATCTTACAGTTTTTCGGTCTCGGCAGGGAGGTCATTTTGACCAATTATTAATGACCTGCGGTCTACGACCTGTCATTTATAGTTCTAAGTTAAACTCCAACCTTGTCAGATTCGAGTCTAGCCTGGTTGATATCGATCTGATATCCGGGGCCCATGCTGGAACTTACAGTGGCTGATTTAAGATAAACGCCCTTGGCGCCGGATGGTTTAGCCTTATTTATAGCTTGGAAGAAGGCAAGAAAATTATCTTTGAGCTTTTTAGCATCAAATGAAGCTTTTCCTATGGCTGCATGCACGATCCCAGCTTTTTCAACACGATATTGAACTTTACCGGCTTTAAGTTCGGTAATAACTTTAGCCACGTCTTTAGTTACGGTTCCAACTTTTGGGTTGGGCATAAGGTTACGTGGGCCAAGAATTCTACCAAGCTTACCGACAAATCTCATCATATCGGGTGTTGCTACTGCTGCATCGAAATCCAGCCAGCCTCCTTCGATCTTGGCGACTAAATCTTCCGCGCCTACGAAGTCTGCTCCAGCGTTTTTAGCTTCAGTTGCTTTTTCACCAGTGGCGAAAACTGCAACTCTGGTTGTTTTACCAGTCCCGTGTGGGAGAACACAGCTGCCTCTAAGTTGCTGATCAGCATATTTCGGATCGAGTCCGGTTCTGATCGCCAAATCTATACTTTCGTCAAACTTGGCTGTTGCTGTCTTTTTAACTTTATCAAAGACATCATCAATTCCATTAAGTTCGCTGGTGTTCATATCCTTTACCAGAGTATTAAAACGCTTTGAGTGTTTCGGCATTCCCTGCTTCCTCCTTTCTTGAGTAGTGAGCTTGCCATATACGGGCAAACTTTTTAATCAACAACTTCCATGCCCATGCTGCGGGCAGTGCCCTTGATTGTGTTGATTGCCGCATCCATATCGGCTGCGGTGATATCGGGCTTTTTCTGTTCGGCAATTTCTTTGACCTGAGCCATGGTGACTTTACCCAGTCTGGTACGACCCGGGGTTTGAGAACCTTTGGGAATACCAGCGGCTTTTTTCAGCAAGAACGATACAGGCGGCGTTTTAGTGATAAAAGAATAAGAACGATCAGCATAGATTGAAATTTCAACCGGAATGATCGAATCGCCTTCTTTAGCCGTCTTGTAATTGAAGTTCTTACAGAAATCCATGATGTTAACACCATGCTGGCCAAGAGCCGGACCAACCGGAGGAGCCGGATTTGCCTTACCAGCCGGAATCTGCAATTTAACAATAGCTACTACTTTCTTGGCCATAACTTATAACTCCTTCTAAGAACGTATTCTTCTTATAATCAGGCTTCTTCAAGCTGGATGAGATCAACTTCAATAGCTGTATCTCTACCGAAGATAAATACAAGCACTTTGGCCTTGCGCTTTTCCTGATTGATCTCTTTAATTACACCGATGAAGTCGGTAAATGGACCATCGATGATTTTAACTGTCTGGCCTTCGGTGAATCCTATAGGAGTCATTGCGGCAGAACGTTGCGGACCGATTCCAGCTACGCGAAGCACATTCTGAACTTCTTTTTCATGTAGAGGAGTCGGTTTGTTTCCAAGTCCGACAAAACCTGTTACACCGGGTGTGTTTTTAACAACTGTCCAGGTATCATCGTCAAGGTTCATCTGAACCAGAACATAACCAGGATAAATCTTTCGGGTTTGTGTTACACGTTCGCCGTCCTGGACACGTTCAGCACTTTCTTCAGGCACTAATACCTGAAAAATGCTGTCTTTCTTGCCAAGAAGTTCAACACGATTATCGAGATTCTTCTTAACTTTATATTCTGATCCTGAATTTGTATGGATCACGTACCATTTTGCTTTTAAAATGTCCACAGCTAAACCTTACACACTTCCGCCACCGACGATGAAAGTCAGAAGCTTTCCGAAAATGACGTCGAGTAAACCAATAAACGCTCCGAGGCCAATTGCAGAAACTATTACTACTTTTGTAGAAAGTTTCACGTTTTCAAATGTGGGCCAGGAAACACGTCCGTTAGTAGGACGAACTTCGATCCACACTTCTCTTAAAAATCGGGTGGTGTCTTTCCACCATGATAAAATTTTACTCATGTGACCCTCTTTTTCAATGGGGTTATTCAACAGGCCAAGAGGGAGTCGAACCCCCAACCCCCGGTTTTGGAGACCGGTGCTCTGCCAATTGAGCTATTAGCCTATACCTGGAAACAGACCCTTACTTACCTTCTTTATGAAGAATATGCTTGCGCTCGGCAGGGCAATACTTCATCAGACTGATGCGGTCCGGGTTGTTACGCTTGTTTTTCATTGACATATAATTTTTGCGCTTACAAGAAGTGCAGGTTAATGTAATTTTAGATCGCATAACGCTACCTCGCTTAAAAAAGCCGACTTTGGTCGGCCTGGTAAGATTAAAAAGGGGCGGGGCATGCCCGCCCCCGTAAGAACTTCGTATTATTCGATAATTTTGGTAACAACACCAGCGCCGATTGTTCGGCCACCTTCACGAATTGCGAAGCGCAGACCTTCTTCGCACGCGATAGGAGTGATGAGTTCACATTGGAATTCAGCTCGGTCACCGGGCATAATCATTTCTTTGCCTTCACCAAGTTGAACAACACCGGTAACGTCTGTAGTTCTGAAATAGAACTGAGGTCTGTAACCGGAAAAGAATGGTTTATGTCTTCCGCCTTCTTCTTTACTCAGAGCATATACCTGAGAATGGAAGGTTTTGTGAGGTTTGATGCTGCCTGGTTTAGCCAGAACCATACCACGTTCAACGTCTTTTTTATCGATACCGCGAAGCAGTACGCCAACGTTGTCGCCTGCATGACCTTCGTCGAGCAGTTTGCGGAACATTTCAACACCGGTAACAGTGGTTACGCGTGTGTCTCTGATACCAACGATTTCAACTTTTTCGCCAACTTTTACAACGCCGCGTTCGATACGACCGGTAACAACAGTTCCACGACCGGTGATGGTGAAAACGTCTTCGATCGGCATCAAGAATGGTTTGTCAAGAGGTCTTTCTGGTTCAGGAATATAGGCATCGAGAGCATCGAGAAGCTCATGAATGCATTTACAGTCATCGCCTTCGCCATTTGCCTCTACGGCTTTGAGTGCAGAACCACGGATAATCGGAGTGTCATCTCCCGGGAAATCATATTCGCTGAGCAGTTCGCGAACTTCGAGTTCTACGAGATCGAGAAGCTCTTCATCATCAACCTGATCAACTTTGTTGAGGAATACAACGATTTGTGGAACACCAACCTGGCGTGCCAGAAGGATGTGTTCACGAGTTTGTGGCATTGGGCCATCACTTGCGGCAACAACGAGAACTGCACCGTCCATCTGAGCTGCACCAGTAATCATGTTCTTGATGTAGTCAGCATGGCCAGGACAATCCACATGTGCATAGTGGCGTTTCGGGCTTTCATATTCAACGTGGGCAGTATTAATAGTAATACCGCGAGCTTTTTCTTCAGGAGCAGAATCAATATCTTCATACTTCTGAATGTCAGCTCCGCCAGCAACAGCGGCTGTCATTGTAATAGCTGCAGTAAGAGTGGTTTTACCATGATCGATATGACCAATAGTACCAACGTTCACGTGCGGTTTGGATCTAACAAAAGTTTCTTTAGCCATGTGGCGTCCTCCTGAAAAAAATGGGAAATCATTTTTTACTTAAATTTCGTAACTAGTTGAATTTCGTAACTAATAAAAGCCCGCGACCGGGATTGAACCGGTGACCTCTTGCTTACCATGCAAGTGCTCTACCGTCTGAGCTACACGGGCACTCAATGGAGGGAGTTGGATTTGAACCAACGTAGGCGCTAGCCAACAGATTTACAGTCTGCCCCCTTTAGCCACTCGGGCATCCCTCCGTGTTGTCAAGCCGGCGATGGGACTCGAACCCGCAACCTGCTGATTACAAGTCAGCTGCTCTGCCAATTGAGCTACGCCGGCGACTGCAGTCCAAAAAGAACTGTACCGTGCTAACGGTATTGTGGGATTATAAAGCAGCACTGTTGTTATGTCAATAACTTTTTTAATTATTTTGAAAAAAAATCTTTTTGACGAGCTATTTCGCACAAAACAATCGCTGTACTGACTGACACATTCAATGATGTAGTCTCGCCTCTTAAAGGGATAGAAACAAGCTCATCACAAGCTTTTTTAACCCTGTTACCCAGACCGGCATCTTCACCGCCTGCTACCAGGAGGGTCGGACCGTTGTACCTCAGATCACAATATTTTTTTTCGACACCGCCCTCCAGGCCCGTAGCCCAGAATCCTCTCGCTTTTATCGCTTCAATTGCGTCTGCCATATTTGTAACTTTTGCAACCGGAAAAACTGAACCGGCCCCTTGGGAAGTTTTTATAGCCCATTCTGTCATACCGGCACAACGATGCTTGCCAATTATAATACCAGCTGCCCCTATAGCCTCGGCCGTGCGAACAATGGCGCCAAGGTTTCTCGGGTCTTCGAGTCGGTTGAGTGCTACCAGCACCTGACTACCTTCGAGCGCCAGATCGATCATCTCTTCAAGCTCTCTATAGATAAATGCAGACGCAACAGCACCAACCCCCTGGCTTTTAGAGCCAAATAAATCTATAAACTTTTCATTCTCAAGCTCTTCGAGCTTAATATTCAAAGCTGACGCCAGCTTTTTTATCTCGTCGATAATTTTTCCCTTTGCGCCCGACTGAATATAAACCTTATGAAGCTTGTGGTTGGTTCGATTTACCATGGCCGCCAGAACTTCGTGCCTGCCCTTTATTTTGAGTTCTTCTTCGCAGGCAGAGGCATCGGGTCTTGGCCTTTTATCAACGGGTTCTCTGCTTTCGATTTTTACCGCCCTGCTGCTGAAAATCTTTTTCTTGCCAGGTTTGCCTGATCTGTATTTTTTACTCATTATTGTCTACCACCAATTCAAGAAGTTTTTGCAGACGTTCGTTTTGCGAGGTTAAAAACAGATATGCAACCCAGGCTTCTAATGCTGTGGCCCGGGCATATTCACCTTTGGTGCCTGAACCATAACGAGACGGAAGCTTGGCATTGCGCCAGGTTTTAACCAGAGATTGCTCTTTTTCGCTCAATTCAGGGAAAATGTGGTTGAACACCTTCGCCTGACCCGTTGCGCTGACATATTCCACCAGCGAATCATGCAATCTTCCCGAATCATCGATTCCTCGACGAACATGCATTAAACGAAGCCCCAGCTCATAGACCGCGTCGCCTATATACGCCAGGGTTCTCCCGGGTAGCTTCTCTATCTCTTCTTTGTTCCAGGCCTTCTGCAGGGCAAACAAATCAGAACCCATAAGTCTGTTTTTATCGACAAACATCGATTAAACCATTCTCCAGCGTGTTCCATCTCGGGTATCTTCTATAAGAACACCACTTTCTTTAAGCCTGTCTCTTATAGCATCAGCAACATCATAATTTTTCCGGGCTTTCATTTCGCTACGTAATTCGACCAGCATATCCATAACCGGTGCTATATCGACGCCTGGGGTCTTGCTTTGAGCAGGCGGCAGTATTCCAAGAACGTCGCCACCCCATTCTTTTATAAGATCATATATGGTTTGCGCTCCTTCAGAAGACAAATCATTGGAGCTTATATACTTATTAGCTTCGGTAACAAAGCTGTAAAGAGCGGCTATGGCACCGGGAGTATCTATATCGTCATCGAGACGTTCAATTATCTGTTTTGCGACATCATCACAGATGCTTTTAATCTTTTCTTCATTGCCTTTATCAGCTGTTTCAGACTCTATAATATCTATAAGAGCAGTCTGTAATTGTGAAAGGCGGGTAAGACCGGTAGCTGCGGCTTCGATTGCTTCTTCAGTATAATTCGATGGCGAACGATAATGAGTAGAAAGGACAAAAACTCTTACCGCTTCGGGAGTGTGTCGGGAAAGCAAATCTTCGCAGGTCTTAAAGTTCCCCAGAGATTTTCCCATTTTTATACCGTCTACTGTAACCATATTATTATGTACCCAATAGCGGCAGAAGGGTTCAGAATTTAAAGCCTCAGCCTGAGCTATTTCGCATTCGTGATGGGGAAATTTGTTTTCGAGTCCGCCGCCATGAATATCTATTGTTTTGCCTAAATATTTATTGGCCATTACCGAGCATTCAATATGCCATCCAGGATAGCCTTCGCCCCAGGGTGAGTTCCATTTTAAAATATGGCCCGGCTCGGCTTTTTTCCATAATGCAAAGTCAAAAGGACTCCGCTTCTCTGAGCGGGATTCCACCCTTGTGCCTTCCTGTTGGTCATCGAGACGTCTGCCTGACAATTTGCCATATTCAGGAAAGGTTTCTACAGAATAATAAACGTTGCCATCAACTTCATAGGCCACACCTTTTTTAATCAGTTCTTGAACTGCTTCGATCTGGTCGCAGATATGCTGACTGGCTCTTACATAAAAATTCGGATGCTCGATGCGCAGTTTTTCCATATCGTTCATATACTGACGAGTCCATTTGTCGACTATTTCCCAGGGATGAACCTTGTCTATGCGTGCCTGACGCTGAATTTTATCTTCGCCTGAATCGGCATCGTCGGTCAGATGACCCACATCAGTTATGTTCTGAATATATCTAACTTTAAGTCCTGATTTGCGAAGATGTTTAACCAGGACATCAAAAGTAATATAACTTTTTGCATGCCCAAGATGAGGAGGGCCATAGACGGTAGGACCGCAAACATAAATGCCTACATTCCCTTCCTGTATCGGAATAAATTTTTCTTTCTGTCTGGTGAGTGAATTATATAGTGTAAGTGCCATGACAGCCTCCAAGCATATTAATAAAATCAGGCTCTGATAATAACATAAAAATAAAATTTTGCGCTCACATCTTGCAACCTGCCGATAAATATTTAAGTATATATATAGACAGGAGAAAAATATGGCCAGTTCAAGCACAACCTCGGAATACATTCTCGACAAGCTTGCCGAAGGTGCCAGCTTCAAGGATCTCCAAAGCAAGCATGGTTACAGCAAAAAGGACCTGCTGACCGCCGCACTTTTTGGTGTTTCTGAGTTGCAGGGCGAATATATTGAACTGCTGAAAAAATACGGCAGATTCAATGATTACCACGGTATTAAATAAAACTTCCCTTTTGTTGTCTTAAAGGACGCAAAAAGGGAATTCAGATAATTATACGGATATAATAAAACTATTGATTATTAATCAGTCTGAAAGATAACCGTAGATATATCCGGCAAAAGCACAGATGCTGATAATTATTGCCCACCATATAAAGCGAAATATTGACATAGCTTCCTCCATAAATTTGTTTACTCAAGAATAATATCATAGACTATCAGGAGCGTCAAAGCAGCAAAACAGTAAATGAAAGGTAAAGGTAAAATGACCTGCAGCTTATCATCGATAAAAAAGAATTTAATCAGGTTTGTAATCTCAGGAGCACTTGTTTTTACATCTGTTTCTCTATTTGCTTTTGATAACACCAACATTCTGGTTCAGGAAGCGGTAAACCATATATATCAACGTCGATATCTGCAGGCGCACAAGGCGTTAAAAGAAGCCTATGAACAATCACCACGGCATCCGGGAGTTCATTTCAACCTCGGGCGACTTTTTGAGCTGACGGGCAATTACAAGGAAGCAACCAAAGAATACAGGCTGGCGTCTGCCCTCGACAGCTCAATGGTATCTGCAAAACGCGGAATTGCTCGATGTCTGGTTGAAATTAAACGAGCCAAAGTAAAAAAAATGCAACAAACACCTCGACAACAGCCTGAATCCGAAACCAGGGATCCAGACACACAAATTGTCAGACAAGAACCTGAACCTGATCACAAACCGGTTATAGTAAGACAGCCGGCTCAACCGCAAATCAAAAATATCAAGGAATTAAAGCTGCCAAAATTGCCTGATCAGCCAGACAGAAACAAATCTTCTCTTGAAAATAGAACAGAACAATTGTTGACTGATGGTAAAACCGATGAAGCATTAAAATTAATCAAGGCTCAGTTAAAAAAATCTCCAGACAAAGCTTCACTACATTTTCTCGCCGGGAAAGCCCTGAGCATAAAAGGCGACCTCTTTGATTCAATCAAACATCTTGAACAGGCTATAAGAGTAAATGAAAGCTATTATGACGCCTATCTTTTACTGGGAAGAAACTATGCCAAAGTAAATCTGCTCGAAGATGCAATAAAAAACTACAAGCTTTATTATGCAGTTAAGCCTCAAGCTAGAATAGCACTTGAAATAGCCCGAATTTATGAATCAATGGGCATGCTCAATGAATCGCGCGAATTTTATTCCCGCGCCAATGTCATGACTCCCGGTAACCCGAACCTGCAAACGAAACTCAACGCGTCAACCCACAGCCTTGGCAATGAGCTTTACTTAAGAGCTAACCACGCTTTTACCACTGAAAAATATGCTGAAGCCTTGAATCTTTTTAACCAGGCAATAGAAACCGGCGGGCTGGAAGACTCTTACAAGCGCGATGCCTTGAGAAAACTTGAAATCAGCAGATTTAAACTCGAGCAAATAAAAAAAGAACAGGCTCCGGCGAAACAGGGTTTTGCAAAAACGAGAAAAACTTTTGGAACAGTTAATCTTTTATATCCGCAACTGACGGATATCAATTTCAAAACCAGATTTACCGGCCCGGTAACAGTTGAATGGCGCGGATACATTGCCAGAAAAATTTCGCGATACGGCCGAGATTTTCTACTGATGATAAAAGAATTGACCCGCGATGAACTCGATGCAATGAATCGAGACCGAAATGATTATCGACTCAACAAACATTTCAACAACCAGGCGGTATTTTTAGTGGCAGCTAAAGAGAATGGGTTCCCTCCATTTGCCAAGGAAGGAAAAATGATTACCTTCACCGGAACAACAGACTGGAGAACATATAACATTATAAATGATCTGGGCCAATCGGTAGAATTACCTGCTTTCGAATTTATCTCAGCTTATCCAGCAAATCGATGAAAAATAAATTATTCACGATAATTTTATTGTCTTTTTGCTTGCCGCAACTGCTATTTTCTGCGCAACCCGATTATTTAAATACCTTAGAAAGAAAAATGGTTCGAACCAGGTTTGCAGAATATTTTTGTTCGCAATCAATTTCCAGAAATGAAATAGAAAAAGTAAAAGAATGCATCGAAAACCCGCCTTGTTTTAATCGTCCCTTTATTCAGACTCTCAGGGATTATTTTATTATCTGTTATTTTCCATCGTATTTCAAAAATGATCTGAAAATCTGTTTTAACAGTCAAAAGATTCTGGTAGAAGCTGTGAAGATGTACAACCAGGAACACAGGATAAAATTAAGAAGCATCAGTGATGAAATGGTTAAGAAAGGTTTTACGCCACTGATACCCGAATATCTTCGCCATCCATTTCCACGAGGGAATAAGGAATGTTGCTATAAAAGTTTGGGCGACATAACCAGTAAAGCGGGACTCTTTATTTACTGCACTTACCACGGAAGTGTGCAAAACCTTGATGAATTTCTCAAAAAGTTAAAATAAATTACAAGTCTCTAAAAGTAGATATCTGGCGAGAAACATTAAAACAGACATTGTCTGCAATACCTGTCTTTATTTCGGCATCATAGTCAATTACCACTTTATTAGGCATTATCAGAGGCCCATCTTCGCCTTTCTGACGATTGAGTTCATCAACAACCAGGTTGCCGAAAATATTAACCTTCTGGCCGCCAATCATGCTGTTTTTAGCATAAACTGCAGCTTCTATTTTTGCCGATTCGAGCTCACGGGGAACTCTTAACTTACCTTTTAAAGCCACAAGAGAAAGAAAAGACTTTGCACTGTCATGAACCACGTCGCCCTCGATAAAAATATCTCCGTCGGTTACAATCATTCCCTTACCGGAAATTCGCCCTTTAAGATAAACGTTACCCTGAACATATATAAGCCCCATGACGGTTGCAGGCTTTGAATAGGTGCCTTCAAGAACCAGATCTTTTTCATAAAACTCATGGCAGTAATTTCTGGCATGTTTGCTAATTCTTTCGAGCTGAAGCGGCTCCAATTTATCGGGATTACGGTCGACAAAGTCAAATTTTGTATTGATGGTATAGGGGTCGGAACTTGGATAAGGAGTTTCGGTAATACCAAGCATATAAGGTTTGAGCTTCTGATAATATTTTATAATTTCGCCTTCGTAATAGGTATATTTACTTAAATACGGGTCATGTAGCTGGTTACTGCAAAAAAGATAGCCAATTTCGGGCCTTTGATGAGAAAATATTTCGTTATCTTCAAAATAATTGATAATATCATCTGCGGCGAAAAACGGCAGATAAACATGAAGTCGGCCATTGGTTCTTATTCTTCCCCATTGGTAGGGGTGAAGTTTTTGAATAGTAGTATCCACATAGTCTTTAATATCAATGTCACTGGTAGACATTACCAGATCTTTGATTACAGTTAGAGTCCGTCTTTTTATTTCGCCTTCGAAACTGACGTTACTGGCCATATTTGGCTCCCAGAACAGGTCGCCTGCGCTTGCTCCCATGGTTTCTTTAAAAGCATGATTGGTTTTAACCGCAAGATCATCTACTAAAGCCTTTAAGTCTCTTACCACACTCCAGTTACGGCAACGAAACTCGCCATGCCGCATGTATTCATCCTTGTCGCTGGAAATAAACAAAGTATAATTCTCTGCGGGCGGAGTAAGGTCGGTAACTTTTATTTCTTTTATAACTTCAAGCTTTTTTTTAGCGTTTTTAAATTTTCCTTCTGCCTGAAAGCTCAAAACGCCTTCATATCCACCTAAAGCCTTATCTGCATATGTATATTTATTTTCTTTCTTATAGATTTTGAGCATGGCAGGCACTTCTTCATATTCATCTATATAAGACTTAAGAGGTGTTGAATCAACATTTTTAACTTTGACAAGAACCTCTGCACTACCATTTTCAACTAGTTCCCCTTCATCGATAGTTATCCTGAGAACAAAGTTTTCGATTCGATCTATGTCAAGAAGGTTAAGCATTTGGTCATTGATCTTGCCGTCTTCATCGAGTAATTCTTCGTCAAAAAGTTTGCGCAATTTAATTTGAGCCTTTTCAATGGCAGCTTCTGCCAGATAATAGGCCTGTAAATTTTCGCCCAGTTTGTAAGTTATTCCCTTTTCCTGGGTCATATAATTAATCAGCAACATGCCGAAAATGTAAAGAATACCAACTACGGTTATAAGCAGAAACATTGCACTGCCTTTTTTTCGAAAACTTCTAAATAAACAATTCATCAGATTCACCTCGTTAATCTTCACCGATGTTAGAGGACTTTTCTCCATTTGCATGCCATTTTAGATAGGCTTTAATAAAAGGTTCGAGGTCACCATCCATTACTTTTTTAACATCTGAGGTCTGTTGGCCTGTTCTCACATCTTTTACCAAAGTATAGGGGCAAAACACATAAGATCTAATCTGGCTACCCCAGGCAATATCTTTCATTTCGCCCTGTATATTCTTTATCTCTTTTTTCTGTTCTTGTTGTTGACGTTCGTACAGCTTTGCCTTCAACATTTTCAATGCAACTTCGCGGTTGGCATGCTGGCTTCTTTCGATCTGACAAGCCACAACTATGCCGGAGGGAATATGAGTTACCCTTACCGCACTGCTGGTCTTGTTTACATGCTGTCCACCGGCTCCGGAACTTCTAAAGAAATCCAGCTTTATATCATCATCTTTGATCTCTATATCTATATCATCAGGTAAAACTGGCAAAACGTCAACTGCCGAGAAACTGGTGTGCCTTCGAGCATTTGAATCAAAAGGTGATATGCGGACAAGCCGATGAACCCCTTTTTCTGCTTTTAAATATCCGTAAGCATAGCTGCCTTTAACCAGAATTGTTACAGATTTTATTCCCTGCTCTTCTTCCTGCAATTCAAGAACCTGATATTTAAATCCCGCTCTTTCTATATAACGCACATACATTCGATAAAGCATAGAGGCCCAGTCACAAGACTCTGTTCCGCCCGCACCCGGCTTTATAGACAAATAGGTGTCTGAAGAATCATAAGGCTCAGAAAGAAAAGCCGTAAGCTCGAGAGAATCAATTTTCTTTTCGATCGGGCCAAGCTGCTTAAAAAGTTCGGCAAAGGTTTCGCTATCTTCTTCGGCTTCGCTTATTTCCATAAGTTCAACCGTATCGCTGAATTCCTGCGACACTTCTTCGAATCCGTCGCAGGATTTTCTCAGATCTGCGATCTCCTGCGAGATTGCCTGAGCTCTGGCTCTATCGCTCCAGAAATTCGGGTCAAGGGTCGAGGCTTCGAGTTCTTCTATCTTGAGTCTGCGGGTGGGCAGGTCAAAGATAGCTCCCGATGCCGGAGAGTCGTTCTTTTAATTCGCGGATTTTTTCAACTGTTTCAAATTCCACTTTAACTTCCTCCTGAGATATTAGCGACTGATACGAACCAGCCTTTTCAATGTACTTTCTTTACCACCATAACTGCCATAGGCAATAACTTCAAGGGTAATTACGGCTTCTTCATGACTTACAGATTCAACCTTGAAACCTTTAATGCCATAGCTGAATTTACGATTCGACGAATCATTATCAGGCGGCACTATAATGTCTTCACAAAAAATACCTTCAAGTTTATCTATTTCATCGGAGTCGGCCTGCTCAATCGCTTTGATAGACTCAGGCCGGAGTCTCTGCATTGTTTTGAATTTAAGATAAAAATGCTCAAAAGCCGAACGCGCCAGCAAACTTGCCTGCCTGCTTTTTAACACCTGCTGATAACGACTGCGCAGGTTAGACATGGTCCAGGACAATGAAGCTATATAAATTGCCAGGCAAAGAACAAGCCCAAGGATTATGGGCATTACTATTCCTTTTCTGCAGTTGATATTTAACCTCATAAATTAGCCCTGTAAGCGACAAGCTCTATATGATGCCGATTATCATCGCCCCATTCAGCCGAAACAATAAGCTTTTTTAATCCTTCTTCTACACGAGCTCTTTGCAAAATCCCCGAAAAAGAATCTTTATAAGCAGAAAATTCAGCGGGAAGGGTTTCTACCTTGAGTTTAAAACTAACGAGGTTTTTTGCGATCTGTTTTTGCTTTAAATCTAGATCAACATTAAAGGGATTGTCTATAAGAACATCTTTACTAATTCCTATGGGTATACGATTGAAAGGCATACTCATAGCAATATTAAGTCTTTCTTCTACCTGGTTGAGAATCTGGTAATAATCACCAAGTTCTGAACTTCCTCTGGTATACTCAATGAGAAACATGCTCATTGGCAGGGCCAGTGTTGAAAGAACGGCCATAGCTATCAACACTTCGACCAGAGAAATCGCTTTTTTACTTTTCAGGCGGAAAGGCATATTTGCCCCCAAATTAAAACAGAGATAAATACTTACTTACCTGCCGCAACATTTTTTAAATTTTTTGCCGCTGCCACATGGGCAGGGATCATTTCGCCCCACAGTGTCTTCAGATCGAACCGGTTTCTGGGGTGCATCAGCTTCGTCGCCGCGGTTATAATACATCTCTTGATCATGCTTTTCTTCGGCCTCTTTTTCTTCGGCACGAGAATAGGATATGCGATAGAGATAATAAAGAACATCTTCTTTAATACCCTCTATCATATTCTGAAACATCTGGAAACCTTCGATTTTATATTCAACCAATGGGTCTTTCTGTCCCCATGATCTGAGATGAATTCCATCCTGGAGGTTATCCATGTTCTGAAGATGATCTTTCCATTTGCTGTCAACTATCTGCAACAGCAGGAATTTTTCCATTTGATAAAAATCTTCTTCGCCAAGCTCCTGTTTTTTGGCTTCAAGTTTTTCAAGAACTCTTCGTTTTATTTCATCAAAAAGCTCTTCGCGAGCATAGGTGCAAAGTTGTCCCTCTTTGCCGTTACGAGGGTCTCCGCCCTCTACCTCAATTGGAAAAATTTTCTTGATGTTGTCGGCTAAAGCGTCATAATCGTAATCATCAGGCTCAACCAGAGGGTTGAGGTCTGTATCGATCAAGTTTTGAATCACTTCATCGATCATAGTAAGAACATCCTCGTGAATATTCTCCTGCTCCAACGCCTTACGTCGCTCTTCATAAATAACTTTTCTCTGCTGATTCATTACATCATCATATTTGAGAACCTGTTTTCTAACATC
Source organism: Candidatus Rifleibacteriota bacterium (assembly GCA_051747585.1). Taxonomy (GTDB): domain Bacteria; phylum Muiribacteriota; class Ozemobacteria; order Ozemobacterales; family Ozemobacteraceae; genus DYKG01. The sequence goes on from JBNJGH010000019.1 coordinate 19,299, forward strand.
GAAGTGATAACCTTCGACCTTGCGCTGAGCGCTTTCGATAGATTTTGATATCCATGGGTGCTCTATAGGCTCGCCGCGTTCCCAGCCCAGCTTATCCATCCAGCTGGAAATATTTACCGAACCGAAAAGACGCATAAGGTCATCTTCAAGAGAAAGGTAGAACTGACTTGCTCCAGGGTCACCCTGTCGACCGGCACGACCACGCAACTGGTTGTCGATACGCCTTGATTCATGTCGTTCGGTACCAAGAATAAAAAGACCACCGGCCTCTATTACTCTGCGTTTTTCTTCTTCGCATTGCGCCCTGTATTTTTCCAGAGCCGCCTGATACTCTGCACTTTTCGTATCAGCAACTTCGTCTTGTGCCAGCATTTCGGGATTACCGCCAAGCAGAATATCAGTGCCGCGTCCGGCCATATTAGTTGCAATAGTTATGGATCCTTCGCGACCAGCCTGCGCAACAATTTCCGCTTCACGCTCATGGTATTTTGCATTGAGAACCCGGCATTCGATTTCCTGTCGCCGAAGCATTTCGGCAATAAGTTCACTTTTTTCAATCGATATGGTTCCGACAAGAACCGGCTGCTTACTCTTATGAATCTCGATAATATTTTCGACAATGGCCTCGAATTTTTCTGCGGCTGTCTTGTAGATTGCATCAGACATGTCATCTCTGATAAGAGGCTTGTTAGAAGGCACAACAACTACTTCACATTGATAAATTTCTTTAAATTCTTTTGCTTCGGTTTCAGCTGTACCTGTCATGCCTGAAAGCTTGCGGTAAAGTCTGAAATAGTTCTGAAAGGTAATAGAAGCAAGGGTTTGATTTTCATGTTGAATGGCAACGTTTTCTTTAGCTTCGATTGCCTGATGCAAACCATCGGAATAACGCCGGCCAAACATAAGACGTCCGGTAAACTCGTCAACAATTACAACTTCATTTCCTCGGCCATCTTCTCTTTTCCTGACAATATACTCTTTATCCTTGTGAAAAAAATGCTTGGCTTTTAGAGCATTCTGCAAATGATGGACATGGTCCATATTGTTGTTGTCATAGAGATTTTCAACGCCCAGAGCCTTTTCTACTTTTGAAATACCGTCTTCGGTAATTGAAATTCCATGGTGTTTTTCATCAACTATATAATCAACTTCGGGCTTTACAACTTCTCTGGCAATTTTTGCAAAAACAAAATAAAGATTGGTTGCTTTTTCGGCAGGGCCGGAAATTATAAGAGGGGTCCTGGCTTCATCTATAAGAATGGAGTCAACCTCATCGACTATGGCGTAATTATAAACTGAACGCTGCGAGCAATCTGCAACACTTAAAGCCATGTTATCGCGCAGATAATCAAAGCCGAATTCGTTATTGGTTCCATAAGTTATGTCGGCGGCATAAGCTTCACGCTTTTCTTCCGCGTTGAGGCCATGAATGTTAAGTCCGACGCTCAAACCGAGAAACTTATAAACTTTACCCATCCATTCAGAGTCACGACGAGCAAGATAATCGTTAACCGTAATAAGCTGAGCCCCCAGGCCTACGGGAACTTTAAGACCGTTCTCCCCCTCGAGGGGGAGAAATTCGGTTACACCGCGTTCTTCGGCGAGCTCTTTCCATTCGGGATTAATTTCAAGAGCATTGAGATAAAGAGGCAGGGTAGCAACCAGAGTTTTACCTTCACCGGTTTTCATCTCGACAATTCGACCTTCATGCAAAGCACAGCCACCAATTATCTGGCAATCGTAATGCCGCATGTTTAAAACCCGCCGAGCAGTTTCCCGAACAACGGCAAAAGCCTCAGATTTTATATCCTCAAGTGTTTCTCCATTATAAATTCGCCGTCTGAATTTATCGGTCATGCCGGCTAATTCTTCATCAGAGAATTTCTTGAAGGTATCCTCAAGCTCGTTTACTTCTTCAAGAGTATTGCTGAGTCGACTTAATTCTCTTGCATTAAAATCTGGTATAATTAATCTGACGAGTTTTACAAGCCAGTCAAACATGCCTGACCCCTTTCAAAAATTCAAGGCGCGGCCCTGCAAAGAAGGCTGCGCCTGTTAATATCGTCCGGAACATAGATCTGATTTGTCCTGTTAAAACCGTAATCAGCTCTCTTCGGCCGAAATAATCTTAAGAACGTCATCCACCGTTTCTGCTTCCAACAGCTCTTTTCTGAACTCCTGATAACGTAATAACCTTGAAAGTCTGGCCAAAGCTTTCAAATAAAGTCCGCCAGACTCGATAGGAGCTGCAATCAGAAAAATCAGATTTACCGGCCGGTTATCAAGCGCTTCAAATTCTATGCCGTCTTTGGAGCGACCTATGGCAATGACTACTTCCCGCACGGTTGAAGTGCGGGAATGAGGAATAGCAATGCCCTTACCAATACCGGTAGAACCAACCTTTTCTCTTTCGAGAACCGATTTCAAAAAGGCGTCAGCATCGGTAAGAAAACCAGCTGTATCGAGCATGTCGATCAGTTCTTTTATAACTTCAAGCTTAGTGGTGGAACTCAATTCCAACTTGGTAAGCTGGGGTGATATAAATTCGCTTAGTTCCAAAACTCCTCCTGCATCCCGTCAGGGGCTGATTTTTTATATATGATCAATATTCAGGCTCGATTAAGCCGAAATTACCATCATTACGTCTGTAAATAACATTGATCTTATTTGTTTCAGCATTAGAGAAAACAAAGAATTCCTGATTGAAAAGCTCAAGCTGTTCTGCCGCTTCATCAGAAAACATTGGTCTCATCGGGAAGGTTCCGCTGCGAACGATTTTAGGAGTCTTTTCCAAGTCATCTTCTACGCCCTGAACAGCTTCTTCACCGAATGAAATAATCGAATGAGTTCCCTGACCCTCGGCAAGTCCTTTGGCTCTTCTGCGACTGGTTTTCTTTTCTTTGAATTTTTTAACCTGACGCTCAATCTTTTCGGCAACCATGTCTATGGAAGCGTAAAGATCTTCTGATGACTTCTGAGCGTGGATTGGTGTTCCAATCGATTTTGCCCATACGTTAACTTCACAGATCTTACTTTTGGTAACATCTTTGGAATCTCTTACAGAAAGAGTAACATCTACTTCGATAATATGATCAAAGTATTTTTTGATACTTGCCAGCTTTTTTTCTGCATAATCTTTAAGAGACTGAGTCAGCTGGATATTTTTACCCTTGATTACAAATTGCATATAAATGCCTCCGAATGTTGAGGAATAGACGCATTTCCCTTGAAATACGGGGTAGCAAATACTAGCACACCCCTATAACAGTGTCAAGATACACTATTTATCCAAAAATAGCGATAAAAATTTAACGTTTTTCTCTCATACGCCTGTTAAAAGACACTATTTTTGCAACAATTTCGTTATCATAATCGTAGAAGTATATGAGGTACATATCGTTGATGCATTCAATAAAAACAAACAAAATTAATTTAAATGAATTTCTAATAACAATTTCTGTCATATTATTTCTTGCGGTTCAGCCTGTTAATGCAAGCCAACTCGACTTACCCACCTGCGCCTATACCATTCGTGACATGGTTCAAGATAAACAAGGCAATATTTTTACAGGAACCTTCGGTGCCGGCCTCTGGCTGATAAATGAGCGGGAAATTACCAGGCTGAGAAACCTTGAGCAAGAAGGCCTTTATCCAATGATCAGCAATTTAATGATTGATAAGAACAAGTTATGGGTAGCAACCACTGGAGATGGCTGTAACTACATCACTCTAGCCGATTTAAAATTTCATAAAGTAAATTATCCGCAAAGATTTTCTCGACTTCATGCTCTACATAAAACACAGGACAACAAAATACTTATAGGTTCAGTTGGCAGCGGCGCAGCTATTCTGAAAAAGAATCAAAGCAACTATTACTGGAAACCGGTCAGCGAAAAAGTTTTAAACCATATTAGCTGGATCAATGACATAAAAGAGTGGAATAATAAAATATGGCTTGCAACCGCTAACGGCGTTTACCATATAGCAGCCGACCATGCAGTTGAAAACTGGCAACCCAGATCAGAAGGCTTAAAGTCAGGGGCCAATCAGTTTTTTCCCGACAACGACAGGCTTTTCATTTCTACAACCAGTCGTGGAGTATTTGTTAAAGATGGCGAGAAACAACCTGTTCCGGTTGCCAATATTTACGGAGAAATTTATTTTGTAACCAGATTCAATAACAGTTTAATCGCAGGTGGAGAACGCGGTTTATGGAAAATTGAAAAAAATAAGGGACGGAAGGTGAAAAGCTTTCATGACCATTGCGCAAAATCTTACTTAGTAACACAAAAAAACTCTCTATTAATCGGCACCATGGATGGTAGAATTATAGAAACAAAGAATTTAAAAAATTTTAAACTTCTTGCTCATTTACAGGTAGAAAGTATCGAGGAGCTTAATAAATGAAATCTAAAGCAGGTTTTGTCGCTTTTATTCTATTTTGTCTGATTCTAACTTTTTCTACGAAGCTAACAGCTGACGAAGTCGACTCAATTTTAAAGCAAGCCCGAACCATGATAAAAAGCAATCAGGCACAAGCTGCTGCCAGGCTTTTAAACAAAACCCTGGTTCAGAAAAAGTCTGATATCAATAAACACGCCAGATACCCCGAAATCTGGTATTATTTTGCCGTCTCACTAGACAAAATCGGGAAAAAAGAGCTTGCTTTAAAAGCTCTAAAACGTGCAAAGAAGTTAAAACAAGAAATGGCCGATAAAACAAAAACCGACTCAAAAGAAAAACAAACAACAGTTCAAAAAGAGCGCCCGGCTCCAAAAGACCGGAATGACCACCCAAAAACAGCAAAGATAGAAGAAAATACCAAACCGGCAAATAAACCAACCAATGGCAATGCATATTCTTTAAAATCACTCAAAAACGAAAACGCCCGGAGTTTCTACCGGCGTGGTGCAGCATATCAAGAACAGGGCTTGTTGCACGCAGCAGCCGAGCAATATATCAAAGCCGATGAAATGGAAAAAGATAATCTCGAACTGCTCGAGATCTTAGGTGAATTGCTTGATACTCTGGGCGAGGGTTTTCACACTAAAGCCCAGACAGTCTACGGCCAGATAGAAAAACTCAAGGGCGACAAAATGACTGACCGGCAAAAAGCGGCACAGGCAAGAGCTAACATCAAGTCTAAAAAACCAGACTTAAAAAAAGCTGAAGAAATTTTACAAAAGCTTTTAAAAAAAGACGACAAAAATGTTGAAGCAATAGTTCTTTCGGCAACAATTGACACTAAACGGAGCAACTTTAAAAGTGCAATAAAAAAGTTTAACAAGGCAATTAAGCTGAAAGACGACAATATGCCGGCTTACCTTGGCCTGGGTAGATGCCATATAGCCAGAAAAAGCTATGACGAGGCTATACAAGTTCTAATCAAAGCCAAAAATCGATGGCCCGAAAGCTTCAAACCACTGGTTGCGCTGGGCAAAGCCTACCTTGGCAACAATAACCAGGGCTCGGCCCTTTTAATGTTTAACCAGGCATTTATGATGTATCCAGAAAGCTTCGAAGTTAATCTTGCAATGCTTGAAATTTTTGCCAGAAACAATGACCCGCGAGCAGAGCGACATCTAAAGAAATGTGAAAGTATTTACAAGGGTGACCCAAGGGTAGAACACTGGAAAGCGGTTTTTTTCGAGCTAGATGAGAAACTGCTCGAGGCTAGAAACATTTATGCCTGGCTGGCCATGTATCAAGATGAGCCTGCATTCAAATCTAAATTAAGGCTCGGACAACTTTACGCAGGAAAGGGCCATTTAACCTTTCCGGGTAATCTTCTGGTAAAGAACCGACCCAGATATATAGACAACTATAGAGACCTGGAAAATTATCGTCTGGCCTACACCTATTATCAAAGAGCCTTAGATCAACACCCTGACTCTAAAGAAGCTAACGAGGCCAGAGCGTGGCTTGATGCCAATGAACTTAAGGTAAGTGAAGCGATTCAGTTTGAATCCCTTGTCCAAAGTTATTTCCGAAATTAGTTCTGTGAACGTTTGATTATCTTTTAAGGAGGAGTTATGAAGTCCAGTTTAACAGAAAGGTTTAATCGCCGGTATTTATCTGTCCTGCTAATTACTTTTTGCCTGCTGACAGTATCGTTGTCGGCAATAGAGGTAGAACCGGGCAGAGAATCAAGTTATTTTTACCGCTCACGAATACGCCCTTTTGATTCGCGTTTTATGGGCGGTGGAATCCTTGCCGACGGTATGGACATCAGAAGGGTTCAGGAGCACCATGATAAGCCCGAAGCCCAAATTGCCGTGTGGATGCCCATGGTAGAACCCGAACCCATAGTTAAAAATAATGCCAATGAAATCACAGATTCGGCTCTGATATATCGCAACGAAGGCTCAACCAGAGATAAATTTCCTTATGTGGTTAAAGACAAAGATAGCGATAAATTTTATGTTTATCGCAATGTTAAATATCATTGGGCTTTTGAAAACCCAGAAGAAGACAAAAAAGTTCTTGCCGAAGGGAACAAGGGCGGAGCCTCAGGTGGTGAAGTTTACTCTCCATTTATGAATCTCAGAGAGGCCAATGCAACCTATTTTGAAGACCTGGTAAAAGGCAATGCTACCGAAGAAGACATCTGGGATAAAAAGATGTTCGTAAACCGCCATACGGCTCCCTTTGATTCAGGTATCGCCGGAGCTAAAATGGTTTCGGGCTCAACCATGCTGCAACAGGTTGGCATGATCATGACCTACGAAAGGGCTCAAGTAAGTGGGCTTACAACTTCAGGCCCCGGTTATCCGGAAACCGCTCAAGACACCGCCGACCCCGCGGGAGAACTCCCGGGAACGGTATCGCTCAATTCAGAACCAGCTGATTCTGAATTCGAAAATTTTGGACCTGAAGATACTATCCAGCCAATTCCTGATGCTCTCAAACATACCTGGAACCTGAGTATTACTATCGACGGCAAAACCTATAACGAATTCACCGATTACAATGTAGTTTACGTAGAAGATTATTCGTATCCCGAAGTTTCTCAAGATTTTCTTGATCCAAAGGGTCAGGTTTATAATGGAGTTGTAGGAAAATATGTTGGCTACCAGACCGGTGAAAATATGAGCGTTTCTTATGAAAACGAAAATGCCGACCTGCTGCCAACCTCACCGGCGATCAGCTCGGCTTTTGATTATTTTTTCAGCGCCGACGAACTCTATCATATGCCAAACCCATTTTACGACGGTTCACCAAGTAAGCAACCGGTTCTATTCTTTTATGCTCTCAAATCCAATGGCGCATACGGCCCTTATGTGGGCGTTTGTAGCCCTGATTTCGAACGTGACTACTATGTAGATCATCATCCTTTCTGGAAAAACCAGTCAAGTGAAGAGCTCGAAGAATTTCTGGCTAACCGATATGCCAATGCCTGGGATGCCAACTTTTTCAAACCATGGGAAAAGGGTGTGGTCTATTACGTTCTTTACCAGAACGGTGACGGAGAAACAAGAGTTAACGATCTCAACGAAGCCTGGAAAAACAGCGATCTTGGAGAACTCGACGTTCTTGCTGACCTTGAAAATGAGCTTGATGGAATAACGACTCCTGAAGCTGCAGAAGCAAGAGAAGCAATTGATGCTCTTAAAGATTTTCTTATCAGCTCAGACGAAGGAACCCGCGAGGCAACCAGATTTGCTCATATAGGATTCAGTGCACATAACGGCCGCTGCGGCATAGCCAAGATTACGCTCGAAAACATTGAAAGCCAGCACGAAGAAGAGGTTGTAAAACAATTTGATCCTGAAGCCGGCAAAGAAGTTGAAGTTAAAAAAGGCAGCTGGACAGTTGCGGGCAAGAGATTCATTCTGCCACGCCATTTTGCCACCAATTCAATCGAATGGAACGACCAGTGCGCAGATGCTCCGGCGAGCCAGAAAACCCAGGAAATGGTTAATTACTACAACGATTTAAAAAATATGCCACCCGACTGTCTGATGACTCAGGAAGTATCAAACTGCTGTGGCAACGCTGCACCAGCAGGCTCTCTCGTTAAAGTAGAAGATACGGCAGAATTCAGCAAACCTCTGGTAGATTGCGAAGTTGAAGACATGACCAATGGCTACACACATGAAATAGGAGTTCCGCCAATTGAATCACTCGATGCCGGATCGCAGCTGGTTGCCAAAGACAAAGCAACAGGTGCGGTTACAAACTACGGAGAAGAAGGTGTCAACGAAGACTTTGATATGGCAGGCAAAGACTGGTTTGTCGTGAAAGCAGACGGCAGCGAAGAGCAGTTGAGCGAAATTCCGACTGACCCTGAAGGTGCTGACAAACACAAGATTCCGGTAGAAGATCAGCGAATGAAGTTTGTTATCAAGCCTTATGACAACATAGACAGCTTAACTCCATTCCGTGGAGTTGTAAGAACAGAGGTTGAAATAGAAGCTCTCGATAAAAACAAAAGCCCCACCGGCAATCTGGAACGCATAGAATACGAAGAAAGCGGCCAGATTCTTGCCAGCAACAAAATTGTTAAAGACGGAACCGGAATGAACAAGTATGAACTCAATAAGTTTGATCCCGGAGTCGAATTTTATCATATCTTCAGAGCTCCCGGCTGGTATCAGTTCAGAGTAAAAGCTCATGACAGAGCTAAGGACGGCGCCGCCGGTCAAGCCAGAGAAATGAAATTCAATATAAATGTTCTTCCCGCCGGCTTCAAAACAAGATCCATCGACCGCTGACAAAGCATAAAGTCGGGTAATGGCGTTAGCCATTACCCGATTTGCCCTTTAAACAACAATGAAAAAAACAATCAAATTAATAATCACATTGTTTCTTCTTACTGCTTCTATTGCCTATACCAAGGTTTTAACAATTGAAAAAATTAATCATCCAATTCTCGAGAAAAAAAGAATTTGTGCCGTAGCGAGCAAAGGCAGGCAAACTGTATGGGCCACCCACAATCAGATTATCTATAAACATGGCAAAAAAAAATTTCAGGTGTTTGATCCAACCAATTCTCCGTTGGTTGAAGCCGCCGATATTTCAGATGTGGCAATCTGCAACAAAGAAATCTGGGTAACTCAGATTAACGCAACAAATGGTTATGGAATTTTTCATTACGACGGCAAAGAATGGCACTCATACCAGAAGCCCACAACAGAAGGCATACTAAACAACAGAATAATAAAAATTCACGTCGATTCAGACGATGTCATCTGGTTTGGCCACGAAAACCAGGGAATCAGCCGGATGGTTGAAAATGTACCAATGCATTTTGCCAACCAGAAAATAGTTCACCTTTTCGACAATCGGCTTCTGAATCTTTACATGCAGGTAACCCATCTATGGATAGGAACAAGCAACGGAATTGCCAGGTACCGCAGCGAAATTGAGTCTAATTATTACTTGAATATCGATATCTGGAAATACCCTGAGTTCCCGGCAAGAGCTGCATACAGTATAACCGGCTATGGTTACGATGACATAGTCGCCGGCACCGATACCGGTCTTGCAATATACAATGGCAAGGACTGGCGCATGCTAAAAAAGAAAGCCGGAATTAAAGCGTTACCTGCGCGATGCCTCTTGACCGATAACAATTCGATCTGGATAGGCAGCCCGATTGGCTTACAAAAATGGAACCCGAACAAAGCATCAGAACTCATAACTTCAAGGGATGGCCTACCGGGAAATCGAATAAATGATTTTTGCCTCGACAACGAAAATAATTTACTAGTTGCCACCAACAAAGGCGCGGCAATAATAAAACAAAATTAAGGTTCGCCCTGAATAAGAGAGTGATAGGTAAGTTTGCCTTTTCGCTTTAAAAACACTCTTGCGGCTTCATTTATCAGGGTTTCTTTGTCGATATATTTGTCTGTTTCAAGAAAAACCCTTTCGGAATAATGTTGTGGCGTCAAAAGAAAAAAATGCCTGACAAAAGGCGGTTCTTTTAGCTTTGCCAAAGCTTCAGGCACCTTTTCAGTCCAGAAAGAATCACTTTCATTTTCAGTTGTTTCTTTTAATGACATGTCTTTGTCATCTACTTTCTGGCTTTGGCTTTCATTGGCATCTCCAGCATTATCAGCCTCTACCTTTGCCTCATCTGCTTGATTTAAAGCTTTGTCGTTAATTTCAGCTGCCGCTTTTTCGCCAAAGTGCATTTTATACCAGCGGGGATAAACTCTATATGCAGCAGGCGACAAAAAGAAACGGGCAATTTTTCCGGTTTTTCGATGACTGCTTCTAAAAGTGTGCTCACGATTAACCAACAGCAGATCTTCTGCCAGTTTTTCTTTGTTTATCAGATAATCAGGTTCACTCATTTTCCTGATCTTCCAGCATTGTTTTACCAGACGACGACGCAGATCCTCTCTTACGTCATCAGTCATTTTACCAGCTTCCTGTTCGGTTATTTTTAGAACATGATCGACGAATGCCTGGCCATGTTTTTCCCAGGTTGCTTTCGGCGTGTTTCTGATAAGTTCGAGAGCCGGCATAAGTCTGGTACTGGCTGCCGCCTGGCCTGCCCGGATTGGATTTTCGAAGTCAACCTCAGGAACGATGCAGGGAACGAATTCCCAGAATATGTCCTGTTGTCCGGGGGTCAGGGCTCTTTGAATTTCTTCTTCCATTGAGGCAATTTTATCTAGAGCATTTCCAACAATGTTATGTGCTTTTTCATCATACTCGACAACTTCTTCGCGCATAGTTGGCGGAGCTTCGGGCAAAGCGTTAAAAAGGGCCTCGCGCAACGCTTCATATTTTTCGACCATATTTAAGGCTTTAACTTCTTCTAAAGCCTGCTGTCTTACTTTTTGTGCTCTTATGGTTAATCTATAAATATTATCTGCCTGTTCTCTGGTCAAATAAAGTCCCCGCAGAAGATTAACTATTGAAACTTCTTCTATAACCTGTCCCATTCGATCTATGTATGGGTCTGCCAAAGCACTGCCGGCAGAAAATATAAAAACAACAAGCAATAAACTTAAAATTTTTCGCATTTTATTCCCTCCATCAAAGTCCAACATTTCCGTTGGGCAAATCATCGAGCCAGACCCCGGGCAATTTATAACCACAGTCAGGGCACTTACCCCGTTTCAATAAAGAATGCAACACCTGAAAACTAAGTCGTTCGATTACTTTTTTTCCGCATTGAGGGCAATAGGTATGATTGCCTTCCTGTCCGGGGTTGTTTCCGGTATAAACAAATTTAATTCCGGCCTCCAAGGCCAGATTTCTCGCTGATTCCAAAGAAGAATTCGGTGTCGGCGGCAGGTTTTTCAATTTAAATTCGGGGACAAACCTGGTAAAGTGCCACGGAATGTCAGTTCCCAGGTTTTCTCTGAACCATTTAACTCCCTGTAATATATGATCTTTTGAATCGTTTCGACCGGGTATAAGCAAAGAAACAACTTCAAAATGTCGATTCGCTTCTTTTAAAGTCAACAGAGTTTGTTGAACCGGCTTTAACAGCCCGGATATGGTTTGACTGTAAAAATCCTGGGTAAAACCTTTCAAACCGACAACAAACATGTCTATAAGTTCTAACAGGTCTTTTAAGGGCTCTTCTTTAATGTAACCTGCAGTTACCATTATAGTTTTGATATTGTTTTTTCTGGCCAGTTTTGCCACATCTTTCATGAATTCAATATAGATTACAGGCTCGGTATAAAAGAATGCTATAGTGCCGGATTTAAAATCGAGAGCCCTTACAACTACGTCTTCGGGTGTCATTGTAAAATTTGTGGTTTCTGCCGGCGTTTTTTGCGAAAATTGCCAATTTTGACAATACTGACAAGCAAGATTACAACCTGCGGTAGAAATTGATAAGGCCGGGCTTTTAACATGATAATGAAACAAAGGCATTTTTTCGACTGGATCAACCGCAATAACACATGGAAGACCATAAACCAGGCTGCGGTATTTACCATTACGAACTCCACGGGCGCGACAAATTCCATTCTCGCCCTCAGTAAGATTACAGCCGTTGGGGCAAAGATTACATTGCCAGGCACCCGATGACAGCTTTTCTGCATATTCGGCCAGATGATGACTTTCTTCACCGGCATATAGTTTCAACCTGTTCCCCAGGCACAGGGTTCCACCAGCCAACGCCGTAAGAGTTAAAAATTTTCTACGGTTTAATGATTCAACCATTTTTGTATCCTTAGCTATCGTTCTATACTAAATTATACTGAATTCAGCCGCCTTTTGTTGCTTAAATAATTCAAATTTTATCGAAAAAAAAATGTCTTTAAACGCATTAACAATATTAAATGAACAACTACTTAAAAACAGGGCTAAAGATTGCGCCGCATCATAGTTTCTGATAATCTTTATTAATAAGGATTTTATGTTAAAACTCAAATCAAAAACCAGCGCCTTCACCCTGATCGAAATCATGCTGGCTATGGCTATTCTTGCCGCCACCATGGTACCGGTCTTCTTTTTCATGAGCAAAGGCGCATCAGAAACAGACTTTAACGTTTCAAGAATGTTTGCAATAAGCAGGGCCTCAGAAATACTTAACGCCATGCTCGACAATGTGCCATTTCAGGCACTTAGAGCCGGCATTCCCGGATTTATTAAAGTCAGTGACTTGACAGATGTAAATGGTTACAAAAAATATGACCAGGCCTGGGCTGAAAAATTTGTGAACACGGTTTTTCCCGGCAGTGAAGAAACTGCGGTTGGCTTTCCCTGCCAATGCATAGTGAAGGATCCAAGAGGAATACATTACAAAATTACCTTACGAGTAGAAGACATAGTCGGAATCTCAGACGACATGACTCCTGAAAAGCTAAAAATAGGTGACGATTTTCCGGATAGTGCCCCTGCCGGATTTGCTGATCTAGACACAAAAGAGCTGACTTTTTCCTATCTTAAAAATCCGGCTCGACTTTTAAGCCCAACCTGGCACCAGATAACATATCTGCCCAATCCTATGGGTATGTTGCCTAAAGCAGATGAATATCGCTTTGAGCTTGAGCTGCCACAAAAAGTTTCAGAAAATCCCGAAAATTTTTATATCGACGATGGTTATGCCTCTTATCACCCGGATGCCCCAAGGTTTGTAAATCCTACCGCAGTAAGATTAACTCAGAGAATGGCCAGAGCCGAGGTTGATTATACCGATGATGAAGATGTTAAATACTGCGGTATGAAACGCTTGATTATTGAAATTCAATGGAACATGGATCTCGGTCACCTTGACGACCCTGAACACCAAAGCACCGGATTAAAAAGAATTCACCTCATGACTCTAAAGGCAGATGTCAATGTTTAAACCGGGTTTTAACAAAAGAGGAATGGCAATAGTTATAGTCTTATTCTTTTCTCTTATTCTATCATTTCTGTTGGCCTCAATGTTTTTTCACCATCGCAGCGTGGCGGGCCGTAATAAAATATCATTGCGGAACCAGCAGGCCTACTTTGCTGCCCGATCTGCTATGCAGCACCTGCTTCTCAAAGCCCGCCTTTTTCCGACCGAACTTTATGATGCCGTTGAGTTTCAACAGGGAAAAAACCCTTATATGGATTTCACCGAATTTCCCTTTAGAAATAAAGATGGCGATGCCGCCTTTGCCGAAATTCCAGCCTATTCCGGAGTTTATAAACGCATAATTCCCAAAGAAACCGACAGCTCAGGTAGAATCAAATACTTTTATCTTCCGGTAAAAGAAGAAGGCGGAGAGCCAAAAGCCCTGATAAGAATGGCAAGTTATTACAATGCTTTCTACCGTTATCTTGCACCGGGACTTGCACCCGCAGCAGCCCCAGAAAAATATATAGAGCCCGACAACAGTGCATACGCTGCCAATAATCCCGACAAATTTGTCAGATACTTTGTTCGAGACTGCACCAATGATCTGGTAGACGGCAAATTGCTCCAACCAGCATTAAAAACCGAGAAAGCAAGTGGACTCGAAACAGAACAAACCTGGAATATAAACAGCGATAGTTATCCTTATACCATGAATTACCGGATTAAGTCTGTTTCAATAAAAGCAATCGAGGGTTTGAGACGTTATAACGAAGAAGCAATCGAGATTGAATGTGAGGGCAACATAATTGATTTTCAAGGTCAACCGGCAACCAATTCTTTCAAAGAAGTCAAAAAAATTACCAGAACAGGACAACACCTTCTCGACTGATGATTAGAACCAGACCAGTTTCTTCAATTTCGCTGGCTGTCATGGCCGCCATAGTAGGCTTCGCCGCCAATCTTGCTCAAGTAAGTCTATTTCGATTTTTTATGGGCTGGTTTTATGGTACCGAAATGCACCTGGGTATTTTTCTTGCAATCTGGCTTTCAGGGATTTCATTGGGAGGGATAATAAGCGGTCACAAATCTTTCAGACCAACCTTTATTTTAAATTTTATTGTAATCACCACCATTTTTGCGTTTACCGCTTTGTTTTTCGGCCATAATATGCTTCCCGATCCTGAAGGCGGTTTTTTATCTTTTCAGCCGGTTATGCTTTTTATGCTGATTTGTGTATTTCCCGTTTCTTTCATAATAGGCATGCTTCTACCGGTAATGATTAATCAGCGCAACGAAAGCCTTGGTATTTACTACGGCTATGAAGCTATTGGCGGATTTTGCGGCGGCGTCTTCTTTTCGGTGCTGCTTGGGGGAACTGCAAACTCCATTCTATGCCTGATCAGTCTGCCGATAATAATCACAACCGCACTTATCATTTATAAGCCCGGAAAAATTAAAGCAGTGATCTTACTATTTTTATTAATTCCTTTGATTCATTTTTTCGGCCCGGATCTAGCGCAGACGATAGAAAAAAACTACTGGCAACTCATAAACCCGACCTTAAAACTTGAAAAAAATTGCGACACACCCTATCAAAAACTGCAGCTGGCTTCTTACTATGAACAGAAAAGTCTTTACAGCAACGGCATGTTTTCGTGTTCATGGCCGGTAACTGAAGCTGCTGAAGAAACTGTTCACAGCTTTGTCAGTGCACTGAAAAACTATGAGCAGGTTCTGGTTATAGGTGCTCCACCACCGGATATTGTTAAAGAATTTTTGAAATATCCCGGACTCACGCTAAGCATTGTCGAGCTTGATAAAACTCTTATTGAACTCTTTGATTATTCGAAAGCAACCTCGAATAAAATCAATATTTTCGCTCAAGACCCCAGAAGCTTCTTAAATGATACTCAACGCAAGTTTGATGGCATAATGATTTATCCGGTGTCTCCGGTTACGCTTTCGGGAAACCGTCTTTTTACGATTGAAGCTCTTAAATCCGCTTCATCCTGTCTGAAACCGGAAGGTGTATTGTCTTTGAGAGTTTCGGGAAGTGAAAATTATCTTGGCTCGATCAAAGAACAGATACTGCTTTCTACCTGGCAGAGTCTTGGTTCGATTTTTAAAGACAGATTCGCATTCCCCGGCCCAACCGTCACCTTCTTTGCCAGTCAGGATGAAAATATTATTCCCAAAAACATAAAAGGTTACATGAAGCGATTCAAAGATCGCAAAATACAAACCATGACCTTTTATCCAATGAGTTTTTTCAATCTGCTGCAGCCATTTAGAGTTAAAGAGCTGACCACGTGGTTTAATCGACCTGTTGAAGTTCAACCGAATACTGACGAGCATCCGGCCAGTTTTATTCAGCAACTTCGACTCTGGAACATTTATAGCGGTGCATCTCTTAACAAGCTCATTGGCTGGCTACAACAAATAAATTTCAAGCAGATTTTCACAACAATTTTTGTTGCTACCATCATTCTTACCGGCATTCTTTTACTTTTAACCCCCTCAAACGCCCTGTCAACTTCAATTGGACTGGGAGTCTCGATAAGTGGTGCCACCGGGCTTTTAAGTGAAATTATTTTAATTCTTCTTTATCAGAACAGCCATGGAGCAGCTTATTTAATGTCGGCTCTATTTTTCGGAGTCTATATGCTTGGACTGGCGAGCGGAGCCTGGCTTTTTGGTCGTATTAAACAAAGCGGGGCAGCACTTACCAGATTAAAATTTGTTAAATTCATGCAGATAGTTTTTACTTTACTGGGTGTATTGTTTGTCGATATGACAAGTTTTCACAGTGCGGCGCTAATTGCCATTGCCATTTTTGTTATAGCTTTTCTGGATGGAATTGAATTTCCCGTAGCCGACCACCTGCTTAAAGCAGCAGGAAAAAAACCACCTGCCTCTGCGGGGATGCTGCTTTTTGCCGATAACAGCGGTGCTCTGGTCGCCGGTTTACTCAGCGGACTCTGGTTGCTGCCGGCTATAGGTTTTAAAGGCAGCTTTTACCTTCTTGGCTCAATGCTGACGGCAAACCTGATTGTTCTACTCATTATTTCAAAAAAGCAGCAAAAGATTTAGTTATTTGCGTTCGGGAAAAAGCTTTTGATACAGACTGTTTATTCTACGTAATCTATGATTTACTGCCGACTTACTTAAATGTGGAACAAATCGACTGCCCAACTTTTCTATACTGTCGTAAGGATATTTTAACCGCAATAAAGCGGTTTCTTTTAATGCGGCTGTCCAGAAATCTTGATCAGAATAATTTAACAATTTATTAATGCGTAATATGCTTTTTTCAGCGGCGCTGACAATTCTGTTTATATTAGCGGTCTCTGAGTTTACCTGTCGGTTGACGCGAGAAAGAATTTTGCGGGTAGCAATAAAGTCTGAAAGTTCCAGGGCTTTAGTAAAAACACCCATTTTTTTTAAAAATTTAATTATTCTGCGGCTACTTTTTGTATAAAAGATATAGTAATTCTTTTTTTTAAAGCTGCTGAAACGCATTTTTAATGCTCGAGCAGTTTTTAAAAAGGCTGCCTTAAGCCAGCGACTTTTAATTCTAATCTCGAGATGATAGCCCTGCCCCGGGTTCTGCACATATCCATGTGACAAAAAAATCCCCTGCATAAAGGCAGTTTGACAATGTTTGGGCTTGTCTGAGCCAACTTCAAATCGGTAAAATCTTTCTACATAATTTTTTCGCAGTCTGATAATATCAATATTGGTCAAATAAACCCGACAACCTTTTACTTTCAGCTGCGAATTCTTGATTTCTGAACTGGATAAAAAATCAATCAAATTATCAATAAGCGGAGCCGAGACCCTTATATAAGAAGAACCTTTAGATCCGGTAAAAGCTGCCGCCAAAAAAGACTCTCTACAGCATTTCATCTGCAGTTCATTTTGCAAAAGCTCTTTTTTTACCCGGTTTGAATAATCGGCACGCAGAATTACAACACCTCGATCTAATTTAGTCTTCTACCATTTCAAGCAGCTCAATTTCAGCCTCTTCTTCTATACCTTCTTCTGCTTTCTGCTCATTGATTAAGCCAATTATAATGGCAGCCAACAAATTCGGGTTATGTCTGACCAGATCTGACTCGAGCAGCAGGTCAGTGGCAACAACCCTGATTCCCAGATCTTCTACTTTCTTGACTGTTGGTGGAACCCAGTATTGCCGTTTAGCTTCATAACGTGACATTAAAGGTTTTGCCGCTCTACGAGAATTAACAATTACGATATCAATGCGCTTAAGTTCTGTTTTATCGAGAATAGCCCTTACATGATCGTAAGCGCTGAAAGAATCTGTTTCTCCCGGTTGGGTCATGACATTGCAGATGTAAACGACCTTAGCTGTTGCCTGGTTAATTTTATCAGCAACTCCAGGCACAAGAAGATTGGGAATTATACTGGTATAAAGGCTTCCGGGACCCAGAACTATGATGTGGGCATCTTCGATTGAGCTTAGAGCCTCGGGATTTGCCTGGGGCATATCAGGTATAAGTGCAATAGATTTTATTCTTTTCCCCGTATTGCTGATTGAGGTCTCGCCCACAATTTCGCTGTCATCGGCAAATCTGGCAGATAACTGCACATTATCGGTGGTTACTGGAATAACATGACCTTTAATAGCTAGAATATTGCTGGCTTCTCTGACCGCATTGCCGAAATCACCCATCACCTCTGTCATTGCGGCAATAAAAAGGTTGCCGAAGCTGTGCCCTTCAATGTCGCCACCTTCACCAAATCTGTATTGAAACAATTTTGACAACAAACTTTCTGAACGCGACAAGGCAACAAGACAGTTTCTTATGTCGCCCGGGGGCAAAATCTGCAAATCTTTGCGCAAACGCCCGGAAGAACCGCCATCATCTGTAACGGTAACAATAGCAGTCAAATCGACGGGAAGTTCTTTTAACCCCTTGAGCAGAGAACTTAGACCGGTTCCTCCACCCAGAGCAACCATAGAAAGTTGTTTTTCATGCACTGCACTGCGTTTAAAAACAAACTCACGTAGTCTGGTAGAAAGACCGTAATCTCGACTGTCGAGAATTTTAAAAGCAGTTCTAAAACCTCTATAAAGCCAGAAAGAACTGATTAAAAAAGCCGAAAGAGCAGAAAGACCAAGAGCAAGCGGATGAAAACTACGCACGGTTTCAATACTGGCAGGTGCCAGAACTATGGTAGCCAACGAAGCGAAAACAAAGCCAAAACACATCATAAAAAGGCCAAGCAGCAGATAAGCTACCCATCGCCGGGCCCTGATTTCGTGGCTGAGTTTTTTACGCAGCTTAAGAAGCATTTACATCTCTCCGGCCATCTTAGCTCTTAATTTACTCGAAAATTTATCAGCACTTAAAATTCCCATTCGTCGCAAATAAAAATTCATCGCCGCTGTTTCAATTACCACGGCAAGGTTTCTTCCTTCGCGAACAGGAATTGTGGTACTGGGTATTTCAACCTTTAAAAATTTTACCTTTCGTTGCAAGATACCAAGGCGATCGTATTCTTTGTCATCATCCCATTTTTCAAGGTTGATAACCATATCTAACGGCTTTTCGTCAGCCGTTGCCGCTATACCAAAAAGTGAGCGTATATCTATAATGCCCAGTCCACGTATTTCCATGTGGTGGGCAATCATTTCATCGGGCGAGCCAACCACCTTTGTGTCACTGATTTTCATTAACTGAACCGCATCATCGGCAACCAGCCGATGTCCACGTTTAATAAGTTCGAGAGCACACTCGCTTTTGCCGATTCCAGAGGTTCCCATTATTAGTATTCCAACCCCGTAAACCTCAACAAACACACCATGAACACTTTTTCTCGGAGCAAAACGGTTATATAAATAACGTGATAACTGATAAATAAATTCTCCGGTTTTGCCCTCTGTTCTCAGCAGTGGAATCTCTTTTTGACTGCATAATTTAACCAACTCGTCAGGCACCAGCAAATCATCAGTAATAATAATGCAGGGAATATTAAAAAACAACAGCTGGCGCAATCTTACTTTTCGCGTTTCTGCAGGCTGCTCACCAAGGTAAGCAAGTTCAGTACGACCAAGTATTATAATTCGCTCATAACCGAAGTGCTCAAAAAAACCAGCCAGCTCAAGACCAGGCCGATGAACCTCGGCAGAAATCACCTTCCGGTCAAGCCCTTCCTCACCGGCTAGAACCGCCAGGTTCTGATCTTTAACTATTTCTCTGACTAATATAAGAGCCATTTCTGTAGCTGCCTTTCAACTTGTTTGTTATTAGTGAATATAACAGAAAAACGCCATTACAGAAAGCGGTTCATTTCATAAACGGGCAAAAGAACCCCGACCATAATAGCTCCAACAACCGAACCCATTACTACTATCAGCAATGGCTCGAGAATATTCAGAAATAATTCGGTTAAAACTTTATTTTCCGCTTCAAGTTCATCAGCGGCCGAATGAAGCATACCCGCGAGCTCTCCGGAAGCTTCGCCGGCTTCGATCATCTGTCTTAAAAAGACGGGAAAAAATTGGGCATTTTTTAATGCTTCTGAAAAAGAACTCCCATGTTCGAGCGACTTTTCTACTGAATCTAAAGCCTCACGCTGCAATATAGATTCTTGATTCTGTTCAAGTACTCTTACAGATTCAAGTAAGGTTACGCCACAATCGATCATCATCGCGGTGTTTCTTGCCCAGCTTTCCATACGCATACCCAGAATAAAACGGCCACATACGGGTATTTTGAGCAACATTTTTTCCCAACTCTTTTTTGCCCGATCAAGTTTAAGCACAAAATGAAAAACAATTACTGCCACCAGGCCGCCAAGCCCGACAAAAAGCCAGTAGCGGCTAAAAAAACTACTGCAGGCAATAAGCCAGCGCGTTATCCAGGGCAGCTCTCCCTGAACGTCTGAAAACATTTTGGCTACGGTTGGAATTAAATAAACCATTAAAAAAGCCAGAACCCCTATCGAAATGACCCCAGTAACTGCCGGATATGCAATAGCACCAAGCAGGCGGCGACGATGGTCAATTTCCCGGTCAAGATGCCTGGCAATCTGCGCGAAAGCAAAATCAAGCTTGCCCGTTGTTTCACCAACTTTAATAACGGCAAGAACCGACGGACTGAAGATGTTACCCAGCTCTGCAATTACCGCTGACATATCACGGCCTTTTTCTATGCCTTCACGCAACTGAACAATAGTAGGTCTTCTGGGTTGCCAGGCCTGTTGAATTTCTAACCCTGCCAGAGCACGGGTAAGTGGAACCCCGCCTTTGAGAAGAGCTGACAGCTGCCTCGAAAACCTTGCCTGTTCAGAAAGAGTAAAGCTTTTTGAAAAAGTAATGCCTTCGCTTTCTGAAGCAAGATCGAGTTCGAATGGTGCAAGACCTGACGACTTTACCGCCCCTCTGGCAGCAGCGATATCTTCGGCATCTATGACACCTGAAGTTTCCATACCGTTCTGATCATAGGCTTTGTATTTAAATAAAGGCATAATCAGTTACCCTGCCAGCATACTCTTTCTACTTCAGCAATAGAGGTTTGTCCCATTTTAACTTTTGCAAGTCCGTCTTCATAAAGGCTTCGCATGCCTGCTGCTTTTGAAGCATTTCGAATTTCATCCAATGAAGCATTTCTGCCTATCAAAGCTGCAATTTCTTCATCAACCATCAGCAGCTCAAAAACCCCGGTTCGTCCTTTGAATCCGGTTTGAGCACAGGCAATACAGCCCGGAGCCTTGTAATAACCGTCTTTACTTTTAGAAACGCATGAAGAGCAATATCGCCTCAGAAGTCGTTGAGCAAGAACTCCTGTCAAAGTTGAAGCCACCAGATATGGTTCAACATTCATATCTATAAGTCTTACAGCTGCCGAAGCCGAATCGTTGGTATGCAGTGTCGAAAATACAAGATGTCCGGTTAAACTCGCCTGAATAGCCATGGCAGCGGTTTCAGCATCGCGTATTTCACCAACGAGAATAACATCGGGATCCTGTCGTAAAATCGAACGCAAACCTGAGGCAAAAGTAAAACCAATCTTGGGTTTGACCGGAATCTGACTGGCGCCTTCAAGTTCATATTCAACCGGATCTTCAAGGGTAATAACATTTACGTCAGGGCTGACAATTCTCATTATTGCGCCATAAAGAGTCGTTGTTTTCCCCGAACCGGTAGGCCCGGTTACCAGCAGAATACCATTGGGTCTATGTATTAACTGATCGAACTGTTTAAGAATATCTTCCTGCATTCCCATCTGTTCAAGAGTGAGAAGCTCTGATTTTCTGTCGAGCAACCTCATAACAATACGCTCGCCATGAGCACAGGGAACGGAACTGACCCTTATGTCAACCTCACGATCTCCAAACCTGACTCTGATTTTACCGTCCTGGGGCAGCCTACGCTCTGCAATATCCAGACCCGCCATAATTTTTATTCGTGAAGTAACCGGAGCATGAAGACGGCGCGGGGGCGAGAACCTGTTAACCAGAACCCCGTCAATACGATATCTTATTTTAAAAGCTTCGGGTGAGAGCTCCAGATGTATATCTGAGGCCCTTTCGCGCAAGGACTGAAAAATCAGAGTATTGACAAACTTAACCACAGGCGCCTTATTGGCAGATTCGAGTACATCTTCGATTTCAAACTGATCGAGATCTGTATCAAAACCGTCTTCTACGCTAATTGTTTCGATCAGTTCATTTGAATCCCTTCCCCTTCCATAGGTTTCATTAAGTATATGCTGAATTCTGACCGGAGGCATCACTACTACCTGAATCTGTTTGTTAAAATGCCTGGTAAATTCTTCAAAAACCCCGGCTCTGAACGGATCGGCCGAAAGAACAAAAATATGATATTCGTTCTGGTAAGCCGGCACGGTCTGAATGCGACGAAGATGTTCGAGAGGGAACTGCTCCAGTAAAGAAGTATCTATGTCACCAATTTCTACATTTTCAAGAAATTTAAGACCCCATTGTTCAGCTAAAGATTCATACAATGAAGCCTCATTAATCAAACCTGAATCAAAAAGGATTTGACCGATAAGCCTGTTTTCTTCATCGTTTTGTTGTAGCTTCAAAGCTTCGACAAGATCTGGTTTACCAATCAACTTTTTGTTGATCAGGATTTCCCCGATTTTTTTCCAATTCTTCATTTAAGGGCCAAACTCTCTTAATTAGCTGATCTAAGACGGTCAAAAACATCTAAGGCTTTTTGTTTAAAACGATTCTTTTCGACTTCAAGCTTTTTATTCGATTCTTTTTTAAGCCTTTCTAATCTTTGTTCCTCCGGCTGTTCCGCTTTTTCCCGATCGAACTGAACTAACTCTTCAGGAGAAGACAAAATGTGAGGAGTAATAAAAACCAGCAAATTAGTTTTCTGAGTAATAGTTCTTCTGTTTTTAAAAGCCTCGCCAATAAAAGGAATATTTGACAGTAGCGGAACTCTTTCAGTAACTTTTGTTTTATCTTCGCGCATCAATCCGCCTATTACAATAGTTTTATGATTGGGCACCGAAATAGTCGTATCCATTTGTCTTTTGGTTAAAACCGGAACATTGAATTCATAAAGGTTTTCTTCCTGGCGTTTTTTGATTTCCTGATCGATTTTTAAAGTTACCAGCTGGTTTGAATTGACTCTGGGAGTAATGTTCAAAACAATTCCGACGTCTTCGTATTTAAAATTAGTCAAATCAAAGCGACCGGTATCGCGATCCTGGGTAAAACCTTGAGGTAAGGCTACTACCTCGCCCACAGATATATTTGCCTCTTCATTATCGGTAGCAAGAATCTGCGGAGCAGACAATATTTTAAAGTTTGAATTATTTTGATAAGCCTTAACCATAGCTTTTATTTTGCTCAATTCTGCCAAATCACCTGAAGCAAGCTTTGAGGGGTCTACCGGATCCTGAATAAGTCCAACCTGAAAACCATTATTGCTTAAAGGATTTCCTTTAAGGTCATAATTGGTTCCGCCAAAAGCACGCCATTCTGTCCCGTTAAAGTTAAAAACATTCCATTCGATACCAAGGTTATGTGTAAGGTTGCCGCTGACTTCGCTTATAAGAACTTCAACCAGAATCTGATGCCTCATTACATCCAGAGATTTCAAAATACTTTCGTAGTGAGAAAATTTCTGGGGGGGGCCAGTCATAATTATTGAATTAGTATGTTCTTCTGCCACGAAACTGATTTTTTCATTTCTGTCGGTGTTTTTGCTCCCCTGGTTGCTTTGCTGAACCAAACGAGCTAAAGTTTCGGCAAGTGTTTTAGCTTCTGCATTAACTACCCTGACAACTTTTACATCGCTTGCGCCTTCGACCGGAGGTGAATCTAAATAATCCAAGAGCGTTTTGATACGCGTCATCATATCTTCAGATCTGGTTGTAACCATAATCGATCTGGTTCTTTTTATTGGCACCAGACGAGTTGTTTCAATGGCCACACTTTCTGAGGCAGATTTATTGGCGGCTTTTTCAGAAAAACCTAGAATATCTTTTATCTCCTTAACCGTTTCGCTTTCATCGGCATATTTTAATTTAAAAAACTTTGTCAATTCTGGCCTGGTATCTGTAGACCCCGTATCAAGCCGATCTATCAGACTTCGTATTCGAGAAAAATTATCCGGAGAAGAAAGAATTAACAAATTGTTGCTTCTTTTATCGGCAATAAAATTCACACCACCTCTAATTTCATCACGCTGAACTCCGCCTTCTGAAATAATTCGTTCGAGTTTCTTTTTCATATCATCGGCAGAAGAAAATTTGAGAGGAACTATGTCGAGGCCGGGCTCAGACAAACCTTTTTCGAGCTCACGGACAACTTCCAGAGCGCGCTTGATATTTACCGATCTACCGGTCAACACAATAGTATTAGACGGAGGGAATAACAGCATGGAAGCATCACGGGGAAGCAGATTCTGCAAAAGTTTTGCCGCTTCTTCAACTGAAGTTCTTTCCAGAGGTACTATCTGAGTAATCAAAGTATCGTCATTACTCAATTCAGACAATTCATCTGAAGTTCTAGTCTGGGTACCCGCAACCTTCGCATCACTTAAAGCAACTATTTTAAACATTTTACCCGAAGGAACTGCGGTATAACCCCGCACCTGCAAAATAGATTCGAGCATTGCAAGAGATTCTTCTCTGGTTAGAGTTACCGGCGATATAATGGTAACTTCACCGCTTAGAGGCTGATTTATAATAAAACCCCTGCCTGTTTCCTGACTCAGGTAGCGCACAAGACTCATTAGATCTACTGCTTCAAAGTTTATGGCTATACTGTCATTCCGGTTTCCCTCGGATGGTTCTATTATCTCTGCATCATCAATATTTTCAGATACTTTGACTTTATCACTCGCCTTGCGATTGTTAAATCTAATTACCGAAGGTTTCTTTTGACCGGGGGCAACAGCTCTTGAGCCCGAGTCGTTTGCAGAGCCTTGATTTCGTATTAAGGGCACCTTTTTAAATGGATTTTTCTTTCCCCTTATGACTCTTGTCTGGCCTCCTGACTGAATACTTATCGTTAAAAAAAGAATGACCAGAAAAAATCCGTATATCTTTGAATAATGCAAAAAATAATTTTTATATAAATACATTTTGTCTTCCTCTTGGTTAGCTGCCGAATATTATAACGTACCAGAGCTGAGTTACCAAACAGAGAAAGTGTTTTATTTATTCGAAGTCTTTTTCT
>JBNJGH010000020.1:0-43070 GCA_051747585.1 Candidatus Rifleibacteriota bacterium
TGCTGAAGAAGGAAAAGCCGGGCGGTGAAACCGCCGGCTATTTGTCCACAGGACAAATCCTGGCTGAAAAAGATTAAAAAATTAACTCCGTGCCCTCGGTGGCCTCAGTGGTTTAAATTCTTTATTTGCCCTAAATAAATAAAACCAGAACTTTTTGTAACCAGCTAATAATGACTGACCGAGAATTCCTGGAGATTTTCTCAATTATTCTTAATTTAGCTTTTAAACAATATTTAAATTGTTTTGAGACGGTCGAAGTTTTTAATTGTGCAATTATCAGAGCCTGCTATTTATCTCAAAAACATAAGGCGGAAAAAACGAAAACCTGGCAAAACCGGCAAATGAACTGAAATGGAGAATTTGAGCAGCATGTTTGAAATTATATATGCTGGAAAAAACGTCGCATTAGTATATGAGTCCAGGCAATGCTGATGGCGTCGGCTTCATTATCATCTTTTACTTTTGCGTTGAATTCAGCTTGTATAAATCTGGCTACATCTGTTTTGCTTGCATTGCCATAGCCGGTAACCGCCTGTTTAATCTGACGGGGAGCATAGAAGAAAACAGGAATGTCTTTTTCGGCTGCGCAAAGGCGTGCGACTCCCCTTAATTCACCCAAAGAGATAGGGGTTTTTCTTGACGTTTTTGCCGGAAGAAAAACATCTTCGATTGCAATTTCAGCAGGTTGGTATTTGGTAATAGTTTCCTGTAAAAGCAAATACAGATTCAGCAATCTTTGCTGAATCTGATTTGCTTTTGCCAGTTTTCGAGTTGTACTGAACAGTAGTTTGTTAGTTGTGCTGTCAATAACACTGAGACCGATCTGATTTGCCAGGTCGAGACCCAGTATGTTGCTTTTCATTCAGGTTAGTTCCTGTTCTTTATTCTGTTTATTTGTCATCGGGTTTGGGAAAAAGAACAACTGAAACTCCGCTTGAAACGCCTCCGGTTAAACCTGCAAGGACAATGGAATTTCTGCCGATATACTCGGCATACAAAAGTACCGGAAACATAACACAGAACATAAAAACCATTCTTTTAATCATGTAAGGAGGTAATTTACTCATCTGCTGGAACCTGAGCTGTTATTTTTGTTGGGATTCGGCCTTCTTCTACGCTTGTTAGACGTGCGACCAGGTTTGCGCCGGGTATTTCCGCGACTATTGTTATTATTGTTGCGATTGTTGCTTGATTTTTTCTTTTTTGGCGGTGGGGGATTGTAATTATAAAGATCATGCTTGTTCGACTTAATCGGCGGTATGTGATTTGGATCTTCTAAGAACTCTTCTTCGGGCCGTTTAGGTTCGAGTTCAGCTTTTTTCTTTGCTTCTCGTTTTTCAGATTCGTAGCGACTCATAGCAAGAGCAAGTCTGACCGAATCCAGGTCTTCTTCTGTTTGTCCGCCAAAAGACTCAAAATGTCGATGTTTTGATTCATCGCACTCGTTTGGTTTCCTTTTTTCGCGACGCAACGGTGCTGGTTCAGGAGCTGTTGTATTTTGAACTTCACTTTGTTTATCCTGTTTTTCCGCTGTTGCTGAATCCTTTACTTCATTTTGGTATTCAGCTTTCTTTCTGGTTCTATCAGCATTATCTTGATTATGCCTGTTGTCGCTGCGTCTGGTTTTCTGTGAATCGTTTGCCGGTGCCCTGAAGGCTTCTTTGCGTGCCTCGGCCAAAACTTTAGCATCCTGAACGAATGCCTGGGGAAGAAAAGCATTGAGATTGAACTCCTGAGCGGGTAGATTTAATGCCTTGGCCAGCTGATTCCTAAGCTGGTATATGTCTTCTTCGGTCCATTCTACCTGTGGCACCAGATGCTTAAGTTTTTTCGAAGCATTGATAATTCGTAATTTTGCATAATTTCCCGCCATAATTCCCTGGAAAATTCCAAGCTCATCAAGGATTTCCAGGGGGTACTGGGTTTCTTTTTCGCCTTCAAAACCGCATCTTTCAAGAAGCTGATTAAGAGTGGTAAAAACAGAAAGTCTGGCTTTCAAGCCATCCTGGTTGCTTCTAAATTCTTTAAGAAATAGACTTTTAAGATATTCAAACGGAGGTGTTTGACTAAAACAGGCAAGAAATTTGTTCAGAGCCTTTTTGTGTCTTGCCGAATTCTTTTTAATTTCGTCGGCAAGATTGGTTTCGCGAGTGAAAATTGCCGAAATAACCTCTTCAGGTTTCTGAGAAAAATCTTCTACCTTTTTAAATTTCCGGCTTAAGACCTCGCCGGTTTTCCCCTGATAGATAGTGGAAAGAATTATCAAATAAAAATGGACATTGGGATCCATGATTTCTCTTTCAATCCATCGCCAGAGTCCCTTGCGAATGTATTTGTTTCGCCGCTTGTGCATGGTTGAGAGACATTCGTGTACAATGGCTTCTTTAAGCGCATACAACAGATCTTTAGATACTACCTGATTGAATTGCTTTTTGCTTTCAGGTCTTTTGTCTCTATTGTCGCGCTTGTCGCGCTTGTCCCGATTATCTCTATTGCTACTTGGTCTCTCACTTCTTTTTTTTCGAGAATCAGGCATGATCCTCGAAAGTTGAACTTCTATGATGGGGCAGCGAATTCGGGAAGGTCTGGTAGAAACTGTTTCTGTTCCTTTTCTGACAAGAATAATTGCTTTTTTTATGCGATTCAAAGGCACTTTATGCTGTTTATGAAACAATTTTGCTTTTGCAGGAAGAAGATATTTTTGTCCAATTTGTAAATGGGGCACAGATATATCGATAAGAATATATCTGGTCTTTTTCTTGTCGTTTGAGCAGAAAATCAGGTCGATACTTTCTTCGTCTTCTTCCAGCTTGAAATTTGATTTCCAGAATTGCCAGTTACCAGGCCCAATTCTTGACTTCAATGAGTCTGCAATTTTGTTGCTGTAATTTTCAAGACCCTTGATAATTGAATTTAAGTCGATGCTTGAACTACTTGTAGCAGACTTGCTTTGTTTTTCGTTTTTCGATGTTTGTTTAACCACAAAAAATCTCCAAATTCACGGATATCAAAAAAATTAATCCGTTAAATTTAAGGCGGGTTTAATTTAAATTCCACCTTTTTGCCGTCTTGTTATATGGGCCGGCAGCCATAAGATTCCACTAAAAGAATAAAATTATTTTAGTGGAGTGTTGAAAGATATTATATGGTGCAGTCTTAAAAAATTAGATGGCTCAATTTTAATATTTTGTGCACCTGCATCTCTCAGTATTTCTACCAGGTCGCGGTCTAGCGTGAATAAGCCCAGTCCGGAAAAAATCGGATGAAACAGGTCCTCAATAGCGCCTAAAATGGAACTATTACTGCGAAGATGATTGATTAAAACAATTTTTGCTCCGGGTTTGGCTACTCGAAAAATCTCTTTAACGGCTTTGGCAGTGTCTTCGACTACAGTTAAAACATAGGCGGACAGTATGTAATCAAAAGAATTGTCTGCAAATGCCATGCTCTGAACATCCATCTGTAAAAGATCAGTTTTGCAATAATCGTCACAGCTTTCAGTCTTCTTTTTGGATTCTTTTAACATTCCAAGACTGAAATCAAAAGCAGTTAGAGAAATATCATCAGAATAATAATCAAGACTTAAACCTGTGCCTATGCCCACTTCTAAGACTTTTGCGTCGGCAGCAGGTGAAAGATGTTCAATTGCATTTGCTCTACCCGATTCAAGAAAAGGGCGTAGAAAAAGATCGTAGGTAGAGCTGAATTTATCATATGTTTCCTGAATGCTTTGCGAGTTAGCCAAAATCCTTCTCCAAACTGGTTGATGCACAATGCACCAGATTCTATACTGTATACTTAACATAAAAAACAACAACTTTCAATGTTTGTTTAGGGCGGGTAAACTGGACAAGGTTTGATTGCATCTGGTAAGATGAACCTTGAGTTTTGAATTGGTTAATTACAGGCAGGTGACAATATGGTTAGACCCTTATATCCTCCGCGAAAGAAGGCTCCGCCACCACCCCCACCACTCTGGAAAAATCCTCAGCTGGTCGGGGCAACAGCGATAATACTAATACTTGTTGTTGTTTTTGTTTACCACTTTTACAGCTCAAGAATTATTAATCCACAGGCTTTACCCGGGGGAGAAAAATCAGAAAGTATGTTTTCTTTTCTTGAACCATCCCAGTATTTTAAAGCCAACTCTAAGATTGCCGACCTTCAAAAAGAAAAACTGAAGAAGATGGGTATTAACGAGTCATCGAAAGCATTGAACAGTGAAGTTGAAGCTAAAGATTTGCGTGAACAGCGGAGAATTCTGGCAATTCGCAAATATGAAGCAGCCCGTGAAACAGCCGAACGTCGAAGAAGGGAGCGGGAAGAACTTGTTAAACGTTTGAACTCCAAAACTTCTCAGGAGTTAAAGCGTGCCGTAGTTGCCCTGGAGGCTTCAGATAATCTTGGCATCATGAAGCTTGAATCTCTTCTTGAAGAAAAATTGATGGAAAGTGGCGCTAAAAGCCAAGATCTGGATGCTATTATTTATGCTTATAATTCACTGGCAAAAGTTTACGAAAAAAAGCGCATGCATGATAAGGCAAAAAATGCTTATGTAAGTGCTTTCAGATTAATGAAAAGACGGGCCCCTGCTGATCAGGAGCCTGAATGGAACGCTGCTATAGATGAGGTCGAGCAAATGCAGACACCTGCTACATCTGGTAGCAATTAAGTATACAGTTCTGGTTAATAGGAATATGATTGGAAATAAGAGGAGCTACATCGGAAACAGGTCGCATAATAACGAACCTTCTGGTTTCGCCTGGCTCGAGATTTTTAACATCATGTTTAAGAATATTTACCAGACTGGATCTGTTAAGTCTGCTGTCCGCAAAAGTAGGGAATATTCTGAGATGTTTTACTTTCTGATCAGTAGTATTAATAACATACCCACCAATGTAAAGATTTTTTCTATCCATCCTCACACCGGTCTTTTTTACAACAACAGAACTGGCTTCTACCTGGGGAAGTTTAACGTAGTTTTTGCCAACTTTTTTAAAAGCAAACGCTTTCGCAGTTTGCAGTGCTTCTGTTGTTTTTTTGGCCGCCTGGGCAAAGTGACTGTTAAAGGAGAGTGCCATGAGTGATGCTAGAATTAATCCAAAATGTTTTTTATTTGCCTTCATATTTGTTTACCTCGGAAAATCTTTCTTTTTCGAGAAATATATCGGCCAATTACTGGAAGGAGTTTACCCGTTTTGAAAATAAATTTTAAAAATAGAGTTACACGGGTTGGTTTAACCCTTGTTGAAATACTGGTAGCTCTTTCGGTTGCATCTTTGGTGATGTTGCCGATTATACTTTTGTTCGGAGTTTCTGAAAAGGTTACTTATAAAAGCATTAATGAAGTGGTGGCCTGTAATCTGGCTTTACAGAAAATAGAAGAGCTTAAAAGTCGAAAATTTCAAGAGCTGCGCAAAATTATCGAGGTCGATGCTGCTGACCCGGTCGAAGGGCCATTTCGTGAAGTTAAGTTGCCTCTCGAATTAAATGGAGTTTGGAATTCACCTGGGGTCGAATATGCTCGAGAAGCACGCTTGTCATTCTATCCCTTTGTAAACCCAATTCCTACCAGACCGGATTTTGAATTGCAGAAAAGAAGAATCAGAATCAGAGTTCTGGTCAGATTTATCGAAAATATCTCAGGACAGGAACAAAAAGAAAGAACTTTTGAGCTTGCAACAATTCTAAGCGACGAGACTTATGGCTCCGGCTTGAATGCTTCTTTCCCGACAAATATCGGCACACCTTAAGAAGGATAGAACAATGAAAATGTTTGGCAATAAAAAAATCAGGTCAGGTTTTACCCTGGTTGAAGTAATGATTTCTTTTCTTATTCTTGGAATCGTTCTGGCAATAGGTTATACCTTCATTCATCAGACTTTTATAAGTTTGGAGCGCCAGAGACAATCTCTCGACACATTGCATGAAGCCAGAAATTTTTTGATGATTATCGAACGCGATTTGAGGTCGATGACTGAAGTTATCGAAATCGATACAATTTTTAAATCGAGTATATTCGATGAAGAGAATGCTTTGCTCTATAAACTGGTAATAGAAGTGCCGGAGAGAAAGGGCAACGGTTATCAGAAGGTTACCTATTCTTACGAGGGGCCAAACGACTATAAAGACCGTCCTGGAGCAAACAAAGTAATTTATCGTCAGATTGAGGGCGGCGTAAAAAAGGCCTTTATTACCAAGCAGTTAAATTACTTGAAAATATGGGGAACAGATGGAACCATTTTTCGTAACAGGAACCCCGACGAAAGTCTTGCTCAGTATCGCAAATATCTTGCTCCTCATTATTATCATCCTTCCAACCCTGCAGCGGATGGATTGAGAGATATAAGCAAAATCAAGGGGATTGAAGTACAGCTTTCCATGCATGAATTGCTTGATTCACAAAATAAACCCATAAAACAAAGAACTTTTGTTACCAGAATTTATCCAAGAATTCTTAATGCAAAATACGAATAAACCTGTTAATCTGTCGCAGATAATACAAAAACAGTCAAGGAGACCACTGTGAAAACAGCAATAATAAGGCAGAAGTTTTTAGATTTTTTTGGCAAAAAAGATCATAAAGTAGAAAAATCAGCTCCGCTTATTCCTCAGGATGATCCAACCCTGTTGTTTATAAGTGCCGGAATGGCGGCATTCAAGCCTTATTTTCTCGGGCTTAAAACCGATCTTGACAGAGCCGCATCATGCCAAAAATGCTTTAGAACTACAGATATCGAAAATGTTGGTTATACTGCGCGTCATCATACTTTTTTTGAGATGCTTGGTAACTTCAGTTTTGGAGATTATTTTAAAAAAGATGCAATTGCCTGGGCATGGGAATTTATAACCCGTGAACTTGGTTTGCCAAAAGATAAACTTTATATCTCGGTTCATCACAGTGATGATGAGGCATGGAACATCTGGAACCGTGATATTGGCGTATCTTCGGATCGTCTGGTGAGACTCGGCGATAAAGACAACTTCTGGACTATAGGAATAGGGCCTTCAGGCCCCTGTTCGGAAATTTATATTGATCAGGGCGAGGAACTTGGTTGTAAAAGCCCTGATTGTGGGCCTGGTTGCGATTGTCAGAGATATCTGGAGTTCTGGAACCTGGTATTTACTCAGTATGATCGTGCCGAAGACGGTTCGCTGACCCCCCTGGTAAGAAAAAATATCGATACAGGTATGGGGCTTGAGCGTTTAGCTGCAATTATGCAAGGTAAAATCGATAATTTTGAAAATGATGTTTTTAGTCGCATAGTTAGCAAAACAGAAGAAATAACCGGACATAAATTTCACAGTTCTCAGAAAGATAGAACAGCTTTAAAAGTCGTTTCTGACCATGTTAGAGCTTTGACTTTTGCAATTTCAGACGGAGGCTTGCCCGGTAACGAAGGCAGGGGTTATGTGTTGCGCAAAATTTTGCGTCGGGCCTCGAGGTTTGGTTTCAGTCATCTAGACCAGCAAAAGCCGTTTTTGCATAAAATTATTCCTTCTGTTGCTGAAATAATGAGTGATTATTCTGAAGTTTCAGAAAATCAAGACCATGTAACCAGAATTATTAAAAATGAAGAAGAGCGGTTTTTACAAACTTTAAAAACCGGTAGTGAGATGCTGAATCAGTATATCGAAAAGGCTGCGAAATTCAGCGAAAAAATCCTCCCGGGAGAAGAAGCATTTCTGCTTCACGATACTTACGGTTTTCCCCTTGACCTTACAAGAGAAATCTGTCGCGAGCAGGGGTTAAAGGTAGACGAGAAAGGATTTGCCGCCGAACTGGAAAAACAGCGTGAACGAGGTCGTGCCAACGTGGTATCGGCTTTTGTAAACTTTAAGGCTATTAACCCCGGCGATTATCCTGAAACTGTTTTTACCGGCTACGAAAAAATGCAGGATACCGGTAAGGTTCTCGATATAGTGGATGAAAAAGAACAGACTATTGTAATTACAGACAAAACGCCATTTTACGCTGAAGCCGGAGGTCAGATCGGCGACCGTGGAGTTATAAGCAGTGGTAAGGCTGAGTTTGTTGTAAAAACAACAGAGAAATCAGAGGGTGCTTTTCTCCATATCGGCCATTGGAAAACAGAAGAAAAATTTGCTACCGATGATGAGGTAGAATTAAAAGTAGATTATATTTCTCGTAAAGCCACTATGCGCAACCATACTTCGACACATCTGCTTCATAAGGCCCTACAGGAAGTCCTTGGAGACCACGTTAAGCAGGCGGGTTCTTACGTCAGCCCCGAAAGGCTGAGGTTTGACTTTACTCATTTTGAATCTATCGCACCTGAAGATCTGGATAAAATAGAATCAAGAGTCAATCAACAGATATTAGAAGCTCACCAGGTCAGCAAAAAAGAAATGAGCTATGACGAAGCGGTAAAGTCTGGTGCTATGGCTTTGTTTGGTGAAAAATACGGTGACAAGGTTAGAGTTGTATCTGTGGGTGATTATTCATGTGAATTATGTGGCGGAACCCATCTGGATAATTCGGCAGAAATAGGTCTTTTTGCAATTACCTCAGAAGCATCGGTTGCCGCAGGAGTCAGACGAATAGAAGCTGTTTCCGGAGCTTATTCGCTTGAAGTGATTCATCAACTCAAAGAAAACGAGCGAGCTTTGACCAGATTGCTCGATTGTGACGCCGTCGGTTTGCCTCAAAAAGCTAAAAAGCTTGTCGATGAAAACAAACAGTTGCGTCGCGAACTTGATCAGTTAAGAAAAGCTCAGGCTCATGGAAAAATAGATGATATTAAAAACAAGGTTGCGAATATTTCCGGGGTAGATGTAATTATTGCCAGAGTTGATAATATGAATGTAAATGAGCTTAAAGAAATCTGTGACGAAATTAT
Source organism: Candidatus Rifleibacteriota bacterium (assembly GCA_051747585.1). Classification (GTDB taxonomy): domain Bacteria; phylum Muiribacteriota; class Ozemobacteria; order Ozemobacterales; family Ozemobacteraceae; genus DYKG01. Next base: position 8,862 of record JBNJGH010000020.1, read on the forward strand.
TGCACAGAAAAACGAAAACACTTTGGTATTGCTTGCTAGAAGCGACGACAAAGCCAATTTCGTGACCAAACTCAGTAAAGACCTTGTTAAGCGTGGGCTTCATGCCGGTAAACTGATAAAAGAAGTTGCAAAAGTAGCCGGTGGCGGTGGTGGCGGTCGCCCAGACATGGCTACAGCCGGCGGTAAAGATGTCAGTAAAGTTGACGAAGCTTTAAAGAAAGCTCAGGAACTTATAGCCGAACAAATAAAATAATAAAGCGTTTAATGAAAATATTGGCAATTGATGTAGGAAAAAAAAGAATAGGACTTGCTACTTGCGATCCATTAGAGATTGCTGCCAGTCCGTATTCAATAATAAAATCGGGAAAAAAAGCTGTTAATGAAGTTGTTAAAATAATAGAAAAAGAAAACATTGAGTTGGTTGTAGTAGGTTTACCGGTCTCATTTGACGGTAAAGAAAGAGAAGCCTGCACCATTGCAAGGTTTTTTAAAAACCAACTGGCTGCAGTTTCCAAGGTGGAAATTGACTTTTTTGATGAAAGGTTTACTTCTAAGATTGCAGAAAATTCTTTGATTCAAAGTGGTATGAACAGTCGGCAAAGAAAAGGTAAAATCGATGATGTTGCCGCTTCAATAATTTTACAGGGATATTTGCAAGCTAGAAAAAACAGGAGCTCGGCTCCGTAAAAATTTAAGCAAAGGTATGGTAAATGAGTAATTTAAAGTACAAATGTGTTTTGGTATGTGAAGATATAAGACAGGAAGTTGGCGGCAGAGTTAGCCTCATGGGAGTTCTTGGTTCTAAACTACTGGTTCAGAATTTTCCTTTGCCTTTTCCTAAATTATGTCTTTTTATTGAATGGGGTGTTATTAAAGGTAAGGTAAATGTTACTTTGAATATAATTCCACCAGAGGGAGTAGAAATTCCCGATGTTAAACCTTCGGCACCAATTCAGGGGCAGCCCGGTCTGGTTGCCAGGTCTATGATTGTGCTTAACAATTTCGCTTTTCCCGCACCCGGCACCTATGTTTTTGAATTTATGGCAGATGGAGAAGTAGTTGGCCGAGAAAACTTCGAGATCGAAAAATATGAACCCCCAACTACTGCACCTAATTGATTTAACCCTATGAACAATAACAAGGCAGGTTTTGAACAACGGCTCGAAAAGGCATTTAACCATCCGGACAGTTTTCTGGAAACGATGGCTAAAGAATTTGACCATTATGACGAAGCAAAGTTGAAAACTCTGGTAGGGGTCTTTGCGGAGGGCGGGACGGTCGAACAAAGTCTTGTTTCTGAATTTGGCGTTAAAAAGCTTGATGAACCAGCCCTGGAATTTCTGGCTACCCAACTGGATGAGAATAAACCTGAGGTTTTTATTCAGATTGCAGAAATTCTTGGGCAGCGTAATTTTATTAAAGCTCTTGATAGAATTTGGAAACCCGTAAAGGAAAACAATTCTCGACTGATAATGCCCGTAATAAAGGCTGTGTCAAAATTTGAGCAGAACAATCTGGTAGATAAGCTGCTATTAGATTTTTACCTCACCCACGAAGATGAAAGCAGGCTTTTTTCCTGTATAAGGTTCCTTTTGCCTCGACAGGAGTCTATTGTACACAAACTGCTTGAGAGTTACAGAGGGTTAGATGCTGATCGCAAAATGTGGGCTTTAAAGTTCCTTGCCGAAACCGGTAATCCCGAAGCTCTTAGGCTTTTTGCAGATGAACTCGATCATATGCCTCTCGAACGAGGGCTTTACTGTATTTCCGGCTTGGGTCGCATCGGAAAACAAGCTTCAGTAAAAATATTGTTGAAGAATATAAATCATCCTGAATGGTTTTTGCGCAAAAGGATTATTGAAGCTCTGGGGCAAACGGGGCAAGTAGAAGCTGTGCAGCCCGTAATAAAAATGCTGGAAGATGTTTCGGTGCAGGTTAGAGCTGCTGCTGTCGAAAGCTTGAGCAAACTCGGGCATCTTAATCCTGAAATGATAATAGATAAGCTTAAAAGCAGCTCGGGCGACCTTAAAATAAATTTAATCAGGGCAATAGCTCAGTTAAAAAGCGAAAAATTTGTTGCTCCACTCATAGAAGAGCTTAATGATAAAAATACTTTGTTTTTTACCGTCGATGCTCTGGGCGATCTGGGGTCTCTTGAAGCAGAAAAACCTCTAAAAAAGCTGCTGCTAGATAAAGAGTGGTTCAATAGATTAAACGCCCTCGAGGCTTTAGCCAAGTTGCCTTTAAACAATAAAATGGTAGAAATAGCAAGAGGGCTGACAAATGATCATAATGATATGGTAAGAACCTCTGCCGCTCGCATTGTTTCCAGTAGAAGGTCAGCGGCAGAAGAAGAAGAAGAAGAGGTTAATTAATCTTCGCCTTTTTTGCCGAATACAATTCGCTGGGCATTCAAAAGAATAATAATTTTATTGTCTATTTTGCCCACACCCTTGAGATATTCAATATCTACGTTTTCACTAACTCTGGCAGGTGGCTCTATCGATGTTTCAGGTAACCTGATAACCTCTGAAACGGAATCTACCATAAAGCCGGCTTTGACCTTTTCTTCTTCGAAGGCCAGTATGATAATCTGGCTATCTTTGAAGCTGGCTAAAGTAGGCAATTTAAGACGCCGTCTTGTATTGATAACCGGAACTATTTCACCTCTAAGGTTAATTACTCCATCTATATGTGGAGGGGCTTTGGGTACCCTGGTAATGGGAACCATGTTGATAATCGCTTCGACCTGATGAATTTCGAGCGCATACATTTCTCCGGCCATGCCAAAAGTGACCAGCTGAACCATTTCAATGATTTCTTTGTTTTCTTCATCTTCATCCTCATCTTCGTCTTGCTGTGGCTGCTCTGAAGACTGCTCCCCGGATGGTTGTTGGGCGGGAGCCGGAGCTGCAGCTGGTGCTGATGGAGCTGCCGGGCCCGATGAGGGTGGCGGAGAAGGTACATGAACCTCGGTTTCCTGGGGAACTTCAGCCGCCGGTTGCGGAGCGGGTTCTGCCGGAGGCGGTGAGGCACTGTCGCCAAGTGAGTCGGTAATATCTTTAAGCTCGACCGATTCAATTTCTGATATTGATTCAATACCTTCTTGTATTTGCTCGTCCTCCTGATCTGTTGTCAGGATCATTTTGAAAGAAGATTCGAATTTTTCATTTTCAAGGTCCTTGACTTCAGGTATTGATTTGACAATGTCGCAATGTGTATCATCAAGGGTTCTTAAAACCATGAAAATACGCGGGCCTTTGAGCAGACAATCAGAAACAAGAGAAATTTTAAGCAGCACTACTCTTTTACCCTCATCTCCTGCTGCAGAAAGGCCTGATAAATCGAAGTCACTTAATTCGAAATCTGCTATTTCAGTATTCGCCCCACCTTGAGACTGCTTTGCCGATTGGGGTTGTTCCTGACCGGCATCAGTTGCAGCTTGTGGTTGCTGGGCTGCCGGTGGAGGTGAATCCTGTGCTGCTGTTGGAACCTGTCCGTTTGCCAGTGCCGAAAGTTTGCCTGAGATTTCATCCAGGCCTACATTTGAATCTGTTTGTTCGATACTGTCGCTTACCAGAGTTCTTAAAACGTCAAAAGTTTCGAATATTATGTCTACTACTTCTGTGGTAACAGGTATATCTTCATTGCGCAGTTTGTCTAAAACTGTTTCCATCTCATGGGTCAGGTGAGCTATTTTTTCGAAGCCCATGGTCGCCGACATACCCTTAAGGGTGTGGGCTGCACGGAAAATTTCTTCGACTGCATCAAGGTTAGAAGGGTTCTGCTCAAGGTTGAGCAGCATTTTATCCATGGTGTCGAGATTTTCCCGGGAACCGTCTATATAGGCACCCATATATTCGGAAAGATCTAGATTCAACCCTTAACCTCCTTGAATGTAAATTTAGTAATTTTCATAGTTGTCATTTTATATTTTTGGCTTTCTGAAAGAAAGACGGAATATCGAGAATAAGAGCAATGCTACCGTCACCGCGCATGGTTGCACCCATTATACCGGGCAGACCGCCAAGAAGGTTCCCAAGCGATTTAATAACGATTTCCTGTTGGCCCACAAGTTCATCGACCATGAATCCGGCGCTTTTTTCTCCGGAAGAACATACAACTATAGCAATTTCTTCCTCTTTAGCTTCAATTTCTTTTTGCTCATCTTCTGAGGTGGGAACATCTAATACTTTTCTCAATCTGATTATGGGCAGCACATCTCCTCTAAGCAGTGTGACTTCCTGATGCTGCACAATATTGATGTCACTTTTGGTAATATCCATGGTTTCCTGAACAGAGGCAAGTGGAATAGCTAAGGTTTCAAGACCAACCTTGACCATAAGAGCCGGTAGAATTGCCAGCGTGAGAGGCAGTTTTATAATTATTCGGCTACCCTCGCCAACTTTTGATTCTATATCGAGTTGACCGTTGAGGTCTTCAAGCTTTGCTTTAACCGCATCCATGCCGACACCACGACCAGAAACGTCGCTTACTACCTGGGCAGTAGAAAAACCTGGCAAGAATATTATTTTTATAATTTCTTCGGGTGGCATTTCATTTATTTGTTCAGTGGTAAAAAGGCCTCTTTCAACGGCAAGTCTACCTATAATAGAAGGATCAACGCCCTTGCCGTCGTCTTTAACTTCGATGATTACATTATTGCCTTCATGCCGGGCAACCAGGGTAATTGTTCCCGCCTCTGGTTTCCCTTTAGTTACTCTTTCTTCAGGCGCTTCGATTCCATGATCTATGGAATTTCTGATCAGGTGAACCATTGGATCGCCGATTTCGTCGATAACTGTACGATCCATTTCGGTTTCTTTTCCTTCAACTACCAGATTAATTTTTTTGTTAAGTTTTTTAGACAAGTCTCTAACCATTCGAGGAAAGCGATCGAAGACTTGTTCGATAGGAACCATTCTTACCTGCATAACCACGTTTTGCAGCGAAGAACTTATTTGGGAAACTCTTGTAAGAGTTTCGTTGAGGTCTTTTAACTTATGGGCAGCACCGATATCCTGCAATCTGGTGCGATTTATAACAAGTTCACCGACCAGATTCATAAGCTCATCAAGCCTGCGCATATCTACACGAACAGTCTGACTGCTTCTCCGGTCTGCTGCAGCGGCTTTCTTTTTCTTTTTAGCTCCAGGCTTTGCTGGAGGGTTCCCCGGTGGCTTTCCACCTGGTGGTGCAGGCCTTGCTGCTGCCGGAGGTTTGGGCGGAGCTGCCGCTGGTTTTGGTGGGGCTGCCGGTTTTGCTGCCTGAGGCTGCTTTGGTTCTGCAGGCATGCTTCCTGTCTTTGGGGGGGCGGGTTGAGCAGGCTCTTTCGCCGCTGGTGGAGCGGCTGGCTGTGGAGGAGGCTCGGGTTTCTTTTGCGGTGCCGGGGCTTCAGGTTGAACCGTGATCTCTGCCGGTTGTAAAGAAAAGTCTTCGGGGGTAAGGGGCGTAAGCTTAACCGAAGCGATTTCTGAAATAGATTCAATACCTTCTTGAATCGTTGCTGTATCGGCTTGGCCTATTATTACCATTTTAAAAGAAAGGTCAAACTTTTCTTCTTCAATGTCTTTTGTATCAGGAACAGTTTTAATTATTTCGCATTCAAGTTCTTCGAGGTTTCGGGTAACCATGAATGCGCGAGGTGCTTTAAGCAGGCAATCAGGCTCGAGCGAAACAATCAGCAGATAAATATTTGAGCCCTGTTGCTGCGCTTCTTTTAAAACCTGAGTTTCAAATTCATTAATGGTTATGTCGGCAAGTTCAATCGCTAATTGCGAGGTATCTTGAGCCGGTTGTTCTTCGCCCTGGGCAGATTCTTGACTGGTAGCAGCAGGTTCTTCCTGCGTTTCAATAGGTTTAGCTTCATGTTTGGTTGGACTTTTTCCCTGAGCAACCTGATTTAATTTTTCAACTATTTCATTAATATCTATATTGGAATCTGTTGCTTCAATGCTGTCATTTACCAGTATGCGCAAAAGATCGAAAGTTTCAAAAAGCGCGTCGATTAGATCGGTTGTAACCTGAACCTGGTGATTTCTTAACTGGTCAAGAATATTTTCCATCTCGTGGGTAAGGTGGGCAACCTTTTCAAAACCCATGGTTGCCGACATACCCTTCAATGTGTGGGCAGCACGAAAAATTTCTCCTACTGCTTCAAGATTTGTTGGATCCTGTTCAAGCGACAGGAGAAATTTGTCCATGAGGTCGAGGTTCTCTCGGGAACCATCGACATACATTCCCATATATTGCGACAGATCAATATCCATCAATTGCTCCGGCAAATTTCTTTGATTGATAGAATAATATGCAACATGAATTAAACATTATACAGTAAAATCGGTAATAATTGGGAAAAATATTATAATTCAAGGCAGTTTCAGCATATAAAAAAGTTAATAATGCTTGTATGCCCTTTCAGAAAAGAGCTTTGTGTTGAAAAAATTAAAGTTTGCTTTACAAAAATCTTCCGGAACTTTTTGCCCGTTGGTAATATAGGCAAGTGATTTCCCGGTTTCAATTAGTAGAGCAAGTAACGGGCCAAAAGTATTTGTTTCGTCGATTTTGGTGAAAATCAGATGTTCAAAACCAATATGGTCAAAACAGGTTACGGTCTCAAGCATATCGTTATATTTAGCCGTGGCTGATAAGACAAGATATTTATCGGATTCCGGCATGCGGTCTAAAAAATTGCCCAGCTCACAAAGTTCTTCGCTGTCTTTCTGGCACCTGCCGGCTGTGTCTACTATAATAAGGTCTTTGTCTAAATGCTTGTTAACTGCCTGATCAATTTCTTCCGGACGATATAAGATCTCCATGTCGACATCGATAATGCGTGCGTATTGCTGAAGTTGGTCTGCAGCTCCGATTCTAAATGTATCGAGGGTAAAAAGAGCAATGGATAACCGATTTTCTGCGCTTAAGCCATAAGAGGCTGCAATTTTGGCTATTGTTGTAGTTTTTCCTACACCGGTTGGACCAATGAGGGCGATGATCTTAGGGCCATTGCTATTGTTGAAATTGGGGTCTGGCGAAAATTTCAATTTATTTTCCATCCACTGGCTGGTGTATTTCATTGCACTTTCAGCTTTTTGCAAATAATGTTCAGGCAATCTTTCTCTCAGGTCATAAATAACTCTGTCTGCGATTTCGACTGGAGTTTCTATATCAAGAAGATTTTTTTTGATTTGGTGAAGGACTTCAGGAAGCTTTGGCGGTTCTTTTTCAATAGTTTTGTCAAATCTCTGGTTGATTTCTCGAAGCATTGCATACATTTGGTCGAGACGTGTTTCGTATGTGTCCATTTTGTTGCTGTCAGCACGGCTTGTCTCAAAATTGCTTTGTAACGTTCCTTGACTTTTTAGATTGCCATTTGCAATTTTTTCTTGTCTTTCGCGAGTCTCTCTTACTGCTATAAGTTCTTCAAGTATTTCATCAATCTGGGTAGATGCTATTTCCTTATCATTAAGAATCTTTTGCGATCTGGGCTCTTTGTTGCCTTCCTGATTTGAGCGCAGGCCATCGACAGCCCTGACTTTGGTTCGCGATGTTGACTTGTAGGCTCTTATTCCTTGAGAAGTGTTCTGGGCCGGTCGAATTTTTGTGGGAGGGGGGGGCGTAAAGTTGTAAGCCTCAGATTGGGCAGAAGTGTTTGTTGAGGCTGTATTAGTTTCGCTCTGGGATGAAAAAACAGGGTTTGTTTTTTTTACCTCAATCGACGGTGAAGGCCTTGAAGGAACTTCAGTAACTACATTTTTGTTGCCTATGGGTCTGATTATTCCTACAGTGATCTCGAACATTTCTCTGTAGCCCAGGCCAAAATAAATCGGATGTTTTACTTTTTTGCTGGTAATGACTTTAAAATTATCTTTTCCGTAGGTTTTTTCAGCTTTTACTTTGGCTTCAAATAATGTGTCGCCAAGTATTTTGGCATAATCATCAAAATGCATTACTGAGAAGCCTCCCCTTTAAAAAAGCTTGAAAGGCGGGTTAAAAAGCCTTCGATGCCGCTGTTTTCACTATGTTCCGGGATTTCGTGAAAAGTTGTTGAAACAATTTTTCTAATGCCATTTGCAGCAGGTGACATTGGTGAAAACAAAATTAAAGGCGTTTGCTGTCTAACTGCCAGATGCATTTGTCTATCCTGGAGAATGTTCCCCAGGTGATGAATTTTAAATTCGAGAAATTCGTCAGCTACTCTAGACAGTCTTTTGTGAATTTCAAGTCCTTCATTTTCGTTATCTACACGATTGACAAGAAGAGAAACATGGCTGTCGGGTCTTTCGCTGCTCAAAATTTTGATTATACCGTAAGCATCGGCAAGAGCGGTCGGCTCAGTAGTTGTTATGACAATTATCTGGTCAGCGGCCTGGCAAAATGAAATAACGCTTTTGCTTATCCCGGCTCCGGTATCGATCAGCAGGTAATCAGTTTTATCTTCGAGGAATTTCAGCTGATCAAAAACCTTAGCCGCTTTGTCTGTTTCCAGTTGAGCCAACTCAGATATACCTGAACCTCCGGCAATAATTTGAATGTCATTGGGCCCTTGTACCATTACTTCATCGAGGCTCATTTGGCCATTGATTACATCCATTAGATTATGTTTGGGCCTTATGCCAAAAACAACATCTATATTGGCAAGTCCGAGGTCTGCGTCAAGAATTATAACCTTTTGACCTGCCTGGGCAAGACAAATGGCAAGATTGGCAACCAGACTGGTCTTTCCTACGCCGCCTTTACCCGAAGTAACTGTTATTGTTCGAGCAATTTTGTTGCCGGCTTTACGTGGAGTTCTTGCCTGCAACCTTTTGAAGACATAAGGCTGAATCTCTTTGCGAGTTTCGGCTATTATTGCTTCAATTGGCTTAATTATAGGTTCGGTCATTTAAAATAATCCTGGTAATTGATAAATCAGACTTTCGGATAAACAATAGAGAAAATCTCTTGAAGACGGTTCTACCGCCGTTATTCTTGCTCTAAGGTTGGCCTTGTTTTCCGGTGGAATGTAAGTGCTATTAGAAAGTACCATTCCTGCAGGGACAAGGTCAAGAGCCAAAAATTGTTTTGCAACATTTTTTATTCTTGGACTAATAGGCTCTTCTGGTGCTGAACTGGTGGGTGATATGTCCAGAAGACCAATTGGTGAAAAGTATCCAGATAAATGGATAGATTTAACCGCTTCATAAACGCTTAAAAGAGAATCTTTATGAAAGGGAACGGTAACGCATACTGCATCGGTTGCGTGAAGCAGGGGATAATATCTGGGTAACTCACTTGCTTTAATGCTTATCCATACCTCAGAAAAAGGCTTTAAGACTCTTGCCAGATGCTGTAAAAAATCAATACGTCTGGCCTCTGGTCCTTTGCATATTTCTATAAACGATTCCACCTGAGGCATAATGCTTAAAGGCGTCAACCCCTGTTCGATTCGCAAAGGAGTTGGATAGCTGAGCTGAATTTGAGTTCGGGGTAGTCGTTCTTTTTCAATGAAGCCGGCTTGATCCCAATAGCAGGACCTTGGCGAGTGCTCCATCAATGCAATTATCCAATCGATTACCGGTGGAATTCCTTTAATAATATTGTCTGGTAAAACTAAAGCCATGCAGGTAAAGGGGCAGGGCTTGACAATTGTATCTAAAAAGGTTTCGCCGTCAATCGGCTTCTTTACAGCTGTTTCAGACTGATCTACGATTTTTTTCAGTCTCCTTAATGTGGTTGCCTGGTCATTCATCGTTATTCTTTAACCTTGTAGTGAAATTAATCCTATAGATTCAAGCTTGATTGTTGTAGGGATTTCCTGGTAGGACAATACGGTGAGTCTGGGAGCAATCCTTTCTGTCAGTCTTTTTAGACTTAGTCTTAGTGCAGAACTGCATAGCAATATTGGAGAATGGCCTTCCTGCATTACTTCTTCAATTTTATCTCTGATTTTCTCAAGCAATTTGGTCGCAGAATTTGGATCGATTGCAAGTTGAACCGATCCATCAATTTTTTGTAAAGCATTGGCCAGAGATTGCTCCAATTGAGGGTCCAGCGAAATAACCTTTAAAACTCCGTTTTCATCAAGCAGGGATTTACAGATATGTCTCGAAAGACCCTGTCGGGAGATTTCGGTAAGACTGTCGATTTCGGTTATTCCTTTGCAGTCAGACAAAGATTCGAGAATGTTAACCATGTTTCTGATCGAGACATTTTCTTTAAGAAGATTTTGTAGAATTTTTAGAAGACTGGATTGGCTGACAACATCAGGTACAACTTCTTCAAGTATAAGCGGATAGTTTTCTTTGACTGTATCAAGAAGCTGTTGCAGTTCCTGGCGGCCAAGAATTTCATGGGCATTTTGACGAACTACTTCAGTCAGATGGGTCGCAATAACCGTAGATGGGTCAACAACAGTATACCCTGCCATTTCAGCTCTTTCGCGCAGCGAACTCTGTATCCAGACTGCAGGAAGACCGAATGCAGGCTCTTCGACCTCGATGCCGTTAAGTTTGCTTGTAGCAGTTCCGGGGTTCATAGCCATGAACTGGTCTGGAATTATTTCATATTGAGCAAACTCAACCCCTTTAATTTTAAACACATAGGTAGATGGCTGTAACTGAATATTGTCGCGGATCCTGATTGGGGGAACCACCAGACCAAGATCCAGTGCTATTTGTCGCCTTATTAAAGTTATTCGGTTAAGTAGATCCCCACCTTGATTAGCATCTACCAGGGGGATAAGATTGTAACCAATTTCGAGTTCGAGGGGGTCTACGGTAAGTAAAGAAGAAACATCTTCCGGTGCGTTAGCCTCGCTTTCTTCTTCTGCCTGTTTGTCCTCGCGTTCCTGTTGCGTGGCTTGTTCGAGGTTTTTGTGCATAACATAAGCCAAGGTTGCAAAAACAAAGGATAAGAAGAGAAAGCTGAATTTTGGCAGACCGGGAATAAGCCCGAGAAAGCCCAGTAAAGCAGCGCCAATGCCAAGTACCTTGGGGTGAGATAACAATTGGGCGCTGATGTCATGACCAAGGCTTGAATCTGAACTTGCGCGGGTAACGACAATACCTGTAGCGGTTGCAATCAAAAGAGCAGGTATCTGTGAAACAAGCCCGTCGCCGATCGTAAAGAGTGCATAGGTTTGAAGAGCGTCGTAAGCCGTTTCGCCTCTTTGAAAAATGCCGATTACCAGACCGCCCAGAAGATTGATGACTGTTATGATTATACCGGCAATCGCATCGTTTTTAACAAATTTACTCGCACCATCCATAGCCCCGTAAAAATCGGCTTCTCGTTGTAAAGTTAAACGTCTTTGGGTAGCTTCTTCCTGATCAATTGCTCCGGCATTGAGGTCTGCATCAATTGCCATGCCTTTGATAGGCATCGCATCCAGTGTGAACCTGGCGGCAACCTCAGCTACACGCTCTGCACCTTTGGTAATTACTATGAATTGAATCAATACCAGTATAATAAAGACAACAAATCCTACAACGTAATTTCCGCCGACAACGAAGTTGCCGAACGCTTTGACGATTTCAATCGAAGCACCGCGCCCTGATAAAATTATACGGGTGGTCGAAACGTTAAGACTAAGGCGAAAAAGGGTGGCTATAAGCAGCATGCTTGGAAAAGCGGAAAACTGCAGTGCATCCTGGTTGTATATAGAAACTAGTAAAATTGTAAGAGCAAGGGCGACATTAAGGGTTAAAAAAAGGTTTAGTATCATTGCGGGCATGGGAACAACCATCATGATGACAATCGAAACCACGCCAAAAGCAAAAAGAACGTCTCTGCTTTTTAATAACGAAGCAAAGGGCACGACGTTCAAAGAACCAGCCTTTGTTTCTGCCAAAGTCGCCTCCGCCAAAAAATGTCAAAATTTTAATGTAGAATACACTGTCTAGAGTTAGGCCGCTCCGCTTTTCATGCGATAAACACGGGTAAGAATCTCAACCACGGCACCATATAAATCAGAGGGTATTTCCTCTCCTATTTCTACCATTTTATACAAAGCTCTGGCAAGAGGTTTATTTTCGATAACCGGAACATCGTTTTCATTTGCAACTTCTTTGATTCTTCGGGCTATGAGTCCTGCACCCATTGCTACAACAATCGGTGCATTGCTTTCTTCTCGATTATACTTTAGTGCACAGGCAATATGAGTTGGATTAGTTACAACTACGGTGGCGTCGGGCACTTCATCCATCATTCGGCTGGTAGAAGCCTGCCGCTGTTTTTCTCTGATTTTTTGTTTGATTTTAGGATCACCTTCACGTTGTTTATATTCTTCTTTAATTTCTTCTTTAGACATTTTCAAGTTTTCTTCATGGCGCCACTTCTGAAAAAACCAGTCACCTATTGCCAATACCAGTAAAATCATAACAATTTTCATAGCCATATAAAAAATTAGTTTTAATAAAATAATGATAGAAGGCACTGGTTCCATTTGAACAAACTTAATTATTAATGGAATTTGTTCTTTGATAGTAGAGTAAGGGATGTAGGCAATTATCAGAATTTTGAGTATAGATTTTACCAGCTCTCCAACAAGCTTCCAGCTGAACATGTTTTGAATGCCCGAAATCGGGTTTAAGCGATCGAATTTGGGGGTAAGAGGATCGAATCTGAAGAGGAAGCCGGTTTGAATCATGTTTGAGGCTACTGCGCTTAACATTATTGCCATCATAAAGGGTGAGAGTGTTTTTAAAAGAATATAAATAAGCTGGTTGAGTAAAAGAATTGTTTCGGGCAGATCTAACCTGGTATGAATCGAAATTGTCATGGTATGACGCATATATGCGCCGCAGGTTTCGTACAGTTGGGGGCCGTAATACCTTAACATTAGAAAACCTGCTAAGAGGATAACTACAGAGCCGAGGTCTTGAGATTTGGCTATGTTTCCCTGTTGCGTGGCTTCTCTTCTCTTTTTTTCGGTGGCAGGTTCGGTTTTCTCACCGGCAAAAAGCTGCAGGTCAAATGGTCGGGCATCGAAGTCTATATTACCTGCTGCCCAGGATTGCTCAATGTATTTTTGAGGCATGATAAAATTTTGCATAGTTACTTCATATGGTTGATCAATGTATTGACTTCGCCAACACTGATATTTATCAGGCTTCTTATTAGCTCAGAAATGTATGGCATTAAAATAACAAGCATAATTAGTCCACCGAGAATTTTTAAAGAAAAGCCCACTTGGAAAATATTCATTTTTGGCACGGTTCGAGCGATAATTCCCAGGCTAACATCGCCTACAAGTATTACTCCAATGACGGGCGTTGCAATCTGAAATCCGGTAGTAAAAATTATGCGACTGTATAAAACAATTTCCTCGACTACTCCTGAAGTCACCTGAAGTTGGTTTAATGGAATAATTTCGAAGCTCTGAAAGAAGGCTTGAAGCAAAAGCAGATGGCCGCCGATTACCAGAAAAAACAAAGACCCCATCATCTGGAAAAACTCTGCAACAATTCCAAGGCTTCTGCTGGAAGCAGGATCAGCAACCTGAACAAACGAAAAGCCTATCTGCATGCCGATTACCTGGCCGGCAAATCTGAGCGTGTCCATTATGACAACAACGGCAAAGCCGATGCAAAAACCTAATACTAATTCTCTAAGTCCCATTAAAGCGTATCCCGGAATGCTTAAAGAAGGGAGGGTTTGGGTTGTTGCAATATGTGGAGTTGCGATAAGAGCGCACATAGCCGATAGGCCGGCTTTTACCTGCTTCGGAATTGTTGATTCGCCGAAAACAGGCATTATAATAAAAAAGCCGCTGAACCTGACCAGGGCGACAAGAAATATTCCAACTGTATTGAGAAAAAGCTCTTCGGTCATCGTTTATTAGCGGGCAAACATTTGCAGTTGTCCAAGTAGCTTGGTTGCAAACTGCATGAGTTTGGTCAACATCCATGGGGCCAGGGCAATAAGTGCCAGGGCGGTTATCAGTAATTTGGGAATAAAGGTTAAGCTTTGTTCCTGAATAGAGGTGGCCGTTTGAAATACGCTTACCGTGATACCTATCAGCATGCCCAAAATTAATATTGGCGCTGAAAGGGTAAAAGCCAAGAATATTGTTTCTTTGAATAGTTCGTAAAGTGTATATTCAGTCACGCGTTTCCTCCAAAGCTTACTACTAGAGACTTAACAACAAGATTCCACCCATCTACAAGAACGAAAAGAAGTATTTTGAATGGCAATGAAATCATAACTGGCGGAAGCATTATCATTCCCATTGACATTAAGAGGCTGGCTACAACCATATCTATTACCAGGAATGGCAGGTATATAATTACACCCATCTGGAAGGCGGTGCGAAGTTCGCTGGTAATAAAGGCGGGAATCAGCGCAACCGTACTGAAGTCATCTTTTGTTTCGGGTTTTACTCCGCCTTCCATGCCGGCAAAAAGCGCAAGGTCATTTTTTCTTGCATGCTGGAACATGAAGTCTCTGACTGGATTTATGGCATTGTTATAAGCCTGAACATAATTTATATCGCGATCAATGTATGGCTTGAGGCTGTTCTGGTAAATCTGGTCGACTACCGGAGACATGGTAAAAAAAGTAATAAATAGTGCCAGGCCTATAATTATTTGATTACTTGGCTCCTGCTGGGTTCCAAGGGCACGGCGCACAAAACTCAGCACTATAAGTATCCTGGTAAAACTGGTAAGCATTATTAAAATGGAAGGTGCCAGGCTTAAGATTGTGAGCAGAATCAAAATTTGCAATCCGGTTCCGAGTTGGCTTCTTTCTTTTGAAGGATCTACCTGAATACTGATGGAGGGGATCGGAAATGGAGTGTTTTCGGTTTGCATTCGATCTACATCTGTGCTGTCTTCGATATTGACACGAGCTTGGCCGTTTTGTTGCGCTCGTGCGGGATTTAGCTTTATGAGCGAAAAAAACAAGCATAAAGCTGTAATAACAAAGATAACAAAGTGTTTTTTTAACCTTAATAAATGGTGCATTTTGTATAAAATAAAATATAGGGCACGAACTTATTAAAAGTTATACAACGAACAGAAGTCTAACGCAAGACCCCAAAAGAATAGAAAAAAATTATTCGTCAGATGGGGGAGTGTCGCTGGTGCGTTTTATTAGAAGGTCGTTGAGTTTTTTCAGTCTTTCCTGGTTTTTTTCTCTGTTTTTCTTTAGATCCTGGCTTGTATATTCTGAAATATCATTGTCCTGATTTTGATTTTTCTTTGACTTTTTCAGGAAACCAAAAAACTTTTCCATTCCGGGGATTCCGGGAGTTTCTCCCTCCAGCCGCAAGGAGTCAATAGTGTCTTTGTCGGTTATTTCGCAAAGGAGATTAATATTGCTGTCGGTTACTCCAAGGACAAGCACTCGTCCAAGAACGTCTACAAAATAAATTATGCGCCGGTTATCGAGTGGAAGAATACCTATTACTCTGCCTAAAACATTGTTGCTAAAGCCGCCTTTTCTTTGAATAAACCAGGAGATTGCCAGGGCAATAATGATAACGGCAAAGAGTGCAGAAAGGACTCGCAGAGAGGTGCCAAAGGGGTCTGAATGTGGAAGGAATGGCATTGAAGCCACTGGTTGCTCTGGTAAAAACGGCTCAGAAGCAGAAGAAAACCCCTTGCTTAAAGTAGCAACGGGTGTGATACTGGCAACCGACTGCGCTTGCGCCATGCAATCGCTGATCGGCATAAACAAAAATAAAAAAAATGTAAAAAAAATTTTCACGTAAAGCCAGATTGATACTATATTGTTGTTTTTGTTGATCAGCGTAGCGCTTTTTGAACTGCTTCAAGGACACGATTGGGCTGGAAGGGTTTGACAATAAAGTCTCTGGCTCCCGCCTGAATTGCATCAATAACCATGGCTTGTTGGCCCATGGCGCTACACATGATAATTCTGGCAGAAGGATCAATTTTCTTTATTGCACGAACCGCATCAATTCCATTCATTTCCGGCATTGTAATATCCATTGTGGTCAAGTCGGGTTTCAGTTTCTGATATAACTCAACCGCTTCTTTGCCGGTCTGGGCTTCGCCCAGAACTTCATAACCATTCTTGGTCAGAATGTCCTTGATCATCATGCGCATAAATGCTGCATCGTCTACTATAAGAATTGTTTTACCCATACGAACCGGTAATTCTCCTTAGAGGGCCTGGAGTCTGTCTTGTGGATTGATTATACTGGTTATTCTCACTGCAAAGTTTTCATCGATAACAACTACTTCTCCTTTGGCGATTAGCTTATTATTAACAAAAACTTCAACAGCTTCACCTGCAAGTTTATTTAACTCTACTACAGAACCAATACCCAATTCAAGAACATCTTTTATTAACATACGAGTTCTGCCTAATTCAACTGTTATTTGTAGTGGAACATCTAAAAGTAGATCGATGTTTGACTGTAATCCAACACCCATAGGCATTTGCAGCATTCCAAATTCTGCAGGATTACCCTGAAATTGATTTGGCATTCCACCCATTCCCGGCATTTGTCCGGGCATCTGACCTGGCATTTGTCCGCCCATTCCCGGCATCTGCCCGGGCATCTGCCCGGGCATTTGTCCCGGCATCTGCCCAGGCATCTGACCTGGCATTTGTCCGGGCATGCCCTGTCCTGGCTGCTGCTGCTGTTGCTGCTGCCCGCCGGGTTGCTGTTGATTTGGTGCTTGATTTTGCTGGCCTTGATTGCCCATTGGTATTCCTCCGGGGGGGGGTGCTGGTTTCGCTTTCTTAGGTGGTTCCTTGTCGGGTCTGGTAAGTTCAGAAGCCATCAATTTAGCAAAATCGGCCGGTAGAAGCTGAACCATTTCTGTTTCTGCAACTTCGCCAATTTTTAAGTTGTAGCCAATTCTAAGAAAATTTGCTGTTTCACTGAAATCTGGAAGATCGGGTGGGCCTTCGGAATAATTTACGAGGAACACATCCGGGGGGGAAATGTCAACTCTTTTTTTGAAAATTTCTGAAAGTGATGTGGTTGTTTTTCCCATCATCTGGTTCATCATTTCACCAACCGCTGAAGTGTGCATTTCCTGAAATTCTGCGCCAACGCCTTCGCCGCCCATCATCAGGTCGCCGATAACTGCAGAAATCGATTTTTTTAGAACCAGATATGAATTGCCGTCGAAACCCTCTATGTATGAAATTTTGGCAAGAACAAATTCTTCTGCTCCGCCTTCATCTTTAAGATCCTGGAAGGTTACAACTCTTATCTGTTCCAGGTTGATTTCAATTTCTTTGTTGAGTAAAACCTGAACAACAGAAGAGGTTGCACCCAACGATAACTTAGCTACTTCTGATAATTGTTCGATTGCTTCATCTGATATTTTTACTTTTGGAACATTGGCTGAATCAGATGAACCTGAGGAGTCGGAACCTTCTCCTGATGAACTTCCTCCGGCTGCTGGTGCAGGTGTTGCCTCGGGGGAGGGTTCTTCAGATGGAGCCTCTGCTACAGGCTCCTGTGGCGTTTCTGCAGGTGGAGCAGCTTGCTGGGCAGAGTCGTCTCCTGACTCTTCTTCTGAATCAGAGCCTCCGGCATTCAGCAAAGCATCAATTTCTTCTTGTGATAATAGATCGTTCACTCTAATTCTTCCTCCTCATCGGGGGGCTCAAGCTGGTCAGTTATAGAAATAGCCATTTTTTTGCCAATAATTCCAGGGCGGCCACGATATTTGACCAGATTTCCTACTTTAATATTTAGATCGTCTTTTACCAGTTGATCTGTTACAAGAATATCTCCCGGGCCAAGACCAAGTATGTCCTGTAGTGCTACGGTAGCGCTTCCCAGCTCTGCAATTACCGGCAGATGAACTTCTTTTACCTGATGGCTGATTGCATCTACATTGGTCTGCATCGGCTCTTTTCTGACTGCTGCAAACCATGAAGCTGCGTTAAATTTATGAACAATGGGTTCAACCGTATTATATGGTATGCATAGGGTCATAATCCCGGTGACATCGTGAATTTTGATTTCGATTGTAATCGAAAGGACAATTTCGGTTGGAGGAACAATCTGGGCAAATTGAGGGTTTGATTCAACCAGTTCCATGGCAGGGGCTAAATCTATGATGTTAATCCAGGCTTCTCTGAGGCGGTCTATTATGCCGACCATAATTTTGGTCATAATCTGCTTTTCGACCTCAGTGAGCTGTCTTAATATACCCAGAGGTGTTCCGTTGCCGCCCAGAAGACGGTCGAGAATAGTAAAAACAATATTTAGATTGATATCTATCAGGGCTTTTCCGTCAAGATTGTCAGAGCGGAAAATTGTAATGAAGGTCGGATTGTAAATGGAATGAATCAGTTCTTCAAAGGTTCGTTGTTCAACCGAAATAATAGTTGCCTGAGCAAAGGCACGTAGCTTGGTTGAAAGATCTGTTCCGACCAGCCTTGCAAAAGTTTCGTGTATGAGTTGAATGGTGTTGAGCTGTTCTTTTGAAAACTTGGTTTGCCTTTTGAAGTCGTAGTTAACAACTTTTTTCCTGGGCTTATCTGAGTCTTCATCATCGGTATCAAAGAAAGAAGATCCGCCTTTTGCTCTTCCTGAGTCAGCTTTTGGCGCTTTCTCGGGCTCGGCAAAAGCAGCTGAGCTTTGACCACCGCCACCGGGTGGTGGAGGTGGGGCTTCTTCCTCTTCATCGCCGGTGCTCAAGGCAGATAGTAGAGCGTCTATTTCACTTTGCGACAGTGTGTCAACCATTCAATAACTCCGAAAATTGTTCGAGCTGTGTTAATTGATCAGAAAGGTCGGAATAAAGACTTTGATTATCCTGCTTTCCGATGTAGTTTTGCCAAGAATACGGTTAAGTTCGGTTTCAATGTCCTTATGAAGGAAATGATCGATATAATCTTCTTTGGCTCTTTGTATGTTCAGCTTCATTAAAATTGTAGTTATAGCATCTCTTAATTCAGCTTTACGTTCTTCGAGCTCTTCTTCAAGATTTCCAATATAACCGATTTCAACTCTAATTTTTATGTAGTGCAACTCTTCGTCACGTGAAGTCGCAATAAATTCGCCCAGATCAAAGCGACCCATTTTCGGCGAAGTCGAAATCTCGCCTTGTTCCGGCGGCTCGGAAGGGGCGCCGCCAGGGCCGGTAATGGCTTTCCTGGTGGTAACATAAGCTATGCCGACTACCGCCAGGGCAATAACCAGCACAACAAGTATAACAACTATCCACTTGGTCTTAGATGACATATTTTAAAAACCTACCATGAGCAAATTAGCTAAGTCAATGCACAAACAAGCAAATGTCAGATATTATTAACACTTATTTGCTGCTTTGACCATTTAACTTTTTGTAAGAAGTTGGCGGAGCCTGCGAAATAGTGCGCCTGAATTTAATAATTCGTTTAAGCACCGTTTTAACAGGCTCCGCAACCATAACTGTCTTACCGCTAATAAGAGTTATTACTGTATCCGGTGTAGCTTCTATTTGTTCAATCAGATCGGCATTGAGAATGAATTTTTTTCCGTTGATTCGTGATAACCTGATCATAGCTTAGTTTACCGGTAAATTCCAGTTAATTACCTCTTAAGATTTACAACTTCCTGAAGAATTTCGTCGGAAGTGGTTATAACTCTTGAATTAGCCTGAAAGGCTCTTTGAGTGGTAATCATATTGGTGAATTCTTCAGAAATATCAACGTTACTCATTTCAAGAGAAGCAGGAACAATGACGCCACGATCCATCTCGCCGGCTTTTCCTACTATTGGCTGGCCCGAATTAGGAGAAAATGAATACAGATTCTTACCCATCTTTTCAAGCCCACCCGGATTATTAAAGGTCGTCAGCGCCATTTGCCCGATTGGTTGCTTCTGACCATTACTGTAAACGCCACGAATGATTCCGTCTTCTTCAAAGTATATTTGCTCAAGCAGACCCATTTCGTAACCGTCCTGGCTTCTCGCTTTTGTGGTGAAGTCAGAGTCAAATTGAGTTATAAGCTCAGTGTCTAATTTAATACTTAAAGGATTGCTTCCTTCCGGTTTCATTTTAACGTCTTGAACGAATGAGCGACCAAGATCGATTTTTCCGTTTTCTTGGAAAAACAGTGTGCCTTCGCGATCGGTAAGTAATGCATCGTTGGCGCGTTCAAGGTCGTCATCGGTAGGATCCTCGGGGTCAGCTATGTTGTTGGCAGGATCTTTAAGCCAGGCTTGAATTTCGGGATCATCATCGGAATATCTGACCTTGTAAATCCACTCCATAGATTCGCTGTTAGTATGTTCCCATTCTGTAACAAGTCCATGTTTCGCACCCAGGGAATCATAAACGATTATGTTGGTAGAATGCTTTGCTCCCTCGTTTACTGCCCCGGTAATTTCGAAGGTTTCATCATTAACAGTAGTAGCAAATTTAAGAGTTTCTGACGAAGGCTGAGGCACATATATGTTAACTGAGTCTGAAGCACCTTTTTCTTCAGTGGTACTGAAATTCATGGTTTCGTTAGGCAACCATTGGTTTAAGCCTTCAGTAAGAGTGAATGAAAGGCCACCAGAGTCGAACTCACTTATCGCAGCTGTGCCATTGGTTGTGCCGGCACTTAAGCCAAGCTGATTCATACTGTTGTTACCCGAAAGAATTACCTGTTCACCAGATCCTGACTTGGAACCGGTTATAACCAGCTGATCAGGACTCCCGTCATTGTTGGTATCTGAAAAAGAGGCTGTCGCAGAAACGTTTTCCTGAGCAAGCTTCGAGTTGATCTCCGCCAGAATTGCGCCCCTGGTATAGATCTGATTGTTTCCTGCAAGCTCATCGCTGAAGCTTATTAAAGCAGAATGTCCGTCTCGGTCGGTTATAGTAAAGCTTACATCGCTGGCCGGATCCCATACGTCATTTGCCGGATCATAGGCCGTGCTGTTTGCAATTGCCAAAGCTTCGTCACTGAAAACTTCAGGCCGTGCACCACCAGTCCCGTTTGCAACCTCTTCGGTAAACCCAAGGTCAGCGAAATCGCCGGACGAATTGAGAATTTCGATTTCCTTATTGCTGCCTTCTTCGTTGCTTACAATTTGAAATTGTTGGGTAACAGAGTCGTAATATGCAGAAGCTCTTACGCCATTGTTTTTCATAGCCGTATTGATGTTATCTGTTATATCAGAGGTAGAATAAGTAGTACCGGCATCGAAATTTACAGTGGCGACTCTAGGTGGGTTGAACTGATTGTCTGCTATGTCAAAGGATGTGTTTGTTGCAGGAGTCCAATTTGCCCCAAAACCAACTGTAGTTCCTTTAATTCTAGCTTGTTCTCCACCCAGGGTTCCTGCACCAATAAAGCCGCGTTCTGAGCCTACAACTCTATAAGAAGTTGCTCGGGTGGGATCGCCACCATCGAAGATTATTTGAACGTTTTCGTCTGTAACTTCATTGCCTTCGGCCAATACTCCGGAACTGATGCCATCCCCCGTATTGCTTATTTCATTTATAGGCATTGTCGCAGTTGCGGGTTGAGGACTTCCGTCAGGGTCGTAGGTGAAGTAAGGCTCTGACGTTGTTGAGGTATCGCCACTAGGTTCTACGGAACTTTCTATAACATTTCCGCTGGCATCAGTTTTGATAGTGCCTGTTGCAACATTTCCCTCGCTTTCGTCATTTGCCGACCAGATCCAGTTTGTTGAATCCAGCTTTTTGAATTTGAACGAAAGGTTCTGAAAATTGCCTTCACTATCTTTAAATGTAAGTGTATCCAGACCAAATTTAATGTCTCTTTCTTCAGAGCCGCTGTCAAGATTTGAGGCATAATGAATTTCGTTGGTCTGATGAGAATGTTTTTTAAGATACTTGGTAATATTTATGTCGTATGGCACGACCCCGGTTTCTTTCATTTCAAGGTTCCCGGTCTCGGGATCCTGGGTAGCTAACCAGCCTTGCATTTTGTAGCCGGTGTTGGCCATAACCATATCGTAGTTAGGATTTATGTTTAGATTTCCGTCTCTTGTGTAGTATGTGTTTCCATCATACCCTCTGGTGGCAAAGAACCCGGAACCTTCGATGGCAACATCGGTTTGTTTCCCGGTTCCTTCTATGGCACCCTGGTCCATCAGAGTGTCAATCGAAGCATTCTTAACGCCCAGACCAACCTGCATCGGGTTTAAACCTCCGTAAGATCCGAAGGCTTGCTGTCCATGTCTTAGTGTCTGTGAAAACAGATCCTGAAACATGACTCGACCTCTTTTAAATGCAGTTGTATTGACGTTGGAAATATTATTACTTACAACGTCCATTTTTGTCTGGTGCTGCTTAAGACCCGTTACTCCCGTAAATAAAGATCTAATCATAGCACAGTTTCCTTTTCATACGGCTTAATGTGCCGATAAACCGATCAGTCAGTTCCTTCTTTCCATCGGTAGCTCCCAGATGGGGGAGCAGCCAACCGAAAGAGAGCTATAACACCTCGTGTGATGCTCTCTTAACGGCTAACATGCTGGGAAAAAGCTCAGCTGTTTTAACGCCTTCGGTCGTTCGGGCGCTTAAGACTTCCCCGGGAGGGGTCCGGCCTTGTTATCAGATTTGTTTGCTTTTTATTTTTTCAGCTTTGCCTGTTCCCGATTTGTTTGCTTCCTTAATTCTGTAGTTAGTGCATTTTACTGTTTGCTCTCCTTAAATATTCTTCATACTTACACTATCTATATTTGTAACGATTCCGTCCTGCATTTCATCAACGCTCATAGCTGTTATCATTGTCCGGTTCGGAACATTAACCAGAAACGCAGCTTCTTTTGTTATAATCAGAGAATCTTTTGCTCCTCTGTCTTCCAGCTCATTGAGAGTAAGATTTAAAGAAGCTTTTAGCTCATCGCTCAAGATAATGTTTCGATCAGCCAGACGGTTGGTAGCGTGTGCACTTATGCGAATCGGCTCCGTTGCAGGAGTTTCCAGTGCCCGGTTAAACAGATCAATGAATTTTTTGTTGTTGCCTGAAGTTTGGCTTGTATTTGTTCTGTTTAAGGGTATCCTGGTCCCCAATTGTGGGCTTTCAGGCCCGATCATTAGTCTGGGATCCATTATATGCCTCTTACTAAAGATTATTTTGTCAAGTAGCTTTTAGGGTTGAATCAACTTCAACCACCTGGTTCTTATGCAGATTCGTCTGCTGAATCGCCTGATTCTGATGGATACATGGTGGGGCTGACTATCTGAACTTCGTCGATTGTAAAAGAATGCTCGCCAACTTTGAGATAGGGTGTTCCACTTTCAAAGCCGATCATTTCAACTACACCGGTAACCGGTTCTTCAAGACTTTGTTTTGTTGCTGTGACTGTAGTCCCAAGGAATCGCATTGCATCGCTTTTCTGATTTGATTTGAATTCTTGAACAAAGCCTTCAATATTTTCGTTCATATTGAGCATCTGTTCTAATGAACTGAAACTTGACATCTGGCTGATGAATTCCATATCTTCCATTGGATTCATGGGATCCTGGTTTTTCAGCTGTTCAGTGAGAAGAAGAAGGAAGTCGTCTTTGCCGAGTTCCGAACTCGGATTGCGCTTTGTCGATGTGCCGTGTACGCTGGTAACTGGTACATCTACAGTGTCAATTGGCATTTTTTTTGCCTCCTAAACTGTCAGGTCTACCGATTGAATATTAAGTGCAACAGATCTCAGGTTGGGCAGAACATTCTTTTTGATGATCTGCTCGCCATTAGATTTGCTGACCTTTTCAATGCGGCTGGATTTGTTTTTACCTTCAGATAATTGTTGTCTATTTCTTTCATCGGGATTTCGGGAAGAAATATCCACAGTTATTTCTGTTAAATTTATTCCCTGTTCGTTCAGATGCTCTTTTATTTGCAGTGATAGTTGCTCTAGCTTGATTTTTGCCAGTTCGCTTTCAGCCGAGATCCTGGCAGATAAATTTCCATCCCTGGAGGTCAGTTCCATTTCCATTTTTCCCAATTCTTTTGGGTCCAGCTTCATGCTTAGAACTTTTTTCCCATCATTGGTTTTAAGCATTTCAGCCTTTTCGATAAGCTGAGAGAGAAAAACACTGTTATTAGGCGATGAAGCTGGTTTGTTTCCTGCAATTGAACTACTGTTTGCTCCGGAATTGGAAGAAAATCCGTTTGAAAATCCACTACCGGAATTATTCTGGAAACCAGAAGACCTGTTACCTTGTTTTGTCTGCGGACTATAGGTGAAGGATGCCTCTTTGGCGGAACCTGCAGTTTTGTTGTTCAATAAGGTCTCAACAAATTTCTTTACTGCAACTTGTGCGCCTGTGTGGTCAGGAGCCTGCTCTTGGGTTTGAGGCTTAAAAGCAGTCTTATTTTTTGTTAGACCAGGTGCTGGGGTATCATCCGAAGAACTTTCTCTTTGTTGAATAGTTGTTTCACTTTGCTCCGATTCAGCTTTTTTAATCTTTGCGAATTCCTGACGCAATGTTTCTTTTGTATTTTTATTCTCAAGAGTTTCGGAATTATCCGCACTCTTTGAATTTAGTTTTTCTGCAAGAGCAGCATCAGCTTTTTGTTCTTTTTTATTTCCTGATTTATTTGAGTTGAATTTTGGCTCTTCAGATTTATTCGTTTCGTTTACTCTTTTGTTTGTGCTCGAGCCAGCTATGCCAGCTTCAGTGCCGTTTTGAACCTGTTCAGAACTTTCAATTGTTTCCTTTTGTGCCTGATTGTTTTGTTTCTTATTTGCAGAAGCTATCTCGGCAAGTTTTGCCGTTAACTTCTCTAATTCTTGAGAATCAAGAGTTTCAAGCAATTTCTGCTTCTGTGGTGAATCTGGCAAGCTGCTGATTTCTTCCTTGATGATGTCGGTTAACAGTTCGGGATTGCTTTGAAGAGCATTTAACGAATTTTGATCAAGATTTTTGATGATTTCATTTAGAGCTATAAGTTCCTGATCTGATAAATCCGCTATTAATTCTTCTGCTTTCTTTTCTGAGCCGGTTAAGCTGATTAGTTCCTTCTTAACAGCTTCCACCTTTTCATCAAAGTTTTCGTTGTTTTCAGATTTGTTTGTTTTTGTCTCCTGTTTTTTATCAACCTGTTCGGCATCTTTCTTATTTTCAATGTCCTTTTTATTTATTTTCAGGCTTTCATTCTTTTTGTTGTAACTACCAGCTTCATTCTCGATTTTTCTATTATCAGAAAGTTTTTTTGGCCTGGTTAGGCTGAATGAATTCTGCTCGAAGCCGCGTCTTTCTGTTGAATGATTAGTTTCGAAGCTTTTATTCGCCTGGTATGTAACTTCATTAGAACTTAAGCCCGAAAACAGATTTTTTTCCAGTAGGGCAGAAAAGGCATTGTCATTTTTTTTCTGGCCAGGACTTTGAAAAACAGGAAAAGAGTTGTTGAGGGTTTCGCCCGATAGTCCATTTAAAAGCGCATTGTTCATTTTTTCACCTCCTTCCTTTTAATTTTTTATACTTTCCCACTATCTTTATCGTCTTCTTTGTTCTTGAATCTTAGTTTTATTTTTTTGTGCAAAATGCACAAAGCTGCTTAAAATTTTTCGCTCAATGATTATCAACCTTTTACAAAAAACATCCCTCATCCCAGGCCGCAAAGCCAGAATTAATTAACCACAGAGCACTCAGTGCTCTCTATGGTGCAATTTCATTATTTGACGCAATAAATACAAAAAAGTTATTATGCACAAAACTAATAAGGAGCCAGGAAGTTGTATAAAAAATATTTAATTATTTTTGTTCTAATCGCTATTTTGGGTTGCAATTTTTCTTTCGCAGCCGCTAAAAAGCCGATATGGCCTCTTGATATAAAAATTTCTCAAAGTTCCAGTTTTGCTGAATTTCGGGGCTTTAGATTTCACGCCGGAATAGATTTAAGAACTAAAAGAAAAACCGGGTTTCCGGTAAAAGCTATTGAAGACGGCTACATTTCAAGAATTAAAGTGCAGTTTAGAGGGTATGGTTATGCACTATATATTGATCACCCAAAAATAAACAAAAAGGTTGTGTATGGGCACCTGAGGGACTTTTCCGGCAAACCAAAACAATATGTAGATAAAAAACTCAAGCGCATAGGGCAGCGTTTTGGCATTGATGATTATTTTAAGGCGAATAGATTTCCGGTCAAAAAAGGTCAGGTCGTCGGTTTTACTGGAGAAACCGGGGCAGGGCCACCACATCTGCATTTTGAAATGAGAACAATGAATAATGAACCCGTGGCTCCAGCTCTGTCAGGTTACAGACCCCCGGATAATATATATCCAAATTTTTACAAGTTTTATCTCGAGCCCTTTTCATTCCCCTGTGAAATAAATCGAAGTTTTTCTCCTTACGAAGTTAGAATTCGGAAAAGAAACAGGAAAAATGGCTTCCTGCCCAATAAGATTTACTTATCCGGCGAAGCCGGCTTGAAAGTCGGAATCTCTGATAATAATGGGGCAGGAAATGTATATACAATTGAAAAAGTAAATTTTAAATTGAACGGCAAAAAAGGTTTTGCCCGGGAATTTTATAAATACTCATATAGTCAAAACTACCAGTGCAGTCTGGTTTATGATTATTTAAAGTCAAAAATGCGTAATACCGGATACGTGATAAATATGTTTAAATTGCCCGGCGAAACACTGCCATTTGCAAAAGAATACAAAACCTGGTCTGGCATGTTGAACCCTAAGCAATTCCCATCGGGAAAGCTGCAGCTAAGTGCGCAGGATTATGGTCGGAATTTAATTGAATTAACCGGTTATATAGAATTTCATAAAGCTGATTATGAGAGACAAATTGATGCAGATATAATCTCTGGTTTTGTTTTTAATAATGTGGAATACACTCATAAATACTTAATTGCCCACGGAAAAAGTAAAGGTAAACGCCGGCGTTTTCTAAGAGGTAGTATTGAAAGTCATAACAGTCAGAATTATAAAAAATTGTTGCCCTGTTTAATTTCGGGGAACAGAATTGAAATCGCTATACCTTTTGAAAAGCATTGGGAGAAGGGTGCCTGGATAAAAGATATTAGAATTTTGCCTGAAAATACATTTATTTCGGCTAATGGCGGACAAGTAAGCATGGAAAATGGCGGCGAGGCTGTTTTTAACGGTAAAAGCCTCTTTTTTCCGGTTCTGGCAAGGTTTGTAAAAACTAATCTTTCTCCGCAGCCTGCAGGAAATAGTAAAACCGGCAGATTGGCTCCTTATTCACCGGTATGGACTCTTAAACCAGACAAACGAGTTTTTGCCAGTTCAGTTAGAATAAGAATTAAACCGGCGAAATATGAGGGTGATCCTCAGAAGCTCGGAATTTATAAAGTTGGTAACAACAATAAATATTATCATGTTGGCGAGAAATATGTTGATGGCTGGTTTGAAGCTTCGACTAGATTGGGCGGATCCTGGACGATTCTCGAAGATAAGGTCAAGCCATATTTGCGCTACAAAAGACGTGGTTCGACCTACCATCTTGGCAAAGTCTGGGTATTTGCAGTCAGCGACTTCGGCGAAGGTGTCGATTATCTGAGCGCAGAAGCTTATGCAGGTAAAGAAAAATTCGAAGTTTATTCTGACCCTGATAAATCTGAAATTTATGTTGTACGACCTTCAAAAAGTCGAAATATAAAATTGAAACTTCAGGTTAAAGACTATGCCGGCAATGTTGGCGAAATAATCAAGACTCTAAAGTAAAAAACTTCTTTAATGAAAAAAAATAATACTCTGTTATTGACTCCGCTGGTTAAAGAACGCGATATTTTAATAAGTTCTTTAATCAGTGAGGGTTATAAAAAAAAGGATTTGACTGCGGGCAAAATAAAGGTCTGGCGTTTTGAAGAACTAAATCTTTTTATAGCCGCAGGGGGGCATGGTAAGGCTCAATTTGCTTTACAAACTCAATATTTGTTCGACCGACTCGATAGAATAGATTTACTGATTTGTGCCGGGGCTGCTGGTGCTATATCAAACACAGTGGTTGCCAGGGATATAGTTGTCGCAACTTCAACCATAGAGCACGACTATAGCTTGAAGTTTATCAAGAAAAAACTACCTGAGTTCAAAGTGGCGCAAAAATATTTGCCAAAGCTTGAAAAAATTGCCCTGAAATCAAAGGCATATAAACTTCATTTCGCTGCAATTGCCAGCGGCGATGAAGATATAATAGAAACTGACCGCGCCAACGAAATAAGACTAAAGACCGGTGCTGTCGCAGTTGCCTGGGAAGGCGCCGGCGCTGCCAGAACTGCCCGTTTTAACAATGTCGATTATCTTGAAATTCGTGGCATAACAGATTCAGCCGACAAATCGGCAAAGATCGATTTCGAAACTAACCTGCAAATTGCCATGCATCAGGTTGCTGAGCTTATTGTAAATTTTCTTGCTTAAATGGTTGCAAAAGAACCTGTAAACCAGGCAAAAACCGGCTCTGTTCTTAAAAAGTATTATCTTACTTCGAGTTTCTCACTCCAGATTAATCTTCCGCCGGCTCTAACACAGATTAAAAGTTCTGAACCGGAATCAAAATTTGCTTTAAAATCAATTAATCTGCCTTTAACAAATTCACAAGTCTGACGGTATTTTCCATTGACCACAAGGTAGCCTTGTCCGGAATAACTGATCTGGCCTATTTTTTCCCACTCCGGGTCATTTTCAATATGATGCGAAATCTCGGCATTGATCAAATAAGTGTTCCCATCATGATGAGAAACATCGGCTTTCATTTTAAGGGTTGGAAAAAACAGGTCCGGTAATTTGGAGCAATTATAAACTGCCAGAGGAATTAAAACCTTTGCCTGCCCTTCTGCCATTGATTTTAGAACATTCAGTTTTTTGGATTTCAGTTTCTTAATTTTAACTACCGGTAAAGGAAATAATGAACCGGTTTCTTTTGCCATCGGAACCCATCCTGCATCAGCAAAATATTTGAAATAAACTTCCTTTACTTTCTTGAGCCTTGAAAGCTGTGGTTTGGGATACGGCCTTTTGTGATTTCTTGGAAAAATCCATTTTTTGTAATCAAAAATAGTGTCATTGCTAAAGAAGTTTTTATTCGTAAATTTAGCCAAATTTACCATTCTATCTTTTAGAGATAATTCTTCGCTATCAGAAAAGTCTCCAGTTGGTTTGAAGTTCTTGTTTTTCCAGGTATCCTTTATGATTTTGTATATCATTTTACCGTTTACGGTTTGCTCAATCGGTTCTTGAACAGAATGAGAATCTGCTCTTACGTGTGCTGGTTGCGCCATGTCTGCCATTAGATGCATGGTTTCGCCAAGACACCTGAAAGCCTTGGCAAAAGCTTTCTCACGAGACAATCCATCCATTAAATCTGAATTATTCTCCATGGCAGCTTTATAAATTTTTAATCCCTTAACCCATGAATGTTCATTATCTGGATGGTTAAAACCCCAGGTAATGGCGTCAATTTTGGGACGGATTACTTTGGGTTGCAATTTCAATTTTCTTGGTTTGTCACCGAGGGCTTTATTAATATTCCAGTCGTCTGCTCTATAATTAAGAGATTTAAAAAAATCTGCCTCTGATAAAAAATGGGACTTCTTGGGTTTTCGAAACCATCTTCGTAACCAGGTTAAATATGAAGGTTCATAGTATGGATCGTAAAAGTGCCTGAAACCCATCTCAAATGAAGGAACATCAGCGTCATGTCCTCCTCTGGCCAGCCAACCTGTAAAATCTGTTTTATGCAAATATTTTCCTGAAGCTCTTTCAGAAGTCTTAGCCTTTCTAAAAGTGTAACCGGAAAAAGCCATTTTATAATCAACAATAGCTCTTGTGTATTTATCTCCATAGCACTCTGATTTAGATCTAACAATGAATAATTGCCCCGCCAATCTATTAATAGCAGGATGAGCATCAACACAATTCCAGGCACGCACTTGCTGAATTGAAATTGCGCATACAAATACCGTTAATACAATTTTTAGAATTTTATGGCTCATATTATATTAATGATAATGATTTTTTGTCTTTACGGAAGTAAGACCCAACGAAACTTTCTTTAAGGCTAGGTGTGAGGCAATTTTTTCTGAAACGAGTTGATAGTCGCTGACCGAGAATAGCTAACTCAGAATAGTAAAATTGACCAGTATTACCTTTTGTGATAGAAATAAAGTTCTGTTGTACCCTTTAGTTAGAAAAGAAATTCTTTGAGGAGCTTGTAATCTATATGAAAAGAGCTGGATTAGTTATTTTAGCTGTTCTTTTTTTTATGTCTGCCGGCATGGCTTATGCTAAAGACTCTGGTGTCAGGTTTTCCAACTTGAGTGGAGAAGTTCTGGTCAGACCCGATGAAGATATCCTTGGCTGGGAATTTGCTCAGCTGGATATGATTCTTGATGTAATGGATCATGTTCAAACTAAACATGATTCAACTGCGATTATGACTTTGAGCGATTTGACTACTTTTGTCATGAAGCCCGAGAGTGAAATCGTTCTTAACACCGAGTCAGAGAAAGAAAACAAAATTAAATTGCTGGCAGGTAAAGTCTGGGTAAATGTTAAAAAAATGATAAAAGATGGCTCTATGGATGTAGAAATGAGCCAGGCAGTTGCAGGTATCAAGGGTACCAATATAACCTGTAGCTCTAACAAAGATGGCTCAGAAAATAGAGTAAAAGTTCTTCGAGGTCAGGCCAGGGTAATGATACGTGAAACTCGCCAGGAAATTGCTCTTGCAATGGGTGAAGAGCTTGTCATTAAAAAGGGTGTTAAGCCCGAAAAGAATAAAATTGATGTCGAAGAGGCTCAAAAAGAATGGGATGACGCCACTTCCAAACTTGGTGAATCCATTCAGCTTAACGAAGTGCCTGATATCCTTCAGAAAATAAACGAATCAGAAGCCCAGGAAATAGGAAGACTTAAAGAAGAATTTGAAAAATTCATTAATCTCGATAAAGTCGAGGCAGAAGAAGTTGCCGAACTTCAGAGAGATGCAGAAAGATTTGTGGGTGTAGTTCTTGAAGACACGCTCATCATTAACTCTATTAAAAAGAAAATAGATGATGCACTTGCGCAACCAGGTATTTCTGAAACCGAACGAGCAAAAATGCAGCAGCTTTTGCGTCAAACAAACTCTGTATCTGCCAACATACAGACAAATCGCGAAGAAGCATTAAAAATAATGAGATATCAGTTTGAATTAAGTGCTTTATATGAAGATATCAGCGCTGAAGTTGAAATGGTAATGAATGATGTTGACTCAATAATCTCAGAAGTAGAAAATATTCAAACTGAAATTTCAAATAACCCCAGTGGCAGAAGCCAGGACTGGTTTATAGAATCGCAGGAAATACTTCAAGATAAAATGGCTGAACTGGAAGAAGCCCTGGAAAAAGCTCAGATTCTGGTAGAAAAAAATCCCGAAGACCAGAGTGCACAGAATCTGGTTAAGCAAATTACAGATCAGCAGTCTAACATTGCAGCAATGATCAAAGAACTTGCAATTGTAGAGATCGATCCGGCAACTATTATTGAAATGCAGCAAATCGATGATCTTCTTTCCGATCAGATGGTTGCTCTTCAATCTGAAATTACCGCCTACAACAGTATTGATAGCGCTACCACTGATATAGCTGAAAGGCGATTGCAATCTTCACTGAGAATCATGGACAATTACGCCAGAGTTAGAAGATACTATCTCAGTGCTCAAAGGCTTTATGACAGCACAATGCGCTCTATGCAAAGTGCTAATTATAAAACCAGCGAGCAGGAAGAAATTGAAAATATCTGGCAGAACGTCAGTAATCGCTTTCAACAGCTTGGCATAGTAGCTGATGAACTGCAGTCAAATATCGAATCGCTCGAGAGTCAGCTGCGTCATTTCCTTGATTAATTAAGGCGGGAGGATAGAAATGAAAAAATCAACGATTATAATATTTTTACTAATCATGGCTCTGTTAGGTCAGCAGTCTTTGCTTGCTCTGTCGGTTTCCAGTCGAAGAGCAATAGATGCATTCAGAAGATATGAACCTGATTTCGCAAACTCCTTAAGGCGTCTTCAGGAGCTTGATCGTAAAATTGATAACCAGAATATCGAGCCTGGTTCATCTAAATACGTGCGGATTATGGATGAAGCCGGTGATAAAATGGACTATGTTCAGCGTCGCTATGAACTGATGGAGGACCTTTTCACCACAGTATCGGGCGATTATCCCGCAGACAGGGCCGAGCTTTTTGAGGCTTTTTCCAGAATCGACGATATGTACCGTGAAACCCGAAATTTTTATTTATTGAGGTTTGAAGAACGGGAAAATACAAAAAGAGGTTCTGCTACCGGCAGCATGGGTCAGTCTTCAACTTCAGATGGCTCAGGCTATGGTCAGATGCAAACTACCCAAAAGACTCAACCTGCTCAGCAAGAATACAAAAAAGTAGAAGTAAGCGGTGCGCTCGAACTTAATTTCAGAAACAGAAACGAAATTTATCGAACCCAGACAAAAGCCACCCCTTTTACTACTACCGAAACAGCACTGCCAAACAATCTCGGTCAGGCAGAGCTTTCTTTGAACTATAAATTCGATGACAAACGTGAACTCTATGTTGAAGACCGTTTTCTTCAGCGAGAAAGAAATGAACCGGTTCACGAAAACTATTTGACGGTCTCTTATCTCTACAAAGAAAGCAGAGAGCGGGCCTGGACCCTTAAAAACACCCTGCATCACTCATGGTATCCTGATAACGGGGTAAAAAATTATCGCGATAACCTTTCCGAAATCTTCTACAATGAACGATGGAGCCAGAGAGAACGGCTGGCCAATCTGGGCTATCAAAGTCGGGTTTACCCAAACTATACCAGATCTGATTATCACCAGTTCAACCTGTCTGACCAGGAAACCTGGTTTGTCAACAATGGCAACATATTTGCCGAGTTGAAGGGTAACTGGCGCCGATATCGTAATGTAAACAATCTTGATTACGATAACTTCAATCTTTATACCGAGTATAATAAAACTTATAGCGGTAACAAGGCAGATTTAAGCGTTTCAAACACTTATGATAGAAGAATATACGATCGAGAATCGGTAAATCTTTATCGTGCGAGTTATTTCGATAACTATTTCAGAGTCAATTATGACCTGCCGATTCATGACAAACTTTCATACTTGTTTGAAGGTCAGTATCAGAAAAGAAACTATCTTGCCGATGAACCAAGAGGCTATGCTCAGATGAATCTTTTCACTGCCGCCCGCTTTGTGTTTCCTCGTAGAGCCCGTGGACAGCTTGATTATCGTTACATTTACAACGATGAAAATACCAGATTTCGCGCCCATAAAAATCATAAATTCCATGGTATGTGGCGCCGAAGAGTAAATGATCGTTTTAAAATTAGAATAGACGATACCTTTCATATCAGAACTTCAGTTCAGGGCGAAGTTATGGATTTCAAAGAAAATCTCTTCAATGCCAAGTTTTCATGGAAGCTGCGCAATGATATGTCATTGTCGTGGAATAACGCATATCTTGCCAGAATTTATGATCAGTTGATTTATCGTGATTATAAATATCTGCAGTCAGGTCTTGAGCTTTCTTATTCTTCAGGTCGAAAATATGACTGGCAGATAGAGCAAAGTTGGAAAAAATTCTCATTTCGCAATGGTAACAACGTCAGTACTGGCTGGGAATCCGAAGTGCAGCCTCTTACAGAAGTTAGATACAACGTGGCTCTTAATCAGGATTTGAAACTCAGACTTAGAGCATCATGGGAAAAATCTTACTATCGATCTTTCGACACCAGATCGCAGGAACTGCTCTGGGATTTTACAAGACCCATGACTATTACAGAATTCTATGGCGGTCTTGAATACGTATTCTGATAGAAAAGAGAGGACAAACATGCAAAAAATAAAACGAAATTTCCTGGTTTTTATAGTTCTTGTTTCAGCCACTATTCTTGGATGCATGGGAGGCGGGGGCTCTCCCGCGCCTGTTAGCAAAGATGTTGATGGTATAAATGCTACTATAAGCGGGTTTATGTCATCTATCGCAGCTAAAGATTCAAACACTGCAGGTAAATATCTGGCACAAACATCAGAAGAAAATTATGATTCTTCTGTTTATACCCTTATGGTCAGTGATTTTGGCGAAGACATTTATGATCCGGATGATAATAATGAGTATCCTTTCACTGTTTATGCCAGTGATATAGAACAGCCTACAGAAAGTGTCGCCAGCGTAAAAGCAAGTTATGAGATGAGTAATGGTGAACCTCTGGTAATTATTTTTTATCTGGTTAAAGAAAGTGGTGTGTGGTATATCGAAACCATAGAAACTTTAGACCACCACTCTTATGAAACAGGTAGTTTTGTAACTGCCAA
>JBNJGH010000021.1:0-9142 GCA_051747585.1 Candidatus Rifleibacteriota bacterium
AAGCAGCACATACAAGAGGATGTATCTGAATCGCCTTACCTTCGATAAGAACGGGTTCGAATGCCTGGATGCCAAGTCTATGCAGTGTGGGAGCGCGGTTAAGAAGAATAGGATGATGTTTGATAACTTCTTCAAGAACATCCCATACTTCGTTCTTTTCGCGCTCGATCATTTTCTTTGCGCTCTTAATGTTCGGGGCAATTCCCTGCTGCTGCAGTCTATGCATTACAAACGGCTTAAACAGTTCAAGTGCCATTTTCTTGGGCAATCCGGCCTGATGCAGTTTAAGTGAAGGACCAACAACAATAACAGAACGACCGGAGTAGTCAACACGTTTACCCAGCAAATTCTGTCTGAAGCGCCCTTGTTTACCTTTGAGCATGTCGGTCAAAGATTTAAGCGGTCTGTTATTGGGGCCGGTTACGAGCTTACCACGTCGTCCATTATCGATAAGCGCATTAACGGCTTCCTGCAGCATCCTTTTTTCGTTTTTAATAATAATATCGGGAGCCTGAAGTTTTATAAGTCTTTTCAGGCGGTTATTTCTGTTAATAACTCTACGATAAAGATCGTTAAGATCAGAGGTAGCGAAACGACCACCATCAAGTTGAACCATAGGTCTAAGATCTGGAGGAATTACCGGAATAGTATCCAGAATCATCCATTCTGGTCTGCTGACAGAACGGGCAAACATTTTAACCAGTTCCATGCGTTTAAGCAGGTGAGTTCGTTTTGTTCCGGTAGCTGTTTTAAGCTGTTCGGCCAGTTCTTTTTCCAGTTTCTGCAGATCTATCTGAGCCAGGAGTTCTTTTATCGCTTCTGCGCCCATTTTAGCAGTGAACATGTCACCGTATTTTTCGCGCAATTCACGATAACCCATTTCTCCGGCAGATCCTTCTTCGGGGAGAAGCTGCTTTCTGGAAAGAGGCAGGTTACCAGGATCGATAACTATGTAGCTTTGAAAATAAAGGACCTTTTCAAGATCTCTTGCTGAAATATCCAGCAAAAGGGCTATATAGTTGGGGCTGCCTTTTGAATACCAGATGTGCCCAACCGGAGTGACCAGAGCAATATGCCCCATTCTTTCACGGCGAACAGAGGCTTTGGTAATTTCAACATTACAACGTTCACAAATAATGCCTCTATATCTGATACTTTTATATTTACCGCAAAAACATTCCCAGTCTTTTTGCGGACCAAAGATTCTTTCGCAAAACAGGCCATCTCGCTCGGGTTTGTGGGTTCGGTAATTAATGGTTTCGGGTTTTTTAACCTCACCATAAGACCATGACCTGATCTTCTCGGGAGAAGCGATGCTTATTTGAATGGCATCGAATTTATCCATATCTAACATATCTAAAATGTCTCCTTCCTTATTCGCTTATACCGAATATGGCCTATTCTTCGTCGGTAGACTCTTCGCTACCTTCGAAACTGTTAGTAAGCAGATCTTCTTCGTTATCATCAGAGGCTTCTTCCATCCAGTCTTCTTCTGAATCGTTGCTTGAACCTTTTTCCTGGTTTTTTGCAATCTGCACCTCTTTAGTATCTTTTTTCAGATCAACCTGAAGTCCGAGGCTCTGCAATTCCGAAACCACAACCTTGAATGATTCAGGAATGCCGGGTTTCATAATATTTTTACCTTTGATAATTGTCTCATAAACCTGGACACGACCTTCAACGTCATCTGACTTAACTGTTAGAACTTCCTGAAGAACATGGGCAGCACCATAGGCTTCGAGAGCCCAGACTTCCATTTCTCCGAAACGCTGTCCACCGAACTGAGCCTTACCACCTAATGGCTGCTGAGTTACCAGACTGTAAGGACCGGTTGATCTTGCATGCATTTTGTCATCAACGAGATGAGCAAGCTTAAGAATGTAAATAATACCAACCATGATCTTTTTATGGAAAGGATCACCGGTTCGACCATCATAAAGTGTCGCTTTACCTTCAAGGTTAACCAGTTTTAATGGATCTTTTTTGTAGGTTGCCTCAATTTTTTCCATAACGAAATCTTCGTTTTTGATATCACGTCCATTGTTAAATATTGAGGTGTTGTATCTTTTATTTTCTTTTTCAGCTGCCCAGCCCAGATGGGTTTCGAGCACCTGTCCCACGTTCATACGAGATGGAACACCAAGAGGATTGAGAATAATGTCGATTGGGCGACCATCTGCAAGATAAGGCATATCTTCAATAGGCACGATTCTTGAAATAACACCTTTGTTACCATGTCTACCGGCCATTTTGTCACCAACTGTGATCTTACGTTTCTGCGCTACAAAAACGCGAACCAGTTTGTTTACACCATATTGCAGTTCGTCACCGTTGTCTCTGGAGAAAACCATGACATCGACTACTTTACCTTTTTCACCATGAGGAACAGTAAGCGAAGTGTTACGTACTTCTCTGGCTTTTTCGCCAAAGATTGCTCTTAAAAGCTTATCTTCAGCTGTAAGTTCGGTTTCACCCTTAGGCGTAACCTTACCGACCAGAATATCACCGGCTTCTACTTCTGCCCCAATGCGGATAATACCGTCTTCATCGAGATTTCTCAGTGCGTCTTCACCAACATTTGGAATATCTCTGGTGATTTCTTCAGGTCCAAGTTTGGTGTCACGGGCATCTATTTCATATTCTTCGATATGAACTGAAGTGTAGACATCATCTTTAACCAGTCTTTCAGAGAGAATGATGGCATCTTCGAAGTTGTATCCTTCCCATGACATAAAAGCTACCAGAACGTTGCGCCCAAGCGAAAGGTCGCCGTAGAAAGTCGAAGGACCGTCTGCAAGAACTGTTCCAGGTTTTACCTTATCACCAATCTTGACAATTGGTTTCTGGTTAATACAGGTTCCCTGATTAGAGCGCAGGAACTTCTGAAGCCTATAGACATCGACAGATTCTTGTTGCAGCCTGATTTCACTTGTAATTGCTTTAATTTTTGAAAAATAAGTAATATCAAGAGTTTGCCCGGCTTCAATAATAATTTCGCCTGTAAGCTCATCTATTAAAGTATCCATAATCTTACGACCTTGATACTTTCTGAATGTCTGTTCTGTAACCGGAATTTTCTCGTCATCTTTTCTGCGGCTGGCACGTTTGATTTTGACGCATTCAGCGTCGACATAAATCACTTTTCCGCTACTTCTTGAAAGAAGAACTGCGCCGGAATCATGAGCGGCTCTCGACTCGAGACCTGTTCCGACCAAAGGTGGTTCGGTTTCGATCAAAGGAACAGCCTGTCGCTGCATGTTTGTTCCCATCAAAGCACGGTTCGCATCATCGTGTTCGAGGAAAGGAATCAAAGCCGATGCCACGCTTACCATCTGAAGAGGAGAAAATTTAATATACTCAACATCAGATATCGGTAAATAGTCAAATTCATAATCATCGCTGTAGTATTTTACCGGCACATCAGCTTGATCAATAACACCATCTTCAGAAATGAAAATATCGGGTTGCGCTACTTTAAATCTGTCTTCATCGTATGCATCCTTATATTCCATTTCATCATAATTGATTTTGCCTGTTTCTTGATCTACCTGGCAAAGAGGAGTGGTTAAGAAACCATACTCATCAACCTTCGCATAAACGGCCAGAGAAGCGATCAAGCCGGCATTCGGACCTTCAGGTGTTTCAATCGGACAAATTCTGCCGTCATGTGTCGGGTGAACATCACGGACTTCGAAACCGGCTCTTTCACGTTTAAGACCACCAGGCCCGAGAGCAGAAAGTCTTCTTTTATGAGTAAGTTCGGCCAGCGGATTTGTTTGATCCATAAATTGTGAAAGCTGAGAACTGCCAAAGAATTCATCTACAACAGCAGAAACCGGTCTGGTATTGATAAGCAATTGTGGCGTGTAGCTGTCAAGATCATGAATAGTCATTCTTTCCTTAATTACTCTTTCCATTCTGGAGAGAGAAATACGGAACTGGTTTTGCAATAATTCGCCACAGCGTCTGATTCTACGATTTGAAAGATGATCGATATCATCAATTCTGCCAATGCCGTTTGAAAGATCAATAAGGTATCTGATTACGCCAACGATATCTTCGATAGACAAAACTCTGTCTTTGTTGACTTTAGCTTCTTCAATACCAAGTTCTTTAATTCTGGCAACAGTTTCTTCATAGAATTCCTGGCCTTGTTCAATAATGATTTCACCGGTATTTGGATCATAAATAGATTCAAAAGCGGTTCGACCAATCAGATCTACAATACCCTTTTCTACTTCCGTAAATTTAATTACGGCGCAGTCAGGGTTATACATAATTCTGTATCCGGTATCGTTGTCGCCCGTTTTTATATAAGCGGGAATTCTCATTGCTTCGAGTTGAGCAGCAATTTTTTTAGAAATTCTTCCGCCGCCTTCTACCATCAGCTTATCGTTAGCCGGATTAACTACATCTTTATAAGCAACCTGATCCGAGAGGCGATCAACTAGACGAAGCTTTTTATTCATTTTATAACGACCGACATCGCCCAGATCATATTTTTTTGAATCGAAAAACAAGCTTTTGATAAGTGCTCTTGCATTTTCTTCAACGAACAGGTCCCCCTGTCTGAGCTTACTGAAGATAGCTTTCAGAGAATCAGTAACAGCCTTAGACACTTTATCCGGTCCTTCAGCCCTGCTAACCGCCTGTTTGTCATATTTCAATGAATTGACAATAGTCTCATTATTGTTAAAAATCTCAAGAATGCTTTCATCGTCTGCGAAACCCAATGAACGTAAAAAGGTTGTAATAGGGATTTTTCTTTTACGATCTAGTCTAACAAAGACGACGTCTTTCATCAGATCAAGTTCGAATTCCATCCAGGCGCCACGATACGGGACAATTTTGGCTGAATACATTTTCTTGGCACGGGTAAAACTGTAATAAACCCCTGGCGAACGATGCAGCTGACTGACTACTACGCGTTCAGCACCGTTAATAATAAATGTACCACGCTCAGTCATACATGGAAGATTTACCAGGAATATTTCCTGTTCTTTTACTTCACCTGTTTGCTGCATTATCAGCTGAACCCTTATGTTCAGAGGAATTGAATAGGTCAGATCTCTTTTACGACACTGATCAGGGCTATGCTTTACTCTGAAAGGTGAATCGCCTATAAAAGCAATTTCGCATTCCTTTTCATTGAAGCTACAATCATCATAAAGACATTTCTTTCTCAGTTTGGCCTGTGGACAATTTTTACACATCGGCAAACCAAGGCTGTAATCATTGTATTCAAGGCAGAGATTTCCGACATAATCTTGAATTGGAAAAACTTCTCTAAAAACTTCTTCCAAGCCTTGTTTCGCTCTTTTGCCAGGATCTTTTCTGGCCTGCAGAAACCATTCAAATGATTTCAACTGAATGTCGATAAGATTAGGAATATTATCAAATATTCGTTCTTTCGCCATCAGAAACTTCTTGGTTAAAGGCTGTTGCTTTGTCACCATAATTCTGCCTTGCTCCTTCAAATTTAGATACGTATGTTGTTTTGCTACAACATGAACTACGCTGTATTGTTATAGATAAAAACCGGTTGTTCACATGTACAGCAAACAACCGGTCAAAGGTACGTGATAGTATTTAACAAGTTTTCTGGAATAATTTTTTTTCTTTGCAGTTTTTTTTAACAACGCCGGCGATACCCCGAAAACATAGCAATTTGTGTGCCCATTCGCGAAATGGTTTTGGATTATAACATTCAATCTGTATTGCGTCAACTTTTTGTTAATTTTTTTCTTAATAAAAAACACAGTTGTCGAGATATTCGCTTTAAAAACAGCTTCCAAAGGCCCCCTGGCTTTTTTATAATCCACAAATTTTATTTTTTTGCTTTATACTTTTTTAACAGCTTAAAGCCTTAGCATAAAATAGATCTTTTTCAGAAACAAATTACCAAGCTTTTTCCCCAGTAATTATCCATTTGTTTGTTGAAACCGTTTCAAGACATTTAGATTGCTTCGTCGTT
The DNA here is from genome assembly GCA_051747585.1 of Candidatus Rifleibacteriota bacterium. Lineage (GTDB taxonomy): Bacteria > Muiribacteriota > Ozemobacteria > Ozemobacterales > Ozemobacteraceae > DYKG01. Next base: position 5,975 of record JBNJGH010000021.1, read on the forward strand.
CTGCTTCGCATAAAGCTTCGCAGAACTCCTCGCAATGACAATTTGTGGCTGTCATTATATATTGGTGGTTGAGCGGAGCTCCTGCTGAGCGAAGTCGAAGCGTCGAAACCACTAGTTGCACAGACAAAGGGTCCCTTCGACTCCGCTCAGGGAACAAAACGTATGTCATTGCGAGGAGTGAAACGACGAAGCAATCTTTGATATGCTAAATTTTAGTACATAACAAAAAAACAAAAATGTCTTGAAACTTGCTAATGCTACTAAATGGATAATAACTAGCTTTGTCCCAGAATTGCAAAAAGCATTAACAATTTATTGATAGTTAAATTAAGATAAAGTATAATACTATTCATGCAAACGAATATAAAAATCACCCGTGCCTTTGTTGAAACACCGGATGGCGTTCTTTCCATTCATCAGATATCAAAAAAATTAAAACTGCCTTATGGCACAGCCTATAATCGAATTCACGCTCTTACAAAAAGCGGGATTATTCAAATGCTGCCTCAAGGCAAAGCAAAACTGTGCGCCCTAAATCCAGACAATCCCATGACAGCATCTTTACTTGCATTAGGTTCGGCTCAAAAAACCGACTTGTTTATCAAAAATAATCAAAGAACCGGCAATTCATTACGCCGCATCAGTCAATCAATTTACAACAATGGCAAAGACAGCCTCGAAACAGCGATTTTACTTACGCCAACTTCTTTGAAAAATGTACTTGAAAATAGCCCACAGGCTGCAAAAGAGTCTCTGCTTGAGACTGATATGTCTCTTGACTTCTTTTATCTCAAAAACAGCAATGAATTTGCAGAAGAGAAAACAGAGGTAATGATTTCGTCTTTAATGCCACCGGATTCGGAAGTTAAAATTACCAGTATGACAGTAGACAGAGAAACTCTACTCGGCATGCTCAAAGAGAACGAAAACGAAGCGGGGCTTGCAGCTTACTCGATGCTTTATGAAGGTCTAATTCTTTTCGGCTTTGAAAATTTTTATCGGTTAGTTTTGGAAGCTTTTGCTCAGAAATTAAGTAGTAAATATTAAACCATGAAATTCAGACATTTAATTTTAACAACTTTTTTTATTACATCCATCATTCCAAGCTATTGTCAATCAGATGACCGGCTTATCCCCTTTAATGTCCCGGAAAAAAGACAAAAAAATTTAGACAGTAGCTATTCCGAAGTTACCGGGGAAAAGATGAACTTAGTCTCTCCTGATTCTGGTGTCGATTCATTTCTGGATAATGGTAAAAATTTAATGAGCGAAGGAAAATACCTTCAGGCCAAAGAAGCTTTTAAGACTGCGATTCGACTTGAACCAATGAACGAAGAAGCCTGGGATCTATACGATGAAGGTTTGATTGCAGATTATGTCGAAAAGAAAAAGGATGACAAGCTCGAACCTGTAATAGATAAAGATATGCCACCAATTTTTAAAATCACCAACATAGATACTTACATCGAACATGACACCCTTTATGTTGTCGGTTCGCTAAAGAATTTATCAAACTCTGACAAGCATAAAATTAAAATTACAGCACAAATACTTGATGAAAACGAAAAAGAACTTCGCAGACAAACAGGAGAATTAAAACTTACCCTGAAGGCCCTGTCACCTAACGAAAGTTCTTTGTTTGAAATACCTTTTAAAAACCCACCTGAAAATGCGGAAAAATTCAGAGTAAAGGTAAGTGAATATCAATAATCAGTCGTTTGGATCTACCAGTCTGACTATGGTATGACTACCGTCGAATATTTTAGCGATGTGAACCATTGAGTTGACGAACAAAACGAAACCGATCCATCTCAACCATGAATTTTCCATCATATCAACCAGGTCTTTTTTAAATTCTTTCATTTCTTCAGGAAATGCAAACATAAGAACACCGGTGAGTGCTAAAAACGGAAGTGTAACCATCCAGAATATTTTTCTAAGAAACCACACAATAACGTCCCTCGCTTGTATTTTGATTAAATTCAATATAACAGAGTATGAGTCCAAAAGTAAATAAGATTTAATTTTTCATTTTTTTTTAGTGTACATAACAATTTTAAGTTATAATACACTTGGATAAATAGTCTTCAACTATTTTAACATTCTGGCCGAATATTATAGCTAGAACATTTCATTATTGGGGCCATTTATAATGGGTTGGTTTTCAAGAAAAATATCTGATCCGGAAGAGACATTTGAACGTCTCATATCGAAAGATAAAAAAGAATCAGAAAAAGCAAAAAAAGATTTTATAAATAATTTGAATCCAGGATTTATTGAATTCCTCTGCGATAAGTTTGAGGAAATCGATAACCTTGAACATCGCCTTTTAATTCTTGAAGTTTTTGCTGCGGCCAAAGACAGCCTGACTGAAGACGATCTCAGAGAAATATTGAGGCTGATAAAATACCCCGATACCTTGTTAAGAGAAACTTTCAAAGAAATTCTTTCAGGAATAACCGAAGATACCCTCAAAGCTGTAACCGAGGTTTTATCGGAGACCATGGACGAGGGCATTCATAAAACAATTCAATACGGTATTGAAAAATCCGGTATTCTTGCAGATTTATTAAAAAAGTGGAAAAGCTATACAGTAAAAGAACAGATTCTTTTTCTCGATGAAATAGTTAGACTGCAGAACCCTAAAACCTATCCTATTTTTCTTGATATTCTCAAAGAAGAAACTGTCGAAGCCAAAAAAGAAGAAAAGCGCATTATTCAGGTAGAGTTTTCCAAACATATAGAAAAAATAAAAAGCCCTGAATTTCTTGCTCTATGCATAAGAGAGCTCCCAGCTATCGCCCCCAATATGAGATATCCGGTCTTCAAATGTTTGCAGAGGCATGGCAAACTCTTTTTTGAAAAAGTTTTTGACGGTCTTGGCAAAAAGAGCGAAGGTTTCAGACAACACACCATCAAACTGATGGAACAACTCTCTGACCCTCTTTCCTATCCATATTTGTTTCCATTTCTACTGGATAATTATAAAAGTATTCCACCTACCGTAAGAAATACCATCAACAATATTGTTAAAAATTTCTGTGAAAGCCTGGAAGATAAATCAAAGGAAGAAATAAAAAAACCTGAAATTCAAGAAAAGATTCGTTATTTTACCGGTCCTCTCGAAGAAAACCTCAACGACAGGTTTTTTCACAGCATCAAGCTTTT
>JBNJGH010000021.1:9242-42737 GCA_051747585.1 Candidatus Rifleibacteriota bacterium
ATGAAACATTTTCAAAATGCTGCCGGCACTGAATTGTTAATGAACTTTCTCAAGGATACTGACTCAAACATTGTTCTGCATACCATAGAAAAGCTAAAAGAGCGTGACCACCCCAAAATTATATCAGCCCTTACAAAATTATTGACATCAAATGCTGCAGAGATAAAGCAGGCCGCTCACAAAGCTATAGCACATATAACCCGGCGAAAGTACATGCTTGGTTTCGACAAAATGACGGATGAAACCAAATATAAAATTGGCACCAGTTTAATAAAAATGGATCCCAATTTTATGGAAGACATAACCAGAGATCTTTCTGCATCGGATCAGCGAACCAGAGTACTTTCGGCAAAGATTCTCGAGGTTCTATGCGATTTTATACCACCTGAGCTCAAAACACATCTTATCGTTGCCATTCAAGATCCAGACCCTCACGTTCGTGCTGTGGTTATAATGGGATTGGGAAAAATTGGCGGCCCCTCTGTTGCCGGAATGCTGGTTGCTTTTCTTAAGGATCAGGATGATAGAGTAAGGGCAAATGCTGTTGAAGCAATGGCGGAAGTCGGTGATATATCTCTGGTTGAAGAAATTTTGCCCTGTTTACACGATGATAATAACAGAGTTAGAGCCAATACGATTATTACCCTGTGGAAACTTGGCTATTACCAGATATATGAAGCAATTATAGAAATGCTGCAACATCCTGACAAATGGATGCGTGCTTCTGCTGCTTTTGCCCTGGGAGAGCTCGCAGACACCAGGTTTTTCCCGATTTTACTGCAGGTTATCAGAGATCCGGAGCCTGAAGTAAGAAAAAACGTGGTTAAAGCTCTTTCCAAAATAGCGCCTGCCTATTCGTTAGCCCCCTATATAAGACCCCTGAGATTTGACCCTGATGAAAGGGTTAGAAACGAAGTTATGTCTATTCTCAAACCCAAACAAAATAATAATAAATAAAAAATTATGATCTGGCCATTTAACAATTTAAAAGAACCTGAAATCCTCATTAAAGAGCTTGAGAACCCTGACCCTGCAATTAAAGAGCAAGCTTTTAAAGATTTAAAAGACCATCCGGATGATCAAACGGATGAATTAATCTTAAAAGTGCTGAAATCATACGATGCAACTCGCAAAGACCTTTTATTACCACTCATAGATATAGCCGGAGCAAGACAGATTGACGGCTGCATACAGGTTCTTGCAAATATTGGAAAAAGCGATGATTTTCAGATTAAAGAAACTGTTATTCAGGCTCTTGCCAGTATTCCAACCCAGGAAAGTCTCGATGCTCTTTTTCTATTTCTGCGAGATTCAGACCCTGCCATAAAGCAACTTCTTCACAATATAATAATTAAAGAATACGGCGAAGAATCCTTAGGAGCTTTGCTCAGATCGGTTCCCGAAGATAAAAATGATCCTTTATATTTTGAAATTGTTTCGATTATGGAGGAGCTTGACTTGTTCACCAAGCTCAAAGAGAACTTCGATCATCCAGATTATCGAGTAAAAGACTTTAATTTTGACAGCTTGTGTAAGTTTCACCGCCCTGATTTTATACCGCTTTATCTGGATTTTTATGGTCAGGCAACCAAAGAACGAAAAGATAAAATAATCAAAATTTTAAGTGATTATTCCCCAGTTGAGCTTATTCCATATTTTAAAAAGGCATTTAACACAAACTTACAAGAATCTATAGTAAACCTTGCCGAGCGATTAGTTTTCAACCGTTTCAAGCAAGCAAAAGAAGAAATTCTAAATTTTGCAATTTCTATATCAGATAATCACTATAGAGCCAGAATTCTAAAGCCTCTTATTCAGCAGCTCGATCCCTATGTATTTTTTACAGCTTTTAAGCTTCTTGACGATTCGGTTGCAGATATAAGAAAACTTGCCCATGAGGCATTAAAAAGACTTATAAAAAGCACCTACAGACGTCTTTACAGCCAAAATGAACCCAATAAAGCAACACTTTCAAAATTTTACGAACAATGGGAAAAGCATATTTCATATCTTTTAAAAGAAAAAGATCTTTCGCCCGAGAAGAGAAAAGATGTTAGAAGACTTTTTTATTGTCTGGCCGAAAACAAACACCATCTTATTCGCCCGCATTTAAAAGATTTTTTTAACAATAACTTTCATGAAACATATTTCATTATAAAAGACTGGGATTTCGACGAGCAGTTTGAACTTTTTAAGGATCTTGTCACCAGAGACCCATCTTTTGCCTCGTTGCTTTTAACTGCAGCCCAGGGAAATCTTGATGAGAATATCTGGCGAATTATTCTTAAGCTTATTAATTGCCTGGATGAAGAAGATAAAGAAGCTTTCAGAAAAAATCTCTTTTCGCGCAATCGCTCGATTTCTCTTGACCAGTTTATTAAAGATGATGACCCTTCTGTCAGAGTTGCAGCCCTTGATTTTGCCACCGAACTTAAAATTAACGGTCTGGTTGACCTTCTTAAAAAGGCAACCAACGATCCGGATTGCAAAGTTCGTCGTAAAGCGCTTGAATGTCTTGGCAAACAGAATTATCCGCAAATTCGCGAATACCTTGCAGAGGCTTTAAGTGATCCTGAAGAAGAAGTCGCTTTCTATGCCCTGCAAGAGCTGAAAAAGATGCTAAGTCCAGGAAAATTAGCACCTTATCTTGCAAGATTTATCAACAGCAATTCTAAAAAGATAAGAGAATTTGCCCTGAAAGAAATTGCCGAAATCAGTAAAAAGCGTTACAAGGCAAATTTCAATAATCTCAAGCCGGAAGTACGAAAGCTTGCCGCAAAAGTAATACAAAAAATAGACAACAGTTTTTCGGATCAGATTATTCATGATCTTTCTTCACTTGACCCACAAGTAAGATTACAATCAGCCCGCCTGTTGGAAAACATTCAGATAGATGAAAGTGGTAAAGACGCACTGCTTGCCGCGATGAAGGATCCTTCTAAACTAGTAAGAGCTGCTGTTGTTAAAACTCTGGGTGTCCTTGGAGACAGCAATCTAATTAAGCAGCTTGTCAGTTTTTTCAATGATCCCGATCTACGAGTAAGGGCTAACACCATTGAAGCAATTGCCTCTTTAGGTGACCGGCAAGCAATTCAAATTCTCTTGCCTTTCCTTGAAGATTCCAACAACCGAATCAGAGCAAATGCAGTAGTAGGGATCAAGAAAATCGGCAATATTAATATTTTTCCCGTTTTACAGAAAATGCTCCGCGATAAAAACCTCAACATGCAGGCCAGTGCTCTGTGGGCCATCGGTGAAGTAGGCGACGAAAATTACCTCAATTTTTTGTTCCCTTATTTAAACAATCGCAATGAAATGCTAAGATTTAATGCGGTAAGATCGATCAGCCGAATAAAGCCTGAATTGCTGCGTCCTTATATGGCAAATCTGCGCAAAGACCCTTCAAAAAAAATTAGAAAAATAATCGCAAACCTGAGTTATAAGGTTCTTTAATATGCCTACAGAGAGAAAAGGGCAAGAAACGCTCTATGAAGTTGGCTCTTACTTTGATAAAAAAGACGTAAAGCCTCCAACAGATGACCCTGAAAAAATAACTCTGCAGAATGCGCCTGAAACCATAAAAGCAGTAGACCGTTATTTCAGTCAGGGTGAAGCTTACGAACTCGAAATATTTTTTCTTCTCTTATTTCCAGCTATTGTAATTTTGATATTCTTGTATTTTAGCCGTAAAAGCTCAAGCAAAGAAATTGATTTGGATAAAATACCAGAAAAAGATATGGATTTTATTGAAATGGTACGTCTGCAAAAGGGCCTGGAAGAATTTGATCGAGACTTTTTACTGCAACTGTCATTTGAAAACTCAGTTAAGCCCATTTACCAACTGTTGATCGACAAAAATATTTTTGAACAGGTCGAAAAAACCTTGATCAGCCGGCAAAAAGAAAAAGAAGGCAATACGAGCCGAAATAAACGGTTAAATTATCTTCGCAGCTTAAAGTTGAAACTCTTCGGTTAGTTTTTAGCTTCTTCTGTGTCAATCATTATTGTTACAGGTCCCTGGTTTGTCTGTTCAATCGTCATATCTGCGGCAAAAACACCCTTGGCAACTTTATAAATACCGTGTTTTTTTAACTCGTCACAAAATTGCTCATACATTTCATTGGCAGTTTGGGGCTCTTTTGCTTTAGTAAAACTTGGTCGGGAACCCTTTCTTACACTGCCATAAAGAGTAAACTGAGAAACAACTAAAATTTCTCCTTTTGCCTGAATGGCAGAAAGGTTCATTTTACCCTCGTCATCTTCAAAAATTCTAAGTCCGGCAACCTTTCGGGCAAGCCAGACTGTATCTTTTTCCTGGTCAGTTTCTCCAACCCCAAGGTAACAAACAAGTCCAGGACCTATTTTGGAAACAGGTTTGTCGCCAACCGTAAGGCTGGCTTTCAAAACTCGTTGAACTAATGCTTTCATAATTCTTCCTTACTAACTGAAAAAAATTACATAAAAAAACTGCCCGAAAAAAATCGGGCAGTTTCAGAATTTTAACTATTTTTTACCTGGTTTTTCTCCGGTCATTTCGAGCAGCACAGGTGTAGAAACAAAGATAGATGAATAGGTACCAATAATTACACCAAATGTAAGTGCTACAGAGAAGCCCCAGATTGACATTCCACCAAGCCAGAGCAGAGAAAGTAAAGCGAGCAGAGTTGTGATAGAAGTATTAAGAGTTCTACCTATGGTCTGGTTAATCGACTCATCAATAAGCTCTGAAAATTTACCGCCTTTGGAAAATTTCCTGTTTTCTCTAATCCGGTCAAGAATAACAATCGAGTCATTCACCGAATAACCCAGAATGGTCAGAATTGCCGCCAGAACAGTTATATCAAATTCAATACCGATAAGTGCCAGAAATCCAAGTGCAATAATAAGATCATGCACAATCGCAGCAATAGCACCCACGGCTGACTGCAGTTCAAATCGATAGGCAAGATAAAGCAATATGCCGACAACCGAAAGCAAAGCCGCCTGGATCCCCTGCTTTTTCATTTCTTCACCTACGGTTGGTCCAACATTTGAAACTTCAAGAGCTTCTTCTGAATATGGATGAGCAGCCTTTAAATCTGCTAGAATCAGATCGTGAATTTCTGCATTAGCCTGGCTGTCAACCGGAGGAGCCGGGTATTGAATGATAAACTCTTTATCCCTACCAGATGCTACAGACTGCACAATCAGCTGGTCAGCGGTAAAATAAAGGTTGCGAGTTTTTTGAATATTCTGAAAAAATTCACGAATTTTACCTTCAGTCATTTCATCGTTAAAGCGCACATGAATGATGCTTCCGCCTTTGAAATCAATGCCATAATTTAGACCTTTAACTGCAAGAAGCAAAAACGAAATCACTATAAGTGCGATTGAGATTCCAAAAAATGTATATCTATATTTCATGAACTGAAAATTCATATTATTTACCTTCCCTGCTCCTTAAATACTGAGTGTTTTAGCTTTGTTGCCGCCATACATAAGGTCGAGTGCCAGTTTAACACAAACAATGGCAGTGAAAATGTTGGCAAGAAGTCCAATGCCCAGAGTAGTTGCAAAACCTCTGATTGGACCGGAACCAAATGCATATAATATAGCTACTGTTAAAAGAGTTGTAACATTCGAGTCGATAATACACGCAAGTGCTCGATCGAACCCTGAATTTATCGATGCTCGAACGGTCTTACCTGAACGAAACTCTTCTTTTATACGCTCGAAAATAATTACATTTGCATCGACAGAGATACCAATAGTAAGAATTAAACCGGCAATCCCAGGCAATGTAAGAGTGCCACCGAAGAACACCAATACCGAGAAAATAATTAGAGTATTAAATATAACAGCCAGGTCGGCAATAATTCCGCTTAGTTTGTAAAAGAAGGCCATAAAAATTAAAACAAGGATGGCTCCAACAACACCTGCACTCCATCCGGCCTGAATTGATTCCTGACCCAAAGTCGGACCAACTACTCTGCTTTCAAGAGCGATTAAACTTGCAGGAAGTGCCCCGGCTCTTAAAACAATCGCCAGATTCTTGGCTTCCTCAAGAGTGAATTTTCCAGTAATTGTTGCCATTCCACCAGTAATTCTGGTCTGAATTACGGGAGCACTATGAACTTTATCATCAAGAACGATAGCAAGTTGCTCACCCATATGAGAACCGGTCAATTGTGCAAACTTGGCAGCTCCTTCAGCATTGAATTCAAGATGAACTATCGGAGCGCTCATATCATCAAAAGAAACTTTTGCATATTTAAGATCACGACCGGTAACCTGAGCTTGCTTCTGAAGTTTGAACCAGGTTGCCTGCTGTTTTGGCGAACCGGGCATCATAAGAACGATTTCACTTTCGGGATCGATTGGCTCAAGCTGGGCAGCAGACATAGCCTGATCTATTACCAGATGAAAGCGCAACATCGCAGTGCTTTGAATTAGTTTTTTAACCTGGTCAGGATTTTTAACGCCCGGCAACTGAATTCTGATTCTATTGCCTTCCTGAGCCTTAATACTTGGCTCGGCGATACCGAACATATCGATTCTGTTTCTAATAATTTCTACAGATCTTTTAACTGCGTCAGCTATGCTGTCGTCTTTCTGAATTGAATTAACGTCAATTTGATAGACAAGGTCTATTCCACCTTTAAGGTCAAGACCCAGAGTGATTTCTGATCTTGGAAAGATTGCAGCAAGGGCGAGAGGCATTCGGGCATAAAGACTTACCTCATTAACTGTCTTTTCCAGTTCTTCAGGAGTTAATCCCGGAACTCTTATACTGGCATTACCCTTCTCATAATCAGGGTTGATAACCATAGCTTCAAGCCCGCGTTGAACCAGCAGCTTTCTTGCAGTATCTGCAACGCTATTTAATACGTCTTCAGGTTTTACAGGATTTTTGCCCGAAGTTAAGACCGGAGCCATTTTATCCACCTGAAGCTTAACTAAAGCAGCTTTTCCATCTTCAGAGGATGCTTCGCCAAATTGTGCAGCAGAAAACTCAAGAAGTTTTTTGGGCACAGCCTTCTGTTCATCAGGTGTCAAAACACCAAAAGCGTCATCCCACATAGTAGTAGATGGAAGCGAATAAAGAACGGTGAAAAGAAATACTACCAATACTACAATGATTTTAACATTATGTTTACTCTTCATTTACAGAAACTCCCTTGCTGAGGTCGACCAAAGTAGACACGTATTATATTCAAGCATTCATGCCAAGTCAATGAATATTTGATAATTCCTATGTACATAATCAATCGGTATTTTTGTAAAGGGCTTTAATCCCAGTTTTTTGGCAATTAATTTATTTATTTTTTTGTTTACTAATTGCCTAAAAAAGGTTTATTCTATTGCAAACCTTCTAATAAATCCAGATATTTATGCAAAAACTTTTCAAATTAAACAAAATTTTTCTGTCAGTATTATGCTTATTTTTACTGACAGCTGTTCAATCAGATGCGCTAACGCCTGAAGAAAAGGCGGCACCATTAATTAAAAAGGCAAGAGATCACCTGAATCTTTTTCAATATGAAAAAGCAAGGGTTCTGCTTGAAAAGGCCATAAAAATTGATTCGGACAACTGGGAATCCTACTATCTCGCAGGAAAATCATACTTAAAACAGAAAAAGGAGATTTATGCAGAAAAGTATCTGCGTAAAGCTCATGAACTTGAGCCTGACACGGTGGATGTTCAAAAAGCTCTCGCCGCCGTTTACATATACCTTGCCAAACAAGCTCAAAAACAAGGAAAGAACTCAGAAATGCTTGGCTTTCTCCACAAGGCTTGCCGAGCTTATCCTGTGGTGACAAAGATCTGGGTGACTCTTTTTAATAAATGGTACAGCGCTGGGCAGACCAAAAAAATCATGGATGAAGGTGAATTTATGGTTGGTGCCAACAAGCGACTGCTAGAGCAAGGCGACGACAAGTATTTGCAACAGGCTCTGGTGATTGTGGCACGTTGCTATTACAACAAACGTGATTTTCCTGAGGCCGAAAAATATTTGGATTATGCTAACAGAATCAGACGAAGCAATGAAGAGCTTTATAGCCTGAGAAGAAGCATCAGGCAGCAGGCAGAAGATGAAGCCCGTAAGCTTATAGAGAATGCAAAGCAGCTTGCAGACAGCGGAAATTACAATGAAGCTCTTGAAATTCTGGAACAAGCTCAAAAAACGACAGATACATCAGAAATTAAAGAAATAGCGGATAAGATTCATAAGGAATCTGAAATTAAAAAATTTTTAAAAGAAGCAGACACACTTCGTAAAGAAGAGAAATATTACGAAGCTCTTGAAAAACTTGAAGACGCTTCAATCAAGTATCCTGCCGATGAGCGTATTGCGAATTTAATGGCCGTTGTAACCAGCAAAATAAATGAAATTGAAAAAGCAAAAGCTCAAAAGAATGCTAAAATTATCGCCGAAAAAAAGAGACGCCTTGAAAAATCACAAAAACTCAGGTTTTTCGTTAATGAGGCTAAAAACTACGAAGAAGACAAAAAGTATGATGTCGCTATTATAAGTCTGGAAAAAGCATTAAAATTGTCTCCAAAAAATGAACTACTGAAAAAACAAATTGAAGAATTAAAAGAAAAATCTCGCAAACAAAAAGAAAGACAGAATGCCTTTGCTACGGCAAGAAGTAAGTTTGAAGATCTATTCAATTCAAAAAAGTTTGAAGAGGCTTACCATAAGGGCAAACAACTACTCGAAAATTATCCTGAGTACGAGCTGGAAATAACTCCTGTATTAGCAGAAGCCGCTTTACAAATTGAAAATTTTGACCAGGCAAAAGAACTGGCTATAACTTTTGAAGATTCCCAAGAAAATGAGCTAATTTACAATTACATCAGAGGAATGGTTGCATACAACCATGGCGATAAAGATCTTGCCCTTGGATTTCTCAAAAAGGTCGATAAAATAGATCCATCTTTTAGAGAAGAAATCAGTTCTACTATCTGGCAGATTTATCTTTATAAATACCAGGCCGGTATTTACATCATTTTATTGATTCTGGCTTTTCCAATAGTAAGATTTGCTAAAAGCAGCTGGCAGAATTTCAAGAAAAATTCAATTCTAAGAAAAGTCGAAAGAATCAGGGAAAAAGGTAATTACGCAGAAAACTTGAGTTTTCTTGAAGAACGCTATGCCAAAGAAGACTGCCCCAACATGAAACAGATTTCGGTTATGCTTGCCGATGCGCTGCTGCGCAAGGGAGAAGCCAAACGTGCATACGATATTGTCAACAAAGTTATAAAAAGAGACAGCAAAAACCCCCATGCAAAACGTATTGCCGGCGAAGCCTGTCTTCAGCTACAAGACACCTCACCAATAGGGCTGGAACATCTACAGAACCTTTACAAACTGGATGAAAACAGGAAAGATGTGGTTGAGTTTCTTGCAAAAAGCTATATGAAAAATAAATCTGATCATAAGCTGGCTCAAGATTTTATTTTAAAGTTTATTTCTCTCAATCCAAATAATTCAGAAGCAATAACTTATCTTGCAGACACCTATATTCGCCGCCAGCTTTATTCGCACCAGTCTTTAAAAATATTCGAACGTTCAATAAAAATTGCACCTGATATCCCTGACTACTATGCAGCACTGATTGCAAATCATAGAAAACTTGAAAATCACGATGAGGCAAGAAAATTTACAGAAATTGCCCAGTCAAGATTTCCAAATGACCCACAATTTCAGGATAATCCCGAACCGACAAGTCCGGCTTCCGGTTCTTCAGGTGGCTTTCCCAATTACGATAATATTGGCCAACCTGCTGCCGGCAATCAAGGCGCCTTTCCTGACTATGAAAACATTGGCTCTCCGGCAGGAAATCCCGGGGGCTTTCCCGACTATGAAAACATAGGCAACGAACCAAATCCCCCTTCTCCGCCTGCTGCACCACCGCGGCCCAATGATCCGGTTAAAGTCTGCCCACATTGCCAGGCCCAAAATTCAGTCAAAGAATATTACTGTCTCTCCTGCGGCAAACCCCTTTGAACAAAACTATCTGCACTAGTGTCCTTTTAGCTATATCAGGAAGTTTCAAGACTTTTTTGTTTTTTTGTTAATTACTTTAAACCTATCTGATACTTTCACGAAAAAAACCCGGGCTGAAAGCCCGGGCATTTTTTTGCACTAAAATCTAAACCAGCTCAGAGTTTATTTTTTTCTTTTGCGGGTAGTTTTCTTAGTTGATTTTTTGGCTGTCTTCTTCACAGATTTTTTAGTAAAATCTTCAATGATTTCAGCAATCGTAGGATCACCAATTTCCTGAAGCTCATAGCCAACTCTCATAACAGGCTTTTTAACCTTAACAACACGATTGATGTCGATTGGAGTAGCTGAGAGCACCATATCGCATTTGCAGGCATTAATGGTCGCCTGAAGATCAGCAACCTGTTTTTTGCCATAGCCAAGTGCAGGAATCAGATCGCCAATATGTGGATATTTTTCAAGTGTCTTAAGAATAGTACCTTTAAAGTAAGGTTTTGGATCAACTATTTCGCTTGCGCCATATTTGTGAGCTGCAACAATACCGGCACCTATGGTCATTTCACCATGAGTGAGGGTTGGGCCATCTTCAATAACCACAACTTTTTTACCTTTAATCTTATCGCCACCTTCAACAAAGATCGGACTGGCGGCATCGATAATTTTTGCATCGGGATTCATTGCACGAATATTGTCGCGAACATAGTCAACATCGTCTGGATAGGCAGAATCAATTTTATTGATTACAACCACATCAGCGGTGTAAACATTTGCTTCACCCGGATGATAAGCCATCTCATGGCCTGGGCGATGTGGGTCTGCCACAACAATTTTAAGATCGGCCTGGAAAAATGGTAGATCGTTGTTTCCGCCGTCCCATACAATTACGTCAGCTTCTTTTTCAGCTTCTTTTGCAATTGCTTCATAATCAACACCGGAATAAATTACGGCACCCATATCAATATGAGGTTCGTATTCTTCACGTTCTTCGATAGTGCAATTATGTTTAACAAGATCTTTATAATCAGCAAATCGCTGACATTTTTGTTTTTTAAGATCACCGTAAGGCATTGGATGACGAATTGAAACCACTTTAAGGCCTTTAGCTTTGAGAGCTTTTACAACCGCGCGGGTGGTTTGTGATTTTCCACAACCTGTTCTTACAGCACAGATTGAAATTACAGGTTTTGCGCATTTAATGGCTGTGGGTTCGTAGCCAAGAAGTTTAAAGTCAGCCCCGGCAGCAATTATTCTGCTGGCATGATGCATTATATATTCATGCGGAACATCGCTGTATGAAAAAACAACCTCTTGAACATTATGTTTTTTAATTAACTCAAGAAGCTTTTCTTCGGGTTCTATTGGAATACCCTTGGAATAACCTTTACCCGCAAGTTCTTTTGGGTATTTGCGTCCTTCGATGTCAGGTATCTGTGTCGCAGTAAATGCCACTACCTTATAATCAGGATTGTTCCTGTAGACCATGTTAAAGTTGTGAAAATCGCGCCCGGCAGCGCCCATGATGATGGTATTAATTGCCATACAACATCCTTTCCGTATATAAATTTTTCCTGACTTATAAAGTCGGGTTTATTTCGTTTAGTTAATCTCCACAGGTAGAACAGCTTCCACCTGAACAGCTGGAGCATGAAGAACCGCTCCCGTTAAAATCAAATTGTGGTCTGTCTGAATTAGATGTAGCAAAAGATGACATTTTCTTGATTACTTTTTTTTCAGAACAATTGACACAGGCGATTTCGCTCAGGTCGGTATTTAAAGAGCACAACTTATCAAAGCTTTTTCCGCAGTTTTTGCATACAAATTCATAAATTGGCATTCTTACTTTCTCCTTCTCAGCCCTTACAAGGCTTTAAAAAGACGCTTTGATTTTATATCAGGAATCCTATCACAGGGTTTGCAGTCCGTCAATGTACATAACAAATAAATAACCCGGCATTGAAAGCCTGCCCAAAAAACTATAAGTCATATTTGTCTATTTTTGATCTTAAAGTGTTTCGAGTGATTCCAAGAAAATTGGCTGTCTGCACCTGATTCCACTTATGTTTCTCGAGAGTCTGGCGCAACAATTCTTTTTCGACCAGTTCCATAACCTCGGCATAGGCAGCACCTCCTGTGCTTCTGACAAGACAATTTGAAACAATCTGGTTAACTGCTTCATCGGTTGATATTTCGATACTGCCATTACCAATTACGTCTTTGCCACTCTCTCCTTTTGCGCCGTTTTGCGAGCCGGTTTCTCCCATGATACTTATGGCGGGCAAAGAAGCCGGTTCGGTTCCTCCATTTTTTTCAGCATCTTCATCGGGAATTCCCTTCAGCTTAACCTCTACAGGAAGATGCTCAGGTAGAATAACCTGGTCGCGGCTTAAAGTATATGACTGTTCGATTGAATTTCTTAATTCACGCACATTCCCGGGCCACTTATAAGCTGAGAGTACAGCAATAGCTTCATCAGAAAGGCTCTTAGGGCTTCCTTTGCGTTGAGCTGCAAGCAGAGAACAAAAATATTTTGCCAGCAGCGGAATGTCTTCTGGTCTATCTCTGAGAGGTGGGAGCTTAATTTCTATAACTTTGATTCTATGATAAAGATCTTGTCTGAAACGGTTATCTTTAATCAGCGTTCTCAAATCTTTGTTGGTTGCAGCAACCAGCCTGACATCAACTTTAACTCTACGATTTCCACCGACCCTGACAATTTCCCTTTCCTCGAGAACACGTAACAGTTTGGCCTGCATTTCAAGATTCATATCGCCAATCTCATCGAGAAAAATAGTTCCGCCCTGTGCCAACTCGAACATCCCTGGTTTGGCCGAATTTGCGCCGGTGAAAGCCCCTTTTTCGTAACCAAAAAGTTCTGATTCCATCAAACTTTCGTTAATAGCGGTGCAATTAATGGCCCAGAACGGCTTTGAAGACCGGCCGGAATTGTAATGTATTGCCTGAGCAACCAATTCTTTGCCAGAACCTGATTCACCGGTAATTAAAACGGTTACATCTTCTTCAGAAACTTTACCGATTAATTTGTAAACTTCCTGCATAGCAGGGCTGTTGCCTTTCAGAGCACTTGATTTTGGTGCCTGAGTAGCAATTTCGGCCTCTACTTTGGATTTTTTTGTATTTAGCCCCCTTGAAATAAGCAATAAGCACTCATCAATATTGAAAGGTTTGCTTAAAAAGTCATAAGCCCCCAACTTCATTGCGGTAATTGTCGTCTCCATATCTGTGTATGCGGTCATAACAATTACCTGTGCATCAGTATCAATTTCTCTAATTTTCTTAAGAACCTGCAGGCCGTCCATTTCCGGCATACGAATATCAACCAGCGTAATGTCCGGAGCAAAGGACTCAAATAGCTTCAACCCTTTTATTCCATTTTCGGCGAGGCTTACTTCATAACCGGCTTTCTGCAATGCTTTTTCGAAAGCCCAACGAACGCTGTGTTCATCATCTATTACAAGTATTCTTGCATTTCCGGTCATTTTTTTCTCCCTGTATTTTTTACTTTGGCTCCAACTCTTTCGGTTGTTTATTTTTTAATTGCTTTTTATCTCTAACTTCAAGAGGATCCATGATTTTATCTGCAAAAAGAACCAGAACTCTACACCCGGGGTTTATTCTTTCAAGTCCTGATTTTATATGGGTTCTGATTAATTCACGATTGTAACGCAACGAAGTATGAAATAGAAGTAAATTTTCTACTTTTGCCTCTTTGGCAGTTTGTAAAACTTCATCCAGATATGAATGCTGCTGAAAATTTCGTTCATCATCTTCAACACTGAAATAAGTGCATTCGTGGCATAAAAAAAGACTCCCGGCTATTTTTTTCGGATTTATAGGTCTTGAATCTCCGCCATAAGTAAAAATGATTTGCTCGACATCTTCGGCGACTTCATCTTTACCTTTATCCCAGATGGCTTGATTAATTTCATTCTGAGACAAGCCATGATATTTTTCTTTTAATTTTCTTCTTATTTCAACAATGTTATAGCCCAGACTTAGTTGCCGATTTGAATGACGAGTCTTAAATGTTCTTAAAAATATTCGCCCCTTTTGATCTTCCAGATTGATTTCTTCGTTTTCATGAAGCGGAATCCACTCTAATTTAAAAGAAAGATCATTCTGGGTTCGAGCTAAATATTCTCTGATCAAATCGATTAACCTGTTGTTATCAGGAAAATAAATTTTTAATGTTGCGTTCTGGTTACCTGCGCCAAGATTTCTTATATTCAAGAGATTAACGAGACCGGCTATATGATCTGCGTGACCATGTGACAGAAAAATTCTTCTTATTCCAAAAACACTGTTATATAAAGAGCTGGCAACTCCCTCTCCTGCATCGAACAAAATATTGAATCTACGGTGATATAACCAGGTTGAGAAAAGAGCTCTGGAAAAGCCGCGAAGCTGTTCTTTTAATGGTATTTGTGCGGTTGACATTATTTAACCCTTCCAGAAAAAATTACGATCTTAAAAGCCGATGTAATTTAACATATTTAGAGCCTTTGCTGCCATTACAATTTTGTTCTCTTAGATTTTATGTACAGATGTAAGCTTGACATGGGATTATTGCGGCTCTATAATGGCTAGACTCAATCTTGCGGGAGATATCTTATGCGTAGTCCGATCCACAGAGAAGGCTTTTTTATCGCCGGAGCTCTGTTTATAACAGGTTTTATTTCTTCAGTTATTTCTAAATGGCTTGGCAGGCTTTTTTATCTCGGCACTGCCTTCACTCTTTATTTTTTCCGTGATCCTGAAAGAAAAATTCCTGAAGGAGACAACCTAATTGTATCGCCTGCAGATGGAAAAATTGTAGGGGTTGATTCAGTCGAACACGCTCCTTTCATAGATGGTCCTGCTAAACGTATAAGCATATTTCTTTCTATTTTTGATGTGCACATTAACCGAGCACCAATTAAAGGAAAAATTTCATATCGCCATTACACTCCCGGCGAATTTTTACCGGCTTTTGAACCCAAAGCTTCTGAAAAGAACGAACAAAATGCTATTGGCATTGAGGATTCTAAAGGCTACCGGGTTATGGTAAAGCAAATTGCCGGTATAATAGCCCGAAGAATAGTTTGTTGGAAAAATCCCGGTAATGAAGTCGCAAGAGGCGAACGCTTTGGCCTCATTAGATTTGGCTCAAAAACCGACATATTTTTGCCATTAAACGCAAATATAGTGGTCAAACCGGGCCAAAAAGTTAAAGGCGGCAATACCGTAATTGCCAGAAGGGCGTGAGGATGACGCAACAGCAGGCACCCAACAATTCAGAAGAACAGAAAGAAATCACAGAACAAAACAAAAAGAAAACAAATAAACGTAGATTATCGCACAAACATCTTTCTATTTTACCTAACGCCTGTACCTCAATGAACCTTTTTTGCGGTTATCTTGCAATAACCCTGACATCACAAGCCGAATATCTTGTAGCCGGATGGCTTATAATTGCAGCTAATATTTTTGACATTCTCGATGGCCGCCTTGCCAGATTGACATCTGTTTCTTCAAGGTTTGGCGCTGAACTTGATTCATTAGCCGACCTTGTAAGCTTTGGCGTTGCCCCTGCCTTTCTAGTGTATTCGAGATACCTCGAAAACCAGAAAATGCTGGGTATTATAGTTACCGGTATCTTTGTGCTCTGTGGCGCATTGAGACTAGCAAGATTCAACGTAACCCCTCACTCAAAGCAGGATGTCTTTGAAGGGCTTCCGATTCCCGCAGGAGCAGGTATATTGGCTACGCTTACTATTTTTGAATTGCAGTTTATCAATTTTCTTAAAATACCAAACTACGTTATCCCTTTTGTAGTAATTTTAACTGCGTATCTAATGGTAAGTAAGGTTGAGTACCCTGCCATGAAAAAGACACCAAAAACCAGCAAGAAAAGAAAGCTTATGGTTTTACTTGTTTTACTGGCTCTTTTTATTAATCCCCCGATAACATTGTTTTTTATTACCTGGGGTTTTGCCACTTACGGCATTACTTTCAGCTTTCTTAAAAAGATTCTGACATTGATGAGAAAAATCAGAAGAAAAGAAAAAGAAGCCGACCAGACATCAGCTTCTTCTTAATACCATTTTAAGTTTTAATAAAAACTTTTTATTATTAATCGAAATCTACGCTTGCTTCTACAATTTCAATTTCATCAAGTATTGGCAATCCATTTTTATCAAATTCTATAATTCCTCTAAGATGTAGAATTGTTCCAGTCGGATAAAGTTTGGGCAATCTACCGAGTTTTATGACACCGGTTGGATCAGCCAACAGGTAAGTTCTCATTCCGTCATGCTCATAACCCTTGGCAAGAACGCCTGTAAGCCCTACATATTTTCCTTCAACATTAAGAGGATTAAATAATATCTGGCTAACTGAAACCATTTGCTCGATCTTGAGATCGAGTGGTTTAATTTCTTCTACCTGAAGATAGGGTCGTTTATTTTTAACTCTTACGCGAGCCAGTATCGTAATCGGCTTGCCAAGAGAAGAGCCGGACATGGGATCGAAAAACTGAGGTAATTTGCCGGTGCAATAGATTGAATTTTCTTCTTTATCACGAAGAACCCAGTCTGATCTAGTCACCGGCGGATAACCCGGCGCTTTTTTCCAGCCAAAATAATTACCCTTAACAGTAACAAAGTCGTCAGAATACTTTTCGGGTTCATCGAGAATATGTTTAATCGATGTAAAAGCTTCTGCCTCAGCGCCAAGAGTAATTTGCAAAAATATAGAAAGAATTATAAAAAAGTAAAATTTATTCTTTTTCATCCTCGAAATCTCCCAAATCTTTATATTTTTCCGTAATTTGTTCTGCAAGCTGCGGAAGATCACAAACATAGCGCTTGCCGAGCTTACGAACAGTGTCAATTGAAAAAGTCTGATTACCATACATAAGTCCAGAATTTTTTTCGATAAATTTAATGTCTTCAAGCACTTCATCAGGGTTACAAACCCCGGAAATCGGTGCACCCGACGACAAAAAATGTTTTGAGGCTTCAACAAAAACCATTAGATCATCGAGAAACCCTATATTGGGAACATCGTCGGGAATGAGATCGCTATCATCTTTAAGATAAGCAAAAGTTCCGGCAACTATTTCTTTGCGCTCCTGGGTCAGGTGAGAATAACCGGCATATCTTATGAAACGATGTATATAGCGCTTCAACTTGCTTTCAATCTGCTCTTTCAAACTATTGGCGCTCAATTTACCTCTCCTTTGAAAACTGGATTATAAGCTAGATTACCATAATTTAACCCGACCTGCAAAAGCTATAATATATCATCAGTTATTGATAAGAGTGAGAATTTGGTACCAGGAAGTTTCCTGTGCAAATTTATAATAATAATATTTTAAATGTTCAGCAGAGTTATAATAGTTATCGAAAGCTGTTTTGTCGGGGAACCCAATTGAAAGCCCGTTAGCATCGGGAAAATAATAACTGGAGTTATAATTTACTTTAATTGTTTCAGCCAATGCCGCCAAAGCTGAATCTATATCTAACTTTGCTGCAGGAAAAGCATTTCGGCTTTCTTTAAGAAAATCGACAATATCACGATAGTCAGTTTGTTCAAAAGCCTGAATTACATATTCTATCTTTGAATTGTTGTTTTCTTCTTCATCATCGACTGAAGCCGTCTGGTGATCTCTTAGTGATGCCAGGACCGTTCCGGTGTTACCAATGTCCGCCAACAAACGGGCAAAAAAAGCTTCAAGCTTGTTTACTGCTGCATCGAGATTTGCCGTATCAATCATAGAAACGGTTACAGCCCCTTCAGTAGTTCCGTCTAAATACAAATCTCTATATTGTTGGCAAAATATTTTGCCCAGACTTTCTGCGCTTGATTCAGCGGTGTTTGTCTGTTCTATTTCATTTAAAATCTGATCATGGGGAAAACCATTGCCGGGCACAAAAGCCTGAGAAAAAACAAGATACTCGGCGCAATCTTTAAATTCCCAGGCTATTTCTATTAATCCCATATTACAGGCATCAAACACCAGAAGTTCCAGAGGTCTTATAAAACCGTCGAACTGTTTGTTAGCTCCGTTAATCCATGCTGCTATTTCGACCGGATTACCTCTGGTCTGAGAGGTGTCATCTGTTATTAGAGAAGCACGCAGATCATTTGCCTGTTTCCAGCCATCTGCGTGGGAACTGATAATCAGGGCATATTTTGCCGCAGGAAAAGCGCGGCGACTGAAGGCGACAAAATCGGCCACAACAGCTGCAGAACTTGAATCAATATCCTGCATGGCACCAAGCTCGAGCCAGTCATCTTTCTGCAAAACCAGTCTTTTCATTCCATCTATCGGAAAGTCTGCTTGAACCAGAATCTCGCCCCCTTCAGGAGCTCCTGCTTCTTTTATACGGGCAAGATTGGAATTAAGATAATTTGATAAATCGTTATCGCCGGCAATATAGTACATCAATACAAGTTGAGCCGGGATAACCCCCGATTCGCCCTGGTTTAAAGATTCTGCCTTTGCAGTATAGGCAGCCTTGATTTCTTCTACCTGATCAAGAGTTGTGTTGTTAAGTTTGTCTGGCCGGCTTTCTAAAACATTGGCAATGGCTTTTACTGTTTCATCGATATGATTAGCCTTGAGTGCCTGTGGGTCGATTCTGCGCCCGTATCGGTCGCGCAAGCACCTTGCAATCAAAGATCTGGCTGTAGACCTTATAGAAATCTCGATTGGGAATTCAGAATACAAACCATCTGAATCAGCAGCCATAAATTCGAGCACCAAACCGGACACTTCTGAATGTTTTGCAAAAACTACAAACTGCTGCCTTATGCTAACAGGCTCAAAGCTGAAGCGGCCCTCTTCGTCCGCTGTAGTCGTTACCTGATCTTGATCTTGAATTTCCAGGTCAAAGGGGCGGTAATCGAGATTAGTTGTTCCAAATAATTCCGGGCTGATTGCCACATCAGAAAGATTAATCGATCCAACGATTGTCAGGCTGTCAGGAAATGGATAATCATAAACCATCGTTGGCCCTGACTCACCTGAACAACCGATGAAGGTCATTGCAATCAACAAGGCTGCAATAACAGCTTTATAGCCCTTCATGATAAAAATTTATTTTTCCGCTTCGAGATGAGTTTTACCGCCCATATAAGGTTGAAGCACTTCAGGAATAGCTATTCTGCCATTCTCATCCTGATAGTTTTCGAGTATTGCCAGCCAGGTTCTGCCGACTGCCAGGCCTGAACCATTCAAGGTATGCACCAGAGCAGGTTTGGCTTTTTTCTCGTTGCCTTTGAATCTAATCGACGCACGGCGAGCCTGAAAATCTTCGAAATTACTGCATGAACTGATTTCACGATAGCAATTTTGTGAAGGCAGCCAAACTTCGATATCGTAAGTTTTAGCGGCAGAAAAACCCATGTCGCCAGTGCTTAAAACAACAGTTCTATAAGGCAATTCAAGTAATTTTAGAATTTTTTCTGCATCTGACAGCAAACGTTCAAGTTCTTCGTAAGATTTTTCGGGTTTGCAGAATTTAACCAGTTCAACTTTATCGAATTGATGTTGCCTGATCAAACCTCGCGTATCTCGGCCATAGCTGCCGGCCTCACTTCTGAAACATGGGGTGTAAGCAGTAAGACTTAAAGTAAGATCTGATTCGGGAATAATTTCGCCGGCAAAATGGTTCGTCAAAGGAACTTCGGCAGTAGGAATCAAATAGTAATCTGTATCTTTAAGCTTAAAGAGGTCCTGCTCGAATTTTGGCAGCTGGCCGGTGCCCAACAAAGAGTTGGAGTTAACCATAAAGGGGGGCAACATTTCTCTATAACCATGCTCCTGGGTGTGAATATCGAGCATAAAATTAATCAATGCTCTTTCGAGGCGGGCACCCTGCCCTTTTAATATAGAGAACCTCGAGCCGGTCAATTTAGCAGCCCGATCGAGATCCAGTATATCTAAAGATGTACCAAGATCGACATGATCTTTAACTTCAAAATCGTATTTGCCCGGTTCGCCAAATTTTCTAACTTCAACATTTGCGCTTTCGTCAAAACCAAGAGGAGTTGATTCAGCCGGAGTATTTGGAATAGAAAGAAGCAGATCTTTCATTTCGAGGTCATATTCTTCGACCTGTTTTTCAAGCTTTTTGATGTTGGCAGAAACTTCTTTCATGCCACTTAACAAGTCATCAGCAGATTCTTTGTTAGCTTTTCGCTTCCCAACTTCTTTGCTTACTTTGTTTCTTTCGGCTTTTAAGTTTTCAACCTGAAAAATTGCTTCTCTTCTTTTTGTATCGAGATCTTCAATGGGCTGAATTTTTTCAATTACAACTTCCGAAAATCTATTCAAAAAGGTTTCCATAACCTTGTTGCTATCGGCAGGATCTACACCTGCTTCGGTAATCAACCTGGCATTATTACACTCTTTAACAGAGGCTTCACCTCGTTTTATCATCGCCTTTTTAAAATCTTCGGGGTTGCTGCGAATCCATTTTATATCCAGCATTGAATAACTTCCTCCTGTAATTTGCTGTTAACAGCAGTAAGAATACAACTTAAGATTGCAGGTTTCAAGAGATAAAAACCGCCAATAACCGCTTAAAACAAATCCGGCTGATATGCGTCAGACTGTTCTATACATTCGGGGCCATCATTGGCGGGGCTGTTAACAATTTTGTTTGCCGGCCAGAATTCAACAGAAACCTCGTCTGGATTAACAAGAAAATTTTTCAACTCTGCTAGATCTGTGTCTCTATTGAGCCAGGGTATGATTTTTTCTTCGGGCAAAATTAAAGGCATTCTATGGTGAATATGCCGAATTCTCTGGTTAGATGCGGTTGTAATAATAGCGCAGGTGTTGAGCTGTTCTCCATCTGGGCCGTGCCATACTTCCCAAAGGCCGGCAAAATAAAAAGGGGCATTTTCTTTGCCGGTAAAATACCAGGGTTGCTTTTCTTTACCTCTGCTTTCCCATTCATAAAAACCAGTAGCGGGAATGATACAACGCCTGTATTTAAAGGCGTTATTAAACGAGGGTTTTATCGCAACAGTTTCGGCTCTTGCATTAATCGGTGATTTCCCGGCCGAAGGTTCTTTAACGAAAGATGGAATAAGCCCCCAGAGATAATGGTCGTGAGCATATTGCCCCGTATCTATATCAGAATAAAAACAAAGAACGGGCTGGCCGGGTGCGATATTAAACCGGGGAGCAAAACGGGTCAGATGCTGTAACCCCAGTATTTTTAAAATACGGTTAAGCCCCCCGGTTAAGGTAAATCTGCCGCACATGATTTAAAGGTAGGGTCTGGTTAAATTGCCTTTATAAATTTTATAGGCTTTTAAAGCTTCAGAAATAATCTTTATGCTTCTTCTCATTTTTTCCGGAGAAACGACCAGAGCAACCCTTATCTCATTTTTACCCAGCTCGGGATCTTGATAAAAAGCATGCGCGGGTGTAACTGCAACGGTTTCGCCACCCAGATTGAATTTTTCGAGCATAAAATGACAAAATTCATCTATATCTTCAAGTTCGGGAAATTTGATCATAATATAGAAGGCGCCAGCCGGTCTTGGAGCTACAACATTGGGTAGATATTCCTCGATAGCTTCCATGGTTGCATCAAGTCTTGTTCTGTAGGTTTCCCGCAAATTTTCCAGGTAATCCGGCTGAGAAAGGACAGCATCATAAGCAGAGGCCACCCCATACTGCAACAAATCAGAGACACAAGCTACGGTGTGGGCGTTAACCAGAGAAATCTTTTTAACCAGATCGGGTTTCGCGATTGCAAAACCTATTCGAACCCCGCACAAAGAAAAAGATTTACTGGCAGAATCTACAACTATAAGCAGATTTTTAAATTTTTCGTTGGTTTCTTCGTCTTCAAAGTTAACCTGCAAAAGGCTGTAAGCTTCTTCATTGCCCAGAATCATCTCGCGATAAACTTCGTCGCCGATAATAAAAAGATCGTTCTTTAATGCAACTCTGGCAAGCCTTTCTACTTCTTCTTTAGAAAAGATTTTGCCCGAAGGATTGTTGGGACTGTTAAAAAGAATCGCCTTGGTTTTGGGAGTAATATATTTTTGAATTTCTTCTTCAGATGGTAGAGCAAACCCCTCTTCGGCTTTTGTGGGAACGGTTTTCAAAACCCCGCCGGCAACAGATAAAAATCCATGATATGGCGAGAAAAAAGGTTCGATTGCAAGTATTTCATCGCCGGGATTGCAGATAGCCAGAAAAGCATTGCTCAAAGCATGTGAAGCCCCTACGGTAACCAGCACATTCTCAGTATCAACTACCAGATGGCTGACGCGACGCCGGTCAAAATAATGGTTCAAGTAACGGGCATAGGTTTCCCTCAGATATTTTTCTCCGATAAAAGGGGCGTAGTTAATCTGCCCGGTAGCAGCCCTTTGATTAATGGCCTTGGCGAAATCCGGAATACACTTAATATCGGGCTGACCAATATTGAGTTCATAAACGGTTTTTCCTTCGGCAACCAGCTCTTTAGCTATTGCCATCATCTGACGAATCGGGCTTGGTGTCAGGTGTTTAAGTCTATCGGCAAATTTTTCCTCGAACATTTCCTTTTCCTCGTTTCTAATTTTAACTAATCATATAATATTTTTTTTTCTGATACAAACTCCAGGCAACCTTTTAGTTTTTCTCAGTCAGCAATTATCAGTCTTCAGCTACAACAATAATTTTATCATCATCCTTGAACTTTAACCTCTCGGCCTTGTTAACATTAACTAAAATATCTTCGCCTCTGACGTAGCCTATGGCAATTTCTTTTTTTATTCTAGCTGCTTCAAGAACAGAATAGAAATTCATGTCAACACCTGTTTTAACATAGTCTGAAATCGGCTTGATGTAAATTTCACTGGCCTCAGGCGTCAACAGAATATCAAATAATCGTTTAAGCCGGCCATTCTTACCAAGCTGTGCAATAATTCTACCGACTATTTCATCTGATACGACAAAATCGCCAAGCCGGGCAGCGAATGCTACATCTGCAGACTCCTTGGCAAGAAGCTGACTGGTGATTTCCAGGTTGATACAACGATCATTGGCAATATCTCTTACGTATACCAGGCACTTAATGGTTAAGGCATCAACTTCTTCATCTGGAAGTTCATGAGTTATGTCATCAGGTAAAACCAGAATATTGTCATAGTCTTCAAAGGCAAGAGTTTCAAGAAACCCTCGATCGCCTATGTCCCCACAAAAAAATTCAACATCATAATGCTCAAGGCTACTGCATTTTTTTCTGACTTCTTCTTCGGCATTTGCAAAAGATGATACAAGTGTCAATTTGGAGCCATCGGTCATGTATTCCTCGAGTTCTTCAAGGACAGTAAATAAATGGGAAGTCCAGCCTAATACCAGATTTCTTTCTGATGTAAGAGAGACGCTATGATCTCCTTCAAAAATAACAGTTTTATCAGGCTCGGGAAAGTTTCCGTCGCAGGGAATCATAGTCTGATCATTTTCTGTAATCGCAATTATTTCATCATCTTTTTCACAGATTATATCGCTACCGGGATTAAGCAAAACTTCGCCATTTTTAATTATTCCGATAACACTGCTGGTTTCAAACCCAAACAGTACTTCACCGAATTTTTTATTGCAAAGACCCGGCATTTCGCTCAATTTTCGAAAATAGATTTCATCGCCATCAAAATCGAACAATTCCTGATAAACATAAGAAAGTTTTTTCTTTCTGCATGATTGAACCAGAAGCCGCGGCACAATAATATCAGGTACCAGAGTAACCAGATCTATTCCCGAACCCTTTAAAATTATCTCACATATGCGCCGATTTTCTGAATTTTTGATCTCAACCACAACATTTAAAGCCACTTTTTCTTCACGGACAATTTTAGCAACCGAGAGAAGAATTTTTATAATATGGCTGTCCGGATCGTTTTTTTCTTCGGGAGAAAGAATTACAATTGCCTTAGCGTCTTTAAGGTTTACCAGTTCCAGGTCTGTTATTGATATAGGGTTACCAGAACGACAAACCAGGTTGGTACCACGAAAATCCTCAATTTGCGAGCTAATCTCTTCTTCCATTTCAATCGAATCATGTTTGCTTAAAACTGCTATTGCCTGCCCAGGCTGAGTTTCGTTGGCTATCGCAATTTCTTCTATAATTCTGTGAATTTTGCTGGACCAACCCAGAATAACCGTGTGACCGGCTTCAGCGACAAACGACCGCCCGCGCCTTAACTCTTCCATCTTTCCGTCAATTGCTGTTGTGAGAATACCGATAAGGGTGCCGCCCACAAAAAGACCGCCAAAAATGCTCGCCACGCATGCAGCAAAAAGCAACAACCCTTCTTCTTCCAGAAACTGCGGATCAGGAACAAGTAAAAGCATGAAAACTTTAGCAGTCAGATTAACCAGATTCAGAGATTCAAAACCAACCAATTTTGCCAGAATTACTGTGCCCAGGGTTATGACAACAAGCATTATCAAACCAACCACAGCAAGCATCAAAAACTGCCCTTTTACCCCTTTGGCCATAAGGCAATCAAAACGATATCTCAGTCTTTGTTTAAAAGCCAGTGAACTGTTGCTGTCATGATTGTTCAATAAAAGTTCCCCCTCCAATAATTATGGTAAAAAAAATATTCTTTTAAATAATTGCATATAATTTATGCAATAGCTCACTATTGTTATCACAGCCTAAATAACTGGTCAACCACAGCTATTCTCGGTCAATCATTATTAACTGGTTTGTAAAATTTTGGTTTTATTTATTTAGGGCAAATAAAGAATTTAAACCACTGAGGACGCCGAGGGCACAGAGTTGATTTTTTAATCTTTTTCAGCCATTGTTTCCTTCTTCAGCAAGCCTTCAGAAAAGCACTCGTGTTTTTCTGAAGGCTTGCTGAAGAAGGAAAAGCCGGGCGGTGAAACCGCCGGCTATTTGTCCACAGGACAAATCCTGGCTGAAAAAGATTCTCTGTGATTCTCTGAGGGCTCTGTGGTTATTTTCTTTGTGGCTTTGCAACTTGGTGTGAGGAATATTCTTTTCGAAAACCAACTGATGGTCGCTGACCGAGAATTGCTGGGGCAAGCATCAGTAATTTGTAGACAACAGTTTAAGATAGTAAAATTACATAACGAGGTGGCAAATGAAAAAACAAAAAATAAGAGGACAAAAAATGAAAAATCGTGAAATTGCTTCTAAGCTTAGAGAAATAGCAGATATCATGGAAATGCAGGAAATCAAATGGAAGCCACGAGCCTATAGGAACGCTGCTAACAAGATAGAAACAATGGATAAAAATATCAGCAAAATATATGAGCGGGAAGGAAAAAAAGGGCTTGAGGATATACCCACCATAGGTAAAAATCTTGCCGAACACATATCTGATTTTATAGATAAAGGAAGCGTAAAGGAATGGGAAGAGCTTGGAAAAGAAACAAGTAAAGAACTCATCAATTTAAACAAAATAAAAGGACTTGGCCCCAGTAAAGTTAAAAAGCTTTCTAAGGAACTTGAGATCGAAAATCTTGATGATCTGAAAAAAGCAATCAAAGAAAAAAAGCTACGGGAAGTTGAAGGATTTGGCAGGAAGACAGAAGAAAACTTAATACAGTCTATTAAACAGTTTGAAAAAAGCCATGAAAGAATAGGGCTTGGCAAAGCCTGGAAAATTGCGCATGAGATTATTGATTACTTAAAACAAAATAATGACATTGAAAAAATAGACTATGTCGGTTCTCTAAGAAGAATGAAAGAAACCATTGGAGATGTAGACATTCTGGTTTTCGCAAAAAAACCCGGCGAAGTAATGAATTCTTTCATCAAAATGAAAAATGTATCCAGAATTTTAGTTAAGGGAAAAACAAAATCTTCAGTAGTACTCGATGAAGGTATAGATGCAGATTTAAGAGTGGTTGCAAAAGACAGTTACGGTGCGGCACTGCAATATTTTACCGGAAGCAAAAGCCATAATATCGAATTAAGAAAGCTGGCTCTTAAGAAGGGCTGTAAACTTTCAGAATATGGCCTGTTCAACAAAAAAACTGACGAAAAAATTGCAGGGGCTAACGAAGAAGATATATACGAAAGTCTCGGGCTTCAATGGATTCCACCGGAATTGCGAGAAAACAAGGGTGAGATAGAGCAGGCAAAGGAAGATAAATTGCCAGAATTGATTGAATTAAAGGCTGTAAAAGGCGATTTGCATATGCACACAAAATACAGCGACGGGTTTGATTCAATAAAAAACATGGCAAAAAAAGCCAGGGAACGAAAATACGAATATATTGCGATAACTGATCATTCCAAAACCGAAAGAATAGCCAAAGGATTGAAAGAAAGACAGATAAAACAACAATGGCAAGAGATAGAAAGAATCCAGAATTCCGAAAGCATAAAAATATTAAAAGGAGCCGAAGTTGACATCTTGCCCGATGGAAATCTCGACTATAATGAAGAAATATTGCGTGAACTGGATATTGTTCTTGTCTCAGTGCACTCCCGTTTCAATTCAAGCAAAAAAGAGATGACGGAAAGAATATTAAAAGCTCTCGATAATGAACATGTTAACATTCTGGCCCACCCTACGGGCAGAATGATCAATAAACGGCAAGGTTATAATGCAGATTTTGATAAAATATTCAAGAAGTGTAAACAAAAGAATATTGCTGTTGAGATAAATTGTCATCCCGCACGTCTTGATCTGAATGATAAATTCATTCGGGCTGCCAAAAAACACAATATCAAATTCAGTTTCGGCACAGATGCACATTCTACCGGTTCTCTTGACAATTTAAGATTTGGCGTGGGAACAGCAAGAAGAGCCGGCCTTGAAAAAAAGGATTTGATCAACACTCTCAGCTATAAAAAACTCAAAAATTTTTTAAAGAAATAATGCTTTATTTCATAATCTACGATTATGCATTGGTGGTTTCGACTCCGCTCAACCACCAGAGCAAAACAATCGCACAGGGACTACAACATATGTCATTGGCAGGAGTGATTTTGCTTCGCTTTGCTTTTAATTATTCAGATCGATTAGTTTGAGTTGCCTTTAAGAACAGGGTTGTTTTCGGTTGCCTGCTTAACTTTGGTAACAAGCTTTTTAAAAGCGTTATTAATTTCGATTCCGGCAACATAAATCTCGTTGTTGTGCAGTATCGAAATATTTATGCCTTCTACCTCGCCAAGAATGAAAGCATACCTGTCGCCTTCAGTTTTGAAAACGAAAGAATCATTATCTTCAGGATTCTCAAGCTCATTCTCGTCCTTTTTGTCTATACTTAGAAATTCTCTTACGGTAGCGTTTTTATAGCTATCGATGAAGGCATTCACTTCTCCTGCCGGAACAACTCTATCGTTTAGAAACCATTCGTCATCTTTTTTGACCAGTTCAATTGTTTCTGAAGCAGTTTTAAGCTCTAAGCCGGTGATTTTTTCTTTTTCTATTTCAGGAAAGTATTTGGCTCGCAGGTCGCTAACTGTTTTCTGCAGGGCCTGCAAATCTGATCTGAGTATTGCATGTATTTCCTGGTTTTTATTCGTCTTAAAGTAAACTTCATTTGCTGAGGTTTCTCCGGTTTGCAGGGCAAATTTCACCCCTGCGTCATTAGTAAGAGAAATTTTAAATTCGTATGGTGCAAAACCCCATTGTTTTATATCTTTGGGTTCATCTTCAACAAATCTGGAAATTTTCAGACTCTGCAATTTCTGAATCAAGGCAGCTATGACCTCGGAATCAGCAGGCAAAGTGACCGGCTGGTTAATAAACCATTCGATTGAATCCTTATTTTCAAGCTCAATTGTTTTATCAGCATATTCAAGCTTAATGGAAGAAACCCTGCCAAATTTTTCATCGAAAACCGTCCTGTTTCTCAGGTTCTCAACGGTTTTATAAAAGTCGCCTCGAATGTAACTCGGCACCATGTATACCCGGGGGTTACCCTTTTTGGAAACATAATAAGAGCCTCCTACCGGTGATTTACTGCCGAGCAATAAGTTAACGGCTTTGTTTTTTCCGGTTATTTTAACCTCAGGTGAGTTTTCGCTTATACCAAACAGCGAAGTATCGGTAGCATTTTCGGCCACAATCATTTCAGATTTCAATTCGGCAAAATGATCAAGAATTCCCTTTACTTCAGCGTATGCAGCATCATAAGTCCTGGGAAGAGTTATTTTAAATTCCTGACCGCTTTTTTGCAGTTTCAGGTTTTCTTTATCGTTTTGCAACCATGTAACAGACTCTATTTCATCGGCTTCAAGCCCTATTACCGGCTGCGGCTTTTGTTCTCCGGGTTCGAGAATTTTTTCTGTTTCATAATAATTGGCATAAATAAGCAACATCACCAATACCAGAAAAGCGATTAAAGTTGGTTTAAATCTTTTAAGCATCTCAAACTCTCCTTCGATAAAGGAAAACACCTGCTCCGAGCAGAACGACAATCAATGGTGAAATCACTACACAAACAGTAAAAATATGATTAGCGGAAGCTTGATCGAGAATAACCTCAGAAACTTCTACAACCTTAGGTCTTATCGAGATCATCTGCTCTTGACCAGCCAACCAGTTCACGCTGTTTATAAAAAGGTCTTTATTGCCGCCAAAACCGATAAATGAATTCGAAATAAAATCGGAATCGCCAAAAATAAGAATTCTGGCTCCCGAAGCTGTTTTCTGACCTTCAGCTATGACAGCCAGATTAAAAGGCCCGCGTGCATCTTTACCCTGTTCAAATGCAAGTTTTATTTGTTCGCCACTTTCAAGTCCCCGCTTTGCCCAGGCAGTATCAACTGTTTTTAAATAAGGTTCTGCTTTAAAAGTTTCTTTCTTTTCCAGATTGAGACTGCGACAATGAAACATAATGCTTACAAGATTATTTTCTGCAAGCGGCTCAAGAGATTTATGTGAGGTTAGTTCCGGAGCTACGGTCCAGTATTCTCTTTGAATTCCCCTAGGGTCGACTACCACATCATTATTGGCAAGCACGCCAAATTCAGATAAAAGAAAGTTTTCAAGATTTTCGGTTTCGCTCATAGGATCGAGAGCAACTATAAGCTTGCCTGCGCGACCGCGAACAAAAGATTTTATCTTGTTAAGTTCAGATTCAAGGAAATCTCTTTGCGGAGAAATTATAGCCAGAACTGTTGTTTCCGAAGCGATATCCTGCTGAATAAGGTTGATATCTTCTACGTCATAGTTTTCCCGATTTAACAGTTCATTTAATCCGGCAACATCGCGGCCTTTATGACCGGTTATTGAAGCCTCGCCATGTCCACTTACAAAATCCACTCTTCTTTTAGTTCCACTGGTCACATTGATAATTGCAGAAGTAATAACCTGTTCACCCTTGAATTTAGGTTTACTTTCAGGGCCGGCATGGGAAGACGGACTAACAAAGATATCAGTTCCCATAATGTCTTTTCGACTGGTTTCACACTGAACCACCAAAGTACCCGGCGAGTCTACGTTCATTGCCTTTACTGTCATAGGGTCACGAAAAGGATCAACAAACTTCACAATAAGTTTATCGCTGTGACGTTGATACTCGTCGAGCAATTCTTTTACCATATCTTCTTCACGAGTGCTCTGCGGATAAAAGGCAGTTATCTTTACATCTTTTTTAAGATTCCTAACTGTTTTTATCGTCTGATCAGAGATCGAGAACATCTGGTTGCGGGTAAAATCATAGCGTATATTTCTTCGGAAACCTATATGAGCAAGAAGAACTCCGATTCCTATAATAATAAGAACCAGAACTATATCATTTACCCATAACAGGGTTCTTTTATTTTTAACCAGCTCATAAAACATCGCCGGGCGTAGCAGAAAAGAAAGTGCTACTACCATAATACCGCCGGCAAGAGTGCCGACAGCAAGCCTTCCTTCACTTGGAAAATTGGCATAAAGCAACCCTGAAGTCAAAATAGCCACAAGACCAAGAATAAGTATAATGTATGGATAAACAGGTATCTGTATTTTTCTTTTATCTTTCATTTGAGTTTACCTCCACCTTTCTGATTCAAGCACTCTGGTGGCAAGAAACAACCATATAAATGTAAAAACTATAAAAAAGACAACGTTGCCGCTATCAATCACACCTCTTAAAAAATCAGAATAACGGTCAAAAATTGACAGGCTGCCTAAAATTTCACCAAAAGCATTATCGAATGCATGTTCTGCCCAGCCGAAGATCCAGAAAAGCAACATTCCGCCAAAGCTCAGCATGGCAGCAACAACCTGGTTTTCACTCAAAGAGCTGGCAAACAGGCCAATGGAAATAAAGGCTGCACTCAATAGAATCAAGCCAAAATAACCGCTGTAGACCGGCCCCAGATCAAAATCGTTCGCATATTGTGCAAGAATAAATGGATATTGAAAAGTTAAAATAATCAATACAAGATAAAGAATCAGGCAGGCCAGAAATTTACCGGTAATTATTTCAAAGGGCGATATGGGCGAGGTAAGAAGCAGCTCCATGGTTCTGGATTTTCGTTCTTCGCTGATCAATCGCATTGTCATTACCGGCGAAGCCAGCAATAATACAAAAGAAGCATTGTATAAAAGAGGTTCAAGAGATGCCATTTTACTGGTTACCAGCACAACCCAGAACAGGTAGCCGACAATCAATAAAAAAGAGGCGAATACTATATAAGCTATGGGCGAAAAAAAGAAACTCTGCAGCTCTTTTTTCATTACGGCAAAAATTTTCATGCGTCAGCCCCCCTTTCTTCTCCTGAGGTGAGTTTGATAAATACCTCTTCCAGGCTGACTTTAACCGGGGAAATTTCCCGAAAAACCGTGCCCTCAGCAACAATTTTGCTGAAAAGAGGATCAAAATCTTTTTCTTCAGCTAATTCAAGATTAAGTTTAATCAGTCCATCTTCTTGGCTTTCATCTAAAATTCTGGCTGCTTCGCATTTTTGCATAATTTCGCGCCAGTTAGAATCTGCTGACGGCTTGAGAGTGATTTTCCAATGAAATCTACCCGAAGAATTCTTTTCCAGGTTTTCTACCGAATCAACCGCCACAATCTCGCCTTCGTTAATAATTACTACACGATTACAGGTCATACTGACTTCGGCCAGATAATGAGTAGATAAAATAATGGTGTGATCTTTGGCCAGATCTTTGATAAGGCTTCTGATTTCAATGATCTGATTTGGGTCAAGCCCTACAGTAGGTTCATCGAGAATCAAAACTTCAGGGTTATGCAGCAAGGCTTGTGCAATGCCTACTCTCTGGCGAAAGCCCTTGGAAAGATGACCGATAACTCTATCGAGATGGTCCGCCAAACCCATTCTCTGCGCTGTTTCAACAATTCTTTCTTTTCTGACCTTTCGCGGTACTTCTTTAATTTCACCGACAAAATTCAAATAAGATTCAACTGTCATTTCATGATAAAGAGGCGGAGTTTCAGGTAAATAACCAAGCCGACGCCTTACCTCGATTGAATCTTCAAAAACATCATAGCCTGCAACAGTTGCAGTGCCTGAAGTAGCGGGAAGAAAGCTGGTAAGAATTCGCATGGCGGTTGTTTTTCCGGCACCGTTTGGCCCCAGCAAGCCAAGAATTTCGCCCTTTTCTACTTTTAAATTTACATTGTTAAGTGCTCTAAAATTACCAAAATATCTGGTAATATTTTTCATCTCAATCACTAATTTATTCCCCCTTATTATTGGCGATAAGGATGAAGCCTTAAACTTTTGACCAGGTCAGGTTTAAAAGGTTCCAACTTTTTAGCTACAACAAACAGTCGACACTTGAAATAAAACCTGCAATTTGCGATAATTCAGCAAATCTATTAAGGAAAAGTTTATGACCACTCTGGGTATATCTCTTATAGCACATAATGAAGAAAAGCAAATCGCGCGGGCTTTAAAATCTGCAGCATTTGCAAATGATATAGTTGTTGTTAACTGTGAGTCAACAGATAAAACCCGTGAAATAGTTAAAGAATTCGACGGAGTAAGATTATTCGATCGGCCGAACAACAAAAATCTCAATGTAAATAAAAGTTTTGGTTTTGAACAGCTGAAAACAGACTGGATCTTTTATCTGGATCCGGATGAAGTGATCCCGACTCAACTGGCAGAAGAAATTAAAACGGCTATTGAATCTGATGAATATGCTGCTTACAAGCTTCCGCGTAAAAACATATTTTTCGGTCGCTGGCTGCAACATGGAAGTCAATATCCCGACATACAGCTGCGTCTTTTTAAAAGAGGCAAAGCAGGTTTTGCAAACAAACATGTTCATGAAATGCTCGAAGTAAAAGGAAAAGTAGGATTATTACAAAACGCTTTTGAGCATTGCCCCTACCCCGAATTACAAGACTATATAAGAAAAATGAATTTTTATACCAGTTTTCAGGCAGAATTCTGGCTTAATTCAAATATGAATCCTTCAATGTTTAACAAGCTGCGCTATTTATTTTTGCGCCCCTATTTCAGGTTTTTACGCAGGTATCTACTCAAGCAGGGGTTTCGTGATGGATGGCAGGGTTTCATAGCCGCTGCCGGGGATGCTTTTCAAAATTCTGTCAGTTTCGCTAAATTTCTGGAGATGAATTCAAAGAGTAATGAAAATAATTCAAATTCTTAATTCACCAAACTGGAGCGGTGCTTCAAATTATTGTATTTCGGTTTCCCGGCAATTGATAGAGCTCGGTCATGAAGTTTTACTGTTAACCGAGCCCGGCAAACCTGCTTACAAAGCAGAAAAAGCCGGAATCCCCATGGATACGAGTATCAGGCTCAATCATCGTAATCCTTACCTGTTTCTTCATGCCATGAAAAGAATGAAGCACATATTCAGGCAATTCAAGCCCGATTTTATTTCTGCACATATAAACGAAGGTGCCTGGATGGCAGGCATGATAGCAAAAAAATATTGCCCTGAAAGCCTGGTTGTCAGAGTTCGAACCGATATAGATCCACCAAAGGGCCACTTTATCAACCGTTACGTGCATCATGAGTGGACAGACCATCTGGTTGTAGGCTCAAAAAATCACAAAAGTCTCTGCCGGGAAATATTGGATTATTCTGAAGACAAAATAAGTATAGTTTATGGTGGCGTTGATACAGACAAGTTCAAACCACGCGACGCTGCAAACGACTATTTTCGCAAAGATATAAATATAGGAAACAATGAAATACTCATCGGCCTTCTTGCCAGGCTCGACCCGGTAAAAGGTCATGAATATGCGCTTGAAGCAATAAAAATACTTAATGAAGATCCGGAAATCGATGTGGCGTTTAAACTGGTCGCCCTGGGTTACGAAAATGAAAGAACTTTTAAATGGTTACACAAACTTGCTCAAAATTTAGGCATAGGTGACCAGGTAATCTCATTTGGCTTGAGAAAAGACATCGCCGGAATTCTGGCAGAACTAGATATCGGACTAATTACTTCTATTGGTTCGGAAGCCAACTCAAGGGCAGCGCTTGAATTTATGTCCTGTGCCAAACCCGTTGTCGGAACATCGGTTGGAGTTATCCCCGAAATTATCAGTAATAACCAG
>JBNJGH010000022.1:0-2827 GCA_051747585.1 Candidatus Rifleibacteriota bacterium
GCAATAAAAGGCTCAGCCTGCTTCTTTCAACTGAGATGAATTATCGATATAGTGAGTTCGAAATTTCCCCCCCTCTAGAGGGACTGGAAAAAGAAAAGTTACTTCAAGGTGCCATAGTCAGTCTGCGTACCGGTAAGGTTTTATTTAGAAAAACCACCCTCAACAATGTACCTTACTGGGTTACCATCAAACCGGAAAAGAATGTCGGCAGCCACGTATTCTTCAATTTAATCTCAAAACCACAGAGACTGGCAACTTTAGAGCCCTTTAAACTCAGACTTTCGACTATTAGTGCATTGGCTCTTTTAGTCTCTCTATCAGGAGCACTATTTTTAATCAAACTAATTATTAAGCCTATTGGTGATATAGCAGAGGGAATCGGTGCGATCAGAAACAGAATACAAAATTTTCGTATTCCAGTCAGAAGAAATGACGAGTTCGGCTCTTTATCAATAGCCTTTAATTCAGTAATAGCTGAATTTAAAGAGCTCGAATACGGAAGAGTTGTTCAGGAAAGCCTGCTGCCAGATAAAATTCAAGCACCAAAAGGATACGATCTTGCCCGTTTCAGGGCTTCGGCAACTGATCTGGCCGGAGACTACCATGATGTTATTCCTTTAAATGACGGACGAACTGCAATAATCCTGGGTGACGTCACCGGACACGGAATCTCGGCTGCCCTGGCAATGGCTATGGCCAAAGCAACGGTAAACTATTTTGATCTTGAAGGAGAATGCTTTCCAGGTTATCTGATGGACAAACTTAACTCTCTATTTAACAAGGAGTTAAAACCCCGGCACAAATTTATGACGTTTGTAACCCTGGTGCTAAACCCTGACAATTCTTTTCTTGAGATAGATAATGCAGGGCAATCCTTTCCATACTATTATGAAGCTCATAATGATTCAGCCCGAGAGATTCAAATACCTTCAATGCCACTTGGGGCAACGAAAAAGAGACGTGGTAAGGCTCAAAGCCTTACTATGAGAAGCAAGGATGCAGTAATTCTTTATTCTGACGGGATAATAGAATGTTCAAATACTAAAGGGGAAATGTTCGGCTACGACAGATTCCGAGATACCTATCTGGAACTGGCTCGAACCGATATGAGTGCCCAGGAAATACTGACAGAAATGGTCAAACGTCTTGACAGTTTCCGAATCCCCGGGCCTTATCCGGATGATGTAACACTTGTATTATTGCGCAAGCTTTAAAATAAAAAACCCGGATAAAAAAATCAGACAAAATAAAAGACCGCCCGGTTAAAGGGCGGTCTTTTTTAGAACTTTATCTCTTACGCTTAGAGAGTTTTATTTTCCTGCATTTGCTTTGAGTTCATCATATTCCTTTTTAGCTTCATTCATTGCTTCTGCAACAGAGAGTGCGTCTTCACGACGTCCCTGTCTAAGCATTTCATTGTAAAGCTTGTAAAGTTCCTGATATTTGGAATATGCCAGAGCAACTTCAGATTCATAATCGCCTACAACCTCGGCGTCTTCATCTATAACCAATATATCTTCATCTGCCATAGGACCGGCACCAACATCAATGGCTTCGTCACCACCTATGGTTACTTCACCACCGGTATAGCCACCCATCGGGTTTCCGTTTCCGGTAGGCATATTCATTTCTGGAAGCTGTGCTGCTCTACCTTTCCCAAACATTGCGGATATTTTCTGCGCTGCCCAGTTACCGGCATAACCACCGACAATACCACCGGCAATAGTTCCGATTGGACCAAGAGCCGAACCAAGTGCGGCACCGACAGTTGAACCAATTGCCTGACCGGTAACTCCAACCCAGTCTATTCGTTTAAAAGCCTCTTTTATTGAGAATCTACCGTTTTTAAGGTCGCCTGCCGTATAAGCACCCATAGAAGCACCGACAATTGAACCAAATGCTGGAGCTAATGCGCTTAAAGCACCTCCCACAACAGGGACTGCAGAGAGGAATGGAACGAAGAACGATCCACCGGCTGCACCAAGAACGGCACCACCGACACCACCAACAAATTCAGCACTAGCAACTGTTCTTAAAGCTTTTTTAGCGCTTGGCTTTTCGCCTCTCATTATCTGAGTAGCGAGGTCGACACCAACGGTAATACCAGCGGTAACAAGCAGATTCTTAGGACTAAAACCTGATTTTAAACTGGTTTTAACATTCTGGACTCCCTGATTAGCCATACCTTTACCGGTATAATAACCACCCTGGAATTTTCCTTTAACGGTCTCTTTAAATCCAGGTTTTCCACTGGCCTGCGCTGCATCATCAGCAACTGAGCCCGCTGCAGCAACATCGTCTGCGGTTGAGCCAGCTTGAGCTACATCATCAGCTGTAGATCCGGCCTGTGCAACATCATCTGCGGTAGACCCGGCTGCGGCTACGTCATCTGCTGTCGAGCCTGCGGCAGCAACATCGTCTGCAGTAGAACCTGCAGGAGGATCCATCAAACCTCTTTTAATAGCTTCATCATGGGAGATAAATCTACCTGTCTGAGGATCTCTGGGATGTCTGGCGGGATCCCAGGTTCTAGTGGTCTGGGTAGTCTGGGAAGTCTGCGAAGTCTGAGTAGTGGTCTGTGAATTAGCCCCTGCAACATCGTCAGCTACCGAACCGGCTGCTGCAACATCATCAGCTACTGAACCAGCTTGAGCTACATCATCAGCTACAGAGCCTGATTGTGCAACGTCATCTGCTACTGAGCCAGATTGAGCTACATCATCAGCTACAGAGCCCGATTGTGCAACGTCATCTGCTACTGAACCAGCTTGAGCTACATCATCAGCTACAGAGCCCGATTGTGCAACGTCATCTGCTACTGAACCAG
>JBNJGH010000022.1:2927-40451 GCA_051747585.1 Candidatus Rifleibacteriota bacterium
ACATCATCAGCTACAGAGCCCGATTGTGCAAC
Source organism: Candidatus Rifleibacteriota bacterium (assembly GCA_051747585.1). GTDB lineage: Bacteria > Muiribacteriota > Ozemobacteria > Ozemobacterales > Ozemobacteraceae > DYKG01. The sequence continues at coordinate 2,960 of JBNJGH010000022.1, forward strand.
GTCATCTGCCATTCCTCCACCCATTGGATTAGGACTTGCTGCTACGTCATCTGCAACCGATCCGGCTGCGGCTACATCGTCTGCAGTAGACCCGGCTGCAGCTACGTCATCTGCTGTCGAGCCGGCAGCAGCAACATCGTCTGCGGTAGATCCGGCATTAGCTACATCGTCAGCAACCGAACCTGCTGAACCAGAACTACCAAAAACCAGCTTGGTATATTGACTCATTTCGAGAGCAACAGGTCGACCATTAACAAATCTTACATTGTAATGACTTACATGAGTTCCTGATCTAACAGAAACCCACTGCCCAGGGGTAACATTAAACGACTGGCCACCCACTCTGACCGGTATGGACTCAACTGCCATTAACGGCGCTTGAAGGACAACACTGGCCAGAAGAATGAGGCACATCACACGGCTGAGAACTCTAAGCGTATTTTTTCTCATTTCACTCACTCCATTCTGGAATTTTCTTTTAGAACAAACACAACGGGGTGTACCGTTGAGCTTTCCTTTAATTGTAATGAAAGTTTAGCTTTCCGCAATAGCTAAAGAGAATATTATTATAATTTGTCAACTAGAAGAATAATTTTATTCTGTCCCTGAAAAGCCTTTCTATAAAAGCTTGCAAACGATCAAATCAATTATCAAACAATAAATTTTTCAGAAAAAAATTTTTTATTTTTTCAGCTCTTCAAATAAAGATCAATTAAAATTGAAGCCATTGGAATAACAAGCGCCGAAAGCAGCCCTGCAACCTCATTCATATCAAATGGCCAGGTATTTACACTCTGTAAATGACTTCTGATTTCGATTAAATTCTTAACTTTATGTATATGTTCGTGTGAAATATAGCCACCTGAAAGCAAATTATTCAGTTCAACAGAAACAAGAGAGAGCTTTTTTTCCTTTTCTCTTCTCATGGCACGGTGAATATTATATATAGGATAAAATAAATAGAATAAAATACCTATGCCAAAGCAGCAAAACCAGGCGATTAAAGAAAAGCCAAAGTCCCATTCTCCAATCTGCCGGGCAAAAATTCCAAGGGAGTACGGAATAATTACAAAAAGAGCTGATTGAAGCACAAGTTTACCCAATAATCTGATGCCAGAGTTCTCCTCTTGAATGAGAAGAATATCTAATTCTTCATCTCCCAGCCTCCGAACAAAAAGAGCAAATTTAAAAAAAACAGCAACAAGACATGCAGTCCAGAAGAGATAAATGGCTTCATAAACAAGAAAAAAAACAAAAGAAGTACTACTCTTAAATGGCGAACCCACCACAAATTTGTCGCCTAATACTGCGGCAGAACAAACAATCAAAGCGGTAATAAAAGAGTGTCGGTCAGCAAAAATATACCTTTTGGCTCTATCATAATACTGATAACTTTTTTCCGTAGACCAATTCGTGATCATGGAAATTTCACTGCTGAAATTATTCAGTTTCTTTTCAAACCAGACAATTCCGGCTGACGAACAAAACATTTGAACAGCATAAAGAAAAAAAGAAATAAGATAAATTCGTTTCTCATTTGAATAGGTCCAGTAAATTGAAATAAGCGCAAACAAGAAAATACTCAAAAATAAATATAGATACCAGTATCCAATTCCAGGAATTTTTTCCGCGATTCTCCCCTGAAACGAAAAAAAATTATTATCCATTTCCTTCGTTTTGCAATAATTCGAAGATTTATTAAGAAATATATCATCAGTAGAAATAATTTTGGTTAACCATTCTCTGCAATGGTGACATTTTTTTGCCCCCGGATTAACTTTATTCATACAGAAGGGACATATATTTTCATTTTTTACTGACAAAAAACACCTCTTTTATTATCACTTTTTTAAAAACTAGCCAGAAATCTGCGAAAAATCAACCGCTATTTGGGCACAAACATCTGCATTATTTTTTACCAGCTCAATATTTGTTTTCAAACTTTCTCCCCCCGTCTTTTTCAACAAAGAATCTAACAAAAATGGGGTTAACTGCTGTCCGCTAATTCCCTGTTCTTGCGCATCCTTAATTGCAAGGTCTATATTTTTCTCTATTTCTACTACAGACATTGCATATTTTTCCGGAACAGGGTTTCCTACCAGCACACCCGAACCATAATTCAATTTAATAGAATTATAAAAAATACTGGCGGCCTCAAAGGGAGTGTCAACTCTGCAGGGAATACCTATGCCGCTTCTGGCATAATAAAAAGCCGGCATTTGATCAGTCTTGTAGCCGATTACCGGTATTCCATTTGTTTCCAGATACTCCATAGTTTTTTCTATATCCAAGATAGCTTTAGGGCCGGCACACACAACAAGTACAGGAGTTCTGGAAAATTCTTCGAGATCTGCAGAAATATCCATAGTTTTTTCAACGCCACGATGTACCCCTCCTATTCCTCCGGTTGCAAAAAATTTTATACCAGCCATAGAGGCGCAAATCATAGTGGCCGAGACAGTTGTTGCTGCATGCTTTTTCCTGGCCAGAACAGAGGGAATATCTCTTCTTGAAGCTTTGCTTATCTCAGTTCCGCTGGCAAGAAATTCGATCTGATCCTGGGATAATCCAACAGAGATTTTTCCATCTATAATTGCAATTGTAGCTGGAACTGCTCCCCTGTTTCTAATAACCTCTTCAAGTTCCATTGCCACCTTAACGTTTTGAGGATAAGGCATGCCATGGGAAATTATAGTTGATTCAAGAGCAACAACAGGTTTTTTTCCGGCAATTGCATTGCGAACGAATGGATTGATTTCTAAAATTTTCTTATTCATTTTTCACCCTGCCTCATTGTACAGGCTTATTATATTTGCATGAAAAATTCACGCATTGCCCGGATTTCAAACATCTTCCGCCAACTATTTGCACAGCCCAGCGGGGAAGCTCATATTCATTTTCGAATTCGGCAAAGACTTTTTCCAGTCGCGCCTTTTCTTCGGGACTTAATTTGACCATATCAGTTGCAAATTTTGCCTGATTACACCAATAAACATAAGTGACTTCATGAAAATTGTCCGGGTCGATACCTAGCTCAACTTCGTCTCCGCAATTTTCACAGACCAGTAAAATTAGATTATTTTTATTTTCAATGGCTCTACCGGCACAACCACATTTTTTACAAGACCCGGCATGAACCCAGAATCTTGTAGGTTTTTCAGCTTCTGGCAAAGGGTCCTGAGCTTCACCTACTCCAATAATAACGACTTTATTTTTATCCATAGGGTTATTAAACATTAAAAATACTCTTATTTATGACTTATTTCCACAATATTTTAAAAAAATTTCTCCACCCCAAAAGCCGGATTCTAAATAAAAAGTAAGAAATTTTTTTCAAAGATTTAAGAAACAAATTTCAACTTCTTCCTGTTTTTCATTGTTTGGTAGCAACAACAGTTTTTCATAAAACCATTTTGCTACAAATCACCAAAACAAACCCGCCGCCCTTTTTAAAGTTTTATTTATTCAATTTCACTTTCTTACAGAAGAAAGCCTGGTATATTTTTAAAAAATTATTCTTTTTCAAAACGAAATTCAATACATTATATCTCTCAGGCCATTTTATCTATTATAAATAAAGCTTTATTTGTTTTTTTAAGAAATTGGCTAAAATAAAAAGCCGGTTTGCAGCTATTTCAGCCTCTGCAAACCGGCCAACTTTGTAACTATTATGATCTGGAATTCAACCAAGTGCCTGACCTTACAAACTCGCGCATTCTCATACTAAGTCCTCCGCTAACACTGCTTTTCGACGCATCATCAGCAACCCCGGTGGTGGCATTTGCCTTATGACAACTACTTAACGCCCCCCTGCTTGAATCATTGTCCGGGCTAATTGCTTCTGCTGAATCTAACGAGCTATTTGCAGACGATGCATGTCTCTCAAAAAGTCTTTGAGTCATTTGCATTGCATTGCTCTGCACTTTAAGCTTTTGTAACAGGTCATTAATTCTTTTTAAGGCTGGAGAAACCTTTTCTAATGGCTTCTCAGCCGCTTTTAACTGCTGAAGCCTGCTCTTAGCGTTACTGCTGCTTCTTTTTGCTTTCAACTTTGCCATCCTGGCAAGAGCTCTGGCGAAAGGTTTCTTTTCTTTGACTTCAGTCTTTGTGGCAACTTCTTTTATTTTCTCAACAGCTCTTTCTTTACTGTCTTTTCCATGTTCTTTATGCACGGGGCGAATTGATTCAATAGCATCTAAGCCAGAGCTGATCGAAACCTTCCCCTTAACTCTATCAACCTTAAGAGGGGCTTTAAACCAGTTCCATTCGGGTGGAACTTCCGTCGGAATCTCTGTGGTTGTTTTTTTGCTCTGAACTTTTCTTCTTTTTGTGGATGGTGCCTTCGCTGCCCTGGCCGGCTTCTTTTTTTCTACACTCTTCTGCTTAATATCAGCTTCTGGGGCTTTGGGCAGCTCTTCTTCAGGGCTTTGAGACTTTTTTACCTTTACAGGCTTATCCGAAGCTTTTTTCTGCTTTGTTTCAGATTTTGCAGGTTTTACGATCTCTCGGGCAGCTTCATCTTCTTTGTCTACAACCGGTTCTTTAACTTGAGATTCTTCAACTCGGCCTTCTTCGACCTCCATAGCGTCTGGGGCTACATCTTCCACGGGCGCAGCAGTCGCAACAACTTTATTTTCTGAATAATCCCGCAACATTTCATCGGGTTCCTGCAGGCCGATCTCCTGTGAAGAAGCTTTTTCTACCGTATCATCCTTCACCTTCTGCGCAATAACTTTTTTATCTTCCTGCTTTTCTGCTTTTTTGAGATCAGCTTTTACTGCCCTGGCTTCAGGTTCTTTAACCGGCTTTTCTATCACCTGACTCTCTTGCTCTTCCTTCGGTGATACTCCAGGTGTAGTTGGAGGCGCTACAATCTCTGGCGAATTAAGGCCGGGGGGCATAACAGGAGCCTCAAGCGCGGAAGCAACTCCCCTCCCGGGACCTTTTTCAGACCAGAAATACACCGCCATAAAACTGGCCGACAGAAGCAAGAACACTCCCGTTGCCAATAAAAACGGCAATTTTTTACGTTTTTTTAGCAGCCCCATTTAAGAAACCTTTCTATTAAGAGTAGATCTCTATCGACTCTCTACAGATTAAATAAAGTGTTTAAACCTTTAAGAGAAGTCAAGTCAAACTTACAAGAAATCCAACTCCTGAAGTAGAACCCGGACTGTGTACAGACAATATTCTCTTGATTATCTTAAAAATTCAGTTTTTGGTTCTTTCAAGATAATCTCCGGTCCGTGTATCTACCCTGATAAATTCACCGGATTCTATAAACATGGGTACATTAACTACGTGGCCGCCTTCGCAGGTTACAGGCTTATTTCCACTTGTAGCAGAATTCCCTTTTACATTGGGTGGAGCCTCAATAACCTCCAGGTCAACGCTTGGAGGCAATTCAACTCCAATTGCAATTCCCTCATAAACCTTAACATAAACTTCCATTTCTTCTTTCAGAAACTTTATCTGGTCACCTATGACCTGATCTTCCATTTCAAGCTGTTCAAAAGTTTCTGTATCCATGAAATGCAACAAGTTGGCAGACTTGTATAAATACTGCATCAGCCTGGACTCGACTATTGCTTCATCCACCTTTTCAGTTGTCTGAAAACGCTGCTGAAAGATAGCACCAGTCTTAAGATTTTTGAGTTTTGTCTGTGCCATTGCCCGCCAGTTACCCGGTCGAACAAATTCAACGTCTACTACCTGGCAGAGGTCGTTATTATGCATAATAACCATGCCTTTTCTAAGATCATTTGCAGTCATTGCCATATTTATATCTCTCCTGGCTGAAATTCTATCGGCAGAGTATACCATATCATGAACCATTAAGACTAAATTTTTACCATTTCTCCAGCTATTTTAAGTCAACCCTCTGGCAATTCTAAGACAATGATTATCAGCCGGTAAAAAAAAAAGAATTTACCTCACACCAAGCCGCAAAGCCTCTAAGATCACCAAGAATAAAATAAATAAAAAATGTTGATTAGGTTCGAAAAACCTATAATCGTCGTTTATGTTATTAACAAATATAAGCTTAGGGGCTCAAAATTTTGAGCCCTTTGTCTTAAATAAAGCATTTTTTACCCTGCCTCTGGAATTCGACTCTTATTTTATTCGGCCGGAGTAACGAAAACAGGGTAGCTCGACATAACAGGATTTTGATAGTTATCATAATTTTATTAATCAAATTGCCGATAACGAGAGCGTCTCCGGCGAGGAATTAACAAAAATATGATATGCTGGCTTCGTTTTTATATAGATTTATAATTTCAATTTAACTTTCACAAGGCTCCTACCGATAATACTGTTATAAAAGATTTTATTATGGAGGCAACAGTGCTGAATATTATGTTGCAAGGCATTATTCAGGGATTAACTGAATTTTTGCCTGTTTCAAGCTCTGGACATTTAACTCTTTTCCAGCATTTTACAGGCAAAACCAATCTTGAAGCCAACCTTCAAACAGACATTGCCGTACATTTCGGCACCTTGCTTGCCGTAATTTTCTTTTTTCGAGCGGATCTGAAGCCATTTTTCACCATTTCCGGCTGGAAAGATGCAAAAATAAGGCGACTGGCAATGCTCATTGTTTCTGCCAGCGTTCCCACCGCAATTATTGGTCTTGCCTTAAAAGACGAATTCGAAAGTATTTTCACCAGACCTTCTCTGGTCTGCTACGCTCTTTTATTTACCGGTCTGCTTTTGTTGCTTTCTGAGCATATCAAAAAAAAGCAAATTCAAAAACAAATTCAGCTTAATGAGCTTGGATATTTCAAGGCAATTTTGATTGGTATTGCACAAAGCCTGGCCATCACTCCAGGCATTTCGCGATCGGGCTCTACGATAAGCGCAGGTCTGCTTGGCGGGCTCAAAGGCGAAGATTCCGCCCGGTTTTCATTTTTATTAATGATACCTGCAGTTGGTGGCGTTACCCTGCTTGAAATTTCTAAAGTTTTATCCCGCGGCATTGCGGCTGATCTTGCTTATACAGACTTACTTATTGGAATTATAATTTCAGCTGTAACAGGATTTGCTTCACTAAAACTGCTTGTTTTTATTATTAAACGACAAAAGCTATCTATTTTTGCATATTACCTTTTTACCCTTTCTTTAATCAGCCTCATCGCGATAAATTATTCCGGGAAATAAACAATGAGTAACAAGAAAATTTTATTACCAGAAGGTCCTCTTACCAGTAAAAGAAAAACAAGAAGACCCAGGACAACGACAAAAAAGAAAAAAAGAAAAAGCACCACCCCTCTGCCTTTCAGCGTAAACAATCGTCAACGAAGCGAAGCTACCGGTCTTATTATGGTCGGGTTCAGCGCATTTTCCCTTTCATTGTTACATTACTTAAGCTCGTCAAAAGTATCTGGCCTGGTTAATTCCTGTATGGTCTATCTGGGTGTGGGCGTATATATCTTACCCGCCCTTATTGCAATGATGGGGATTCAAAAATTCATGGAAAGGCCTTTTCAAAACCTTGGCTGGAGAATAGCCGGTTCTATAGGGGTAATTGTTACCGGACTCTCACTTCTCGGACTTGAAGGCGGTAAAATAGGCGTCTACGCCATGCAAGCCTCTACAAATATGTTCGGGCCAGTACCAAGCAAAATATTGTTTTTCTTTCTTTTTCTATCATCTCTTATTTTTGCTCTTGATATTCTTTATAAGGATCTACTTGCAGCAGGAGTTGTATTGGCCGGCCTTACAACCAGGTTGTTAATTTTTGCCTGGGAACTGACTCTTGCATTGCTATCTATGCTTATAGAAGCGGTTAAAACCACCTCAAGACTTATAAATGTAACTATCAACAGAATTAAGCAGGTTTTTGAAGAAAAAGATATCCACCCTGCAAACCAGCTTGGAAAACTTCTCAGCTTCAAACCCCGCCCGGAAGTTCCTGACAGAGAAGAAGACAATACGAAACCTCAGACCGATACCAGGAGCCCAACTGAAGAAGAACAAGAAGTTAAAAAACCGGAAAACTACAGGGAAGAAGCAGATGAAAATAAAGGCGACGAAGAAGACGCCACCATAATTCCTGTCCCTCAATGTTGGCAGGACATGAATGAAAGTCAACCCCAGAAGACTCCAGACTCATCTGCTCAAGCTATTTCAGCACAAATTAATCAATTGCCAACCGAAAACTTCATTCCTGTTTCCGGTGCTTCGTTTGTAGAAGACTCATCAAATAATAACGGCAACAAAGAAGAAGCCAATAATTCAGAAATACTAAAAGACGAAAACGACGACAATGATGAGCTCAGAGTCATAGTAGAACTTGAAAATGAAAATGGTCAAAACGAATTTGAAGAGGATAAAGACTATGATGAAACTGCCTTTCTCGAAGACAACCGCATAGATCAAGAAATTAAAGACAATGAAGAAGATTATGAAAACAAACAGGAAAAGGTAAACCCCTACAGCCACTCGATTTTACCCCCACTCGACCTGCTTAAATTGCCACCGCCCCGCGACAATCAGCAAAGCCAATCGGACCTGAGCCAACGCTCGTCTTTACTGCTGAAAACTCTCGAAGAATTTGGCATCAAAGCGTCGGTTACAGCCATAGTCGAAGGGCCGGCAGTATCAAGGTTTGAACTGAAGCCAGCGCCGGGAATTAAAGTTTCCAGAATTACATCTCTGGCTGATGATATCGCTCTTGCACTTGCGGCACAGGCGATCAGAATTGAAGCCCCTATACCGGGAAAACCGGCTCTTGGAATAGAAATACCGAATTCCAATCCAACTCCTGTATATTTTTATGACCTGCTCAAAAACGAAAAATTTAAAAAGAAATCAGCCGACCTGAACCTGGCTCTGGGAGTTACGATCAGTGGCAAAGCTGTTTTTGCAGATCTTGCAGAAATGCCACATCTACTCATAGCCGGCTCAACAGGCTCAGGGAAATCAGTCTGCGTCAACACCATTATTGCAAGCATTCTTTATCAGGCAAGAGCAGACCAGGTAAAATTTGTCATGATTGACCCTAAAATGGTTGAGCTTTCGACTTACAACGGAATACCACATCTTATTTCTCCGGTTGTTACCGATCCATCAAAAGCGGCTTCTGCGCTAATGTGGGCCGTTGAAGAAATGGAAAGACGTTATTCACTGCTGGCAGAATGTGGAGTCAGAAAAATCTCAACCTATAATGAAGATATTGAAAGACTCAAGAAAGAAGTTGACTCTGATCTTGAGCCAATGCCTTTTATTGTGATAATTATAGATGAGCTTGCAGATTTAATGATGACTGCTTCAGCCGAAGTGGAAGGGTCAATCTGTCGACTGGCTCAAATGGCACGTGCAGTTGGTATTCATCTGGTTATTGCAACCCAGAGGCCCTCGGTAAATGTTCTGACTGGAGTTATTAAAGCAAATTTACCTACAAGAATTGCATTTTCTGTAACTTCTGCTGTAGACTCAAGAACTATTCTCGATGCAAAAGGAGCAGAAAGACTTCTGGGAAAAGGTGACATGCTCTTCATACCTAAAGGTAGAAACAAGCCTTTAAGATTACAGGGTGCATTTATTTCTGACCGTGAGCTGATGGATATTACAGAATTTGTAAAATCTCAAGGCACGCCGGAATATACTGATATTGCACCGGAAAATTCTGACAATTCAGATGATGATTTGTCAGAACCTGATCCGACTCAAGATGCAGATGCGGCTTTAATAAGCAAAATCACAAAATATCTTGAAACTCAGGAAAAAACATCGACCAGTAAACTACAAAGAAAATTCAGAATCGGTTATAATAGAGCGGCCAGAATTATGGATCAACTTGAAGAAGATGGGATGGTAAGCCCAATGGACGGTTCAAATAAACGTAGAGTTCTCATTTGGAAGGAGTAGTTCTCAGTTATGAGCAAGGAAATATGCCCCTTTCTGGGTAAAATAAAAGGCGACAACAAACCTGAAAGCACCTGCATTCAGGAGCAATGCATGTTTTATCATGCAGAAGAATCAAGGTGCATTTTTCTTGAGATAGGAACTGCTTCCCGCGAATACCTTGTTTCTCTTAAAAAACTGGCAGAGCAGAATGATCTTTCGCTCCTCCGAGAAAGGGTTGCCACATTTTCTGACGAGGAAAAACAAGAAAGAGTTCAACTATATTTGAACCAGGCTGAAATCAGTAAAAACAAAGGTCATTTTTCCAAAGCCCTGCTTGATTTCAAAAAAGCTCTTATTATGGATAAAGAAAATCCTGATATCCATAAATCTCTGGGTGATATTTTTGCAATACAGGGAATAATAGAAGAAGCTATTTCTTCATATCGTCAGGCTCTAAAATTATTACCTGAAGATGGTGAGATCTGGATTAAGCTGATTCTACAATACCGTGCACTGCATTCTCAAATGCCAGATCGGGAGCAAAGATACAAAGCTGCCACAGATAAGCTCAGAGAAGAACTCAGGTCTCTTGAAAGTGAATCAATGGCCAACTGTATCATGGGTAATATAATGCTCATTCTTCATTCCCAGGACAAAGACACTTTTATCGAAGAACGCAAAGAAGCCGGGCTTCTTATGGAAAGAGCGCTTGAAATTAACCCGGAAAATATATGGGCACATCTTGGCCTTAAAGATCTGATGATTTATGACCAGAAGTATGATGCTGCAATAGAGCAACTTAAGACGGCTCTTAAAGTAATTCCGGAAGATGCCCGAATTAATTTCGAGCTGGGTGAATGCTACCTCATTTCTCAAGCTGAACATGCAATGATTGCAGAAAATGCTCTGGCCAAAGCCCAGGAAAGCTATAGCAAAGCGCTCGAACTCAACCCCAGTTATGCACCGGCATATTTCAGACTTGGATTTATTTTCGAACAAAAAGCCAGTTATGACCAGGCAATTGATTATTATCATCAGGGTCTGGTTATAAATCCCACCAATATTTTCGCCCATTTCCGCCTTGGAAAAATCCATTTGTTGATGGGTATGATAGAAATGGCTACCCAAAGATTTAAAGAGGTTATCGAGCTTTCTAAAAACAGAACACAGGATACTTATCAGACGGGCTATCTGTTTAACAAATTGCGTTTTTTCAAAGAAGCAAATGCACTTGGAGCCTGGATCGAACTCGGTAAAATTTACGTTAAACGTCGCCAGTATGATGATGCTTTTGAAAGTTTCCAGAAAGCCCTTGAGCTTGACAATTCAAGTCCGCTGGCAATAATGAATCAGATCGACCTTTACAAAATTCGGTCTACCGGCAGCAGAGACACAGAAACCCTTTTCAATAAATATATCGAGCAGTATAAAAATGCTGCAATGGTTGATTTTCAAAATCCCGTTGCCCATTTTGCACTTGCATACGCTTGTCAGGTTCTGCCCTCACTTCTCCCCGAGAAGCAGGAAGAAAGGATGGAAGAAGCACTCAATGGTTACCAGATGGCTATAAATCTGGCACCCGATTTCAAATGGGCATATTGGGGCTTGAAAAACTCTTACCTGACCACCATCCAGGATTCCAGCCCATTGTATGAACCGGCGCTCGAAGCTTGTCAGGCTGTAGAAAAAATGGATCCCGAAGACCCGCGAGCCTACTTTGAAACCGGTGATGTCTATCGCAAAATGGGCGACCTTGACGAGGCCTATAAATGCTTCAGCAGTGCCGCCGATAAAGACAAAACCTTTATTCCGGCCTTCCTGAACATGGCCGAAATCCGATTCAAAGAGAACAAACCTCAAGAAGCCATAAGGCTTTACCAGAAAGTCATACAAATCAATCCAAATTTTGCCCAGGGCTACTTTGAGCTTGGTCGGGTTTATAAAGAAATTAATGAATACGAAAAAGCATTGGCCAATCTGCGCAAAGCAATCGAACTTGATATTGATTATATCGAGGCTCATTTTGCAATCGGCCAGATCAGCTTTGAGCAAGATCAGGATGAAACGGCAAAAATCAGGTTTAACCGAGTTATCGAACTTAACAGTACAAATGTTGAAGCACACTATTATCTTGGAAGAATTCATCACCGGAACTCTAACTATCAGCAGGCAATCGAAGAGTTTAACAAGGCCATAAACCTTTCACCTCATCCAACAAAGGTTCAGTTTGATCTGGCAAAACTCTATATAGATACTTCAAACTGGACAGAAGCCCGAAAAATTCTGGAAGAAATTCTTGACCAGGATAGCAAGTTCGTCGATGCCATTATCGAATATGCCAGAACTCTTGAAATGCTTGGCATGCCTGATGAGGCCGAAGATGAATACCTTAAGGCGATTGAATATTCACCAGACAAACTTGCGGCACACGAAGAGCTTGCAAGACTTTATGAAACAACAAATCAAATTTACAAATCAGAAGACGAATATCGCAAAGTCGTTGAGCTGAAGCCGAATCATGTAGATGCACAGATGGCTCTGGCCAAGATTTATATTGTTCGCGATCTGCACGATAAAGCTCTCGATGCACTTCACAGTGTGGTTGACATTCAGCCGGATATTTTTGAAGCCCATCTTGAGCTTGGCAGAATTTACCACCGACACAATGCATTCGACAAATCGGTTAAATCATATCTCAATGCGATTGAAATAAGACCTCATGCTCCTCAGGCCCATGTCGAACTAGCCAATGTTTATTTAGATCTCGAAAAATCTTCTGCGGCAATGGAAGAATTAAAAATAGCACTTGATATTGATTCTTCATTAAGCGAAGCTCTGGCTAATCTTGGCGATCTTTATTATATTTCTGAAAATTATAGCGAAGCTGGCAACTGCTACCGCCGACTGGTAGAAATGGATCCGCAGAACCATTCTTCAAGATTCAGACTGGCAGAAACTTATTATCATTGCGGCCAGCTTGAAAAAGCCCTCGATGAATATCTCAAGGTTGCAGAAATAAATGAGGAAAGAACTGACGCTCTGGTAAGACTTGGTAAGATTTATGCTTCTCTGGAAAAATGGGAAGAAGCCGCCAAATACTACAGCAGAGTTTTCGAGACTGACCCACAGAACTCTATTATTCATCTAGAGCTCGGTAAGGTTTACGATCATCTTAACCGACTTACCGATGCCTTAACGGAATTTGAAGCGGCACTCAAGCATGAACCTAATAATGCAGAGATCGTTACCCAGGTCGGCCTCATTCACAGAAAACAAGGCAACCTGGACTTCGCAATTGAAAGATTTACCAGAGCAATTGAATTAGACAGTTCCAACCCCGTACCGCACCGCGAACTGGCTATGGCCTTTATCAACAAAGGGAGAGTTGACAAAGCAATAGGCGAATTTAAAGAAGCTTTGAAATACGAACCAAACAATATTGCGGTTAACATAGAGCTGGCAAAAGCTTATGCCAGCCAAGGCATAATAGATGAAGCTGTCGATGCCTATAAGAATGTAATAAGTCTCGATCCGAGAAATTCTGCAGCTCATTTTGAGCTGGGCATAATATATTCCACCCAGAGTCAAGTCGACAATGCCATAAGTGAGTTCAAAACTGTTATCGGACTTGCTCCGGAACACAAAAGAGGTCATTTCGAGCTTGGCAGACATTTAAGAGATACAGGCAACTTTGATGAAGCTATAGAAGAGTTCAGAAAATCTATCAAATTTGATCCTGAAAATCCGGTTATCTATTTTGAACTTGGTGATCTCCATTATAAAAGAAAAGAACTCCAAGACGCTTCAGAAATGTTTCATAAGGCCCTGGAGCTTCAAGATGACTATGTCGAGGTCTATCAGAAACTTGGAGCAATTCACGCTGCCTTCGAAAAATGGCAGGAAGCCCGAGAATATTTTGAAAAAGCAATTGAGCTTGAAGCCGATAATTATTCAGTATACAAAGATCTTGGTGAAGCCTGCGAAAACCTTGGTGATGTAAAAGGGGCTATTGATTCCTTCGAGAAGGCACTTGAATATAAGCCAAACGATATTAATATTATCTATCGGCTGGGAGCAAAATACAAACAGAATGAAAACTTCGATGGCATGATTAACCTTTATACAAACGCTATTGAAGCCGCACCTAAAAACGCTCTGTTTTTCTTTGAGCTTGGCGAAGCTTATCGTGGCCTCAATAAATTTGACAAAGCAGCAGAAAACTATGAAAAAGCCCTGTCGCTGAACGAAAACCTTATCGAATGCATCTACGCTCTCGGTAGCATTTTCTGGAATAATCAGAATTTTGATAAAATGGTTAAGCTTTATAAAAAAGCCATTAACCGATATCCAACCAACAGCAAAGCTCATTTTGAGCTGGGCAAAGCATATTACAAACTACTAAAAGTAACCGAAGCCATTGATGAGTTCAAAAAAGTAATAAACCTTGATTCCAATCATTCCAAAGTTTATTTCGAACTGGGTAAATTATATCTCGAAAACGGAATGTTGAATGAAGCGGCTGAAACTCTGCAAAAAGCTACCGAAATCACACCGGAAAATGGCGAAGCTTTCTTCTGTCTGGCAAAAGCTTATGAAGGTTTAAATGAAAAAGAAAAAGCGACAGACGCTTTCAGACAAGCCCAGGAACAAATGGAAGAAAATTACGAAATTCTCGTAAAAGTTGGTTCAGACTATCTCGAGAAAGAGCAGTTCGAACAGGCTGTCACAGAGTTAAAAAAAGCGGCAGAGTTAGAAGAAGCGAGCTACGATGTATATTTCCTGCTGGGAAAAGCTTATCGTGGACTGGGCAAGAATGAAGAAGCAGTAGCCGCTTTAGAAAAGGCAGATCAGTTAATGGAAGAAGAGGAGAATTAATGTTAAAAATACTCCTTGTTATACAAAGAATTAATAAGCAGATAAGGAGACAGCTGAATGATTAACCGCTGGGAAATCCTTCTGGAAAAAGGGCAGACATACTACGATCTGGAAAATTACCAAAAAGCAAACAGCACTTTAGAAAAAGTCCTTAAGGAAAAGCCGGACTTTGTACCGGCTTTAAAATTGCTGGCAAACAGTTTACAAAAAATTGACGACAAAGAAGGCGCAATAGAAGTTCTCGAAAAAATTATTGAACTGTCTCCTGGTGATGCCGCAACTCTGAACTCACTTGGTGCGCTACTGCTTGAAACCGGCAACAATGACAGGGCCATAGAAATATACGAAAAGGCAATTGAGCTTGATCCTGAAAGAAAAGAATTACAGTATGACCTGGGAATGCTTCACATGCAGAGAAATGCGCTTGAAAAAGCAGAATACAGATTCAACCAGGCTCTTAAAATCGATCCAAAATACAGCGCGCCAATTATTGAACTGGCTCGTTTAAAAATAACCAGCAATGATATTAACGGAGCAATTGAACTTTTCAGCCAGGCTCTTGAAAATGATCAAGACAATGCAAAACTTCATTATGAACTCGGAGAGGCCTACGAGTTGGATGGTCGATATAACGATGCCATCATGGAATACAAAAAGGCAGAATACCTCGACCCCGATAATCCTGAAGTTCACTTCCGTATCGGCAAAGACCTTGAGGCACGGGGAAAAATTGAAGAAGCGCTCGAAAAGTATCAAGCAGTAAAAGAACTCGACCAAGAAAATGTCGAGCTATATTATCGTTGCGGAAAATTATATCAAAAACTTGACTTGACTGACGAAGCGCTTGAAGAATTTGAGCAGATAAAAAAGCTTAAGCCCGAGTGGCTTGAAATTCGTTACGAGCTTGCCGGAATTTACGGCGATAAAGGCGAATATGAAAAACAGGTCAATGAATATGAAGCTATTGCAGAACAGGATACCTCATCACCTGAAGTCATGAAAAACCTTGCCGCCTCGTATGCAGCAAGCGGAGAACTTGAAAAGGCCATAGATTCTTATAACAAAGCACTTGAGGCCACACCAGATGATTTTGAAATTCTTGAGCAGCTTTACGAAATAGTTCTTGGGGGGGGCGACGCTCTGGCCTGTTTTGATGCCCTTGAAGCCTTGAGCGTAAGCCAGCCGGAAGATGCCGACCTGGCTTTAATTCTTGCCAGAGCTTCAGCTGAAAAGGGCTATCTTGATGAAGCCAACGCCTATTATTCAAGAGTTCTTGAGCTTGCCCCCGAGAGAACAGACATTAAAGGTGAGCTTCGCATGATTTACCACAACAAGGGAATGGTAAAGGAAGAGATCGAAGCTATAAAAGCGTTGCTCGAAACAGATCATTCTAATATCGAGCTTTTAAGTGACCTGCAGGAGCTTCAAATTAAAGCCGGCAATGATCGCGAAGCCATTAATACATTGATGAAGCTCAACCAGATTGCACCCTCAACAGAATGGCTCAACAAACTCGGTAAAGTTTATACAAATCTGGGCTTTATCAATGAAGCGGCCAATGCCCTACAGCAAGCTATACAGCTAGATCCCGACGATGTTACTCCACATGAAACCCTGGTTGAGATTTATAAACAGCGCAACATGTATGACGAAGCAATTCGTTCTTATCAGGCAATTATAGCCAAAAACCCCAACAATTTAAAAGCTCACCTGGGATTAGGAGAACTTTACAAAAAGCTTGGCCGAACCCAGGAGCAGGTTTCTTCTCTTAAACAGGCTATTAATCTTGGTGCTGAAGACCCAAGATTATTTCTCGAGCTTGGTTCTCTTCTAATTCAGGAAGGGAAGAAAGATGAAGGTGCCGGGTACCTGGGCAAAGCAAAAGAAAAATCAGAAAATTCTGAAAATGTTCTTACCAGACTGGTGGATGTTTATCTAATTAATAACATGAACCAGGAAGCCTTGAACGAACTGGAAACTTTACGCCAGGCAAACCCCGAAGATCTTAATCTTTATCTTAAGATTTCAAGAGTTTATCAAACTCAACAAATGTTTGACGAGGCGCTGGAAGTTCTATCGCAGGCAAAAGTCATTGCGCCGCAGGATATCTCAATAACGCTTCAGATTGCTCGGATCTATCTTAACAGTGGCAATTATCAAAAAGTTGTTGAAATTCTTCAGGAAGTCAGACAGCTTCATCCAGGCAACAGCGAAATCTCTTCGCTGATTTCAGAAGCCTATGCACAATCGGGCGATCAGGAAATGGCCATAATGGAACTTAAAAACATTATCAGTCAGGACCCAAAAAACCAGGAGGCCAGAGTCCAATTGGGCAAAATTTATTCTATCAGCAATATGATAGACCAAGCCACAATGACTTTCAAAGATATTGTTCAAGAGTTCCCCGACAACCCCGTCGGGCATGTTGAACTTGGTAAAATTTACCTTAACATGGGCGAATCTTATAAAGACAATAATATGATTGAGAATGGCTTTAACGAGCTTAAATCGGCTGTAACTCTTGATCCGAAATGCCTGGATGCCCATCTTGAGTTGGGAATAGCCTATTACGATATTGGCAAAGTTGATGAGTCGCTTGAAGAGTTTAACAAAGTGCTTAATCTTGATCCTCTACACTTAAAAGCCAAAGAATACCAAAATTCGCTTATTAATTCCAGAATGAGCTCCCAGGCTGAAGAAGGGATTAAACAGGCAAGAATTTTCAGCGACCGTGGCATGCTGAAAAATGCAATCATGGAATATGAAAATGTTCTTCAAATACAGCCTCAAAACCAGATCGCCTGGTATGAGCTTGGTAATGTTCAGATTCAACTGGAGCAATATGAAAAGGCTTTAAATTCAATTCAGCAGGCAAAAGAAATAGATCCTGAACAGGCAGAAATCTATGTCGCTTTAGCCCATATATACCTTCAAACAGATCAGGCAGACGAAGCCTCCATTGAGCTACAGGAATTGCTTGGAATGTATCCAACTCATTTCCAGGGTCTGTATCTGCTAGGTAAGATTTTCCAGGAAAAAGGCTGGACAGACGAGGCTATCGAAAAATATGAAGCTGCCTATGAAGTTGTTCCAACTGAGCTGGATCCGGTATTGCAACTCGGTCTTTTGTATCAGGAAAAAAATGATTACGAAAATGCAAAACTATGGTTTCAGAGAGTCCTGGACCTGGATGCCGGCAATTCTGTTGCAACTGACTTTTTTGCCAATCTTACCGCCTCCAAAAAATCGCAGGAGATTACAGAAGCCTTTCAAAATGCTGAAGAAGCTGAAAAAGAGGGTGATATTGACAGCGCAATTATGCATTACGACAGCATAATTGACCTTGACAATCATAACCTGGATGCAAGATATAAACTTGGTATTCTTTATGAATCAAAAAACATGTTCGACGAAGCATGTTTTGAATACGAGCAAGCTCTTGATCTCGACAAAGAAGCAAAATACAAAGATATTGCCATAAGACTCGGTGACATTCATATAAGAAAGGGCAAAATTATTGAAGCCGTCGAAACTTTAAATCTTGCCAGAAAATATTTTCCAGGCAATCTTCAAATTAGAATTAACTTTATCACTCAGCTTAAATTCAAAGCCTTAAACAATTTTGCCTCAGCCGAAGAACTTCAAGACATAAACCAGGAAATTCGCCAGACGGTTGAAAACAGTCAAAATCCGTGCGACTGGATGGAACTCGGGCTTTTTGTTTCAAAAGGCCTTGATGAAACAATTGACGAAGAAGCAGCGGTTTCTCAATCTATCGAATATTTCAAAAAAGTTCTTGAATTGGATCCCGGCAATATTACAGCATTGACCGAACTGGCCAAGGTATATTACCGCCGCAATATGATCGAAGAAGTTGAATCTATTTACAAACAGATTCTCGAAAAAGAACCTGAAAGTATTTATATTCATACCAAGCTTTCTGAACTGTTTCTTACTCAGAAAAGATATGATGAAGCTATTTCAGAAATTCGTCAACTGCTCGAGCTTGACCCTACCAATGGCGATTATCACATGAAACTGATCGACATTTACAAAGAAATGTACAGCAAGAGCGAAGACAAAGACAAGAAGCTTCAAGGCGTACTTAAAGAATATCTTCAGAAGGCAGAAGCCAATCCCAAGGATCCCATGGCAAACTTCAGTCTCGGCTACGCCTACATTACACTTGGAACCGGTTTCACCCCAACCGAAGAAGAACAGCAAAAAGCGGTCTATTA
Organism: Candidatus Rifleibacteriota bacterium; assembly: GCA_051747585.1. Classification (GTDB taxonomy): domain Bacteria; phylum Muiribacteriota; class Ozemobacteria; order Ozemobacterales; family Ozemobacteraceae; genus DYKG01. The sequence continues at coordinate 21,922 of JBNJGH010000022.1, forward strand.
TTTCAAGCTTGCCAACAGCTGCGATCCAAATCTTCTCTGGCCCTACTGGGGACTTAAAATTGTTTACAGCAAGCAGTCAATCAGCGGGAAACGCATGTATGACGAAGCAATCGCCATCTGTAGAAGAGCTCTGAAAGTCGAAGAAGATAACGCAAGAGCACACTTTGAACTGGGCGAAGCCTATAATGAAAACTATGATGTAAATATGAAAAGCGATGCAATGCAGGAATACCGAAAAGCTATTCAGCTGGATCCGAATTACATACAAGCTCACTTTAAACTGGCCAGTATCTACAGGGTAAAGAACATGTATGATCGAGCCAGTGAAGAGTATAATAAAGTCATAGAGCTTGACCCTACAGGCCCCCTGGCCAATGATGCCAAAAGATCGCTTGTTCATATAGAAAGATCAAAAGGCGAAGTCTAACCTTCTAAAACCATAAAAAAGAACTGCTTCAAAGGTTAATTTAGTTTTAACCATTGAAGCAGTTCTTTTTATCAACTTACTGATTAATTATATGTCTTTAATTTTCCGGATTTTTATTTGTGGTTTGACACCGACCTGAAATGCAAGTTATTCTTTCAAAACTGCAGAATATAAGTCTGTAAATACTTTGATGCGAGAGTTCTAAAAATGAAATTTAAATCAAAAAGATTCAAAAAATATCGAAGTTTGGTTATTCTTTATACGGTTTTCTCTATTCTTTTCCCCTATAATCTTATGGCTGATGACAGCAACTATAAAGTACCAAAAAAATCTCTTAGCTACTTTGTTGAAGATACAAATGAAAACCAGGTAGAAATTGTTTCCCCCCCAACAAAAGTTGCAGATAAAAACAATACCGCAACAAAACCCGATACTTCGGCGAAAAAAGCCCCAGAACCAATTGTAAAAGAAAAAACTGCACCAGAACCATATATTAGCAAGAAAACAATCAGCAGGCAGACAAATAAAGATGAACACTTTGAATTATCCTGGCCAGACAGCCAAAAAAATATAAAATCTACTAAAACTCCAGCCAGCAAACCGCGAAAAGTTGTTAAAAAGCCAAAAGAACTTTCAAAAACTGCAGCTACAAAAAAGCATCATAAAGAGCAAGTAAAGAAACCAGTGAAAAAGACAACAAAAAAAGAACTTTCAAAAACTGCAACTGCAAAAAGGCATTATAAAGAACAAGTAAAGAAACCGGCAAAAAAGACAATAAAAAAAGATATTACCCCAAAAGCCCCTGCAAAGCAGGTCCTTGCAACAAATACCTCTGAAGAAGAACCGGTATTTTCTGAAGCTCTTAAAAGGATGCAACAAAGAGCAGCCGAAAGACGCGCTGAAGCTGAAAAACTTGGGATTGTTCTCCCAAGCCAGGGTGGCGATATGGCTTCAGTCAGTCCTGCTTTGAGCAAGATTAACAAAACGGTAAAAAGTATCCTGAGCCGAAATCCTTAGACACTACCTAATGAGCTATACATACAAGCAAATCAAAGGGCTCTAACCAGATATTATAGCGGGAATCCTGTTCTAGAGCTTTTTCAAGATTCACAATTACGGTTCGTTGCCTGAGCTTGCCGTTTTCGACGATACGCCTTTCGATTCTGGCTGTTTTCCCGGCCTCTTTGTTAAGCCCCCCGGCAGATTCTATAAGATCTGAAACCCTTAAACCTTCTTGCCATGGGTATTTTCCGGCTTTCTTAACAGCTCCTTCGATAGCTACTTTTGCCTCGTTATCAAAAAGGGCTTGAGAGAAAACCATTATCCTGTCACCATTTTTTAATTCTAAGTCAGCACTTCTGTCGCCGGCCAAAAGAGCTTTAAGCGAGAAGCTTAAAACTTCATATTCCTTTTTGACGTCGTTTCTTCTAAGCACCTCTGCATAGTTTTTTGCATGCCCATACATCAGGTTTTCCCTGGTAACCATTTCACTTAAATAAGTTCTTGTTTTTAAAACAATCTTACCCGGGTAACGAAAATGGCCGCATAGTTCGACAATATCTGGCGAATTTCCAGTCTCCGCTAGAATCTCTACCTTATCACCGTCTTCAAGTAAAAACCCGGATAATTCATCCTCAAAGAGCTTGTTATCAATTTTTTGTGACACAATATTTTTATAAAAATCTTCCTCGTAACGATAGATATCAATTTTACGACTTTTTTCGCTAAGGCTTTTAACGCCACACTTTTTTAACAGCCAGCCCAGCGACCGCTCAAAATTATTAAGCTCATACACGCCCGCCCTGGCTACCCGACCACTGATTTTAACCAGAATTTCGGCCTGCGGAACTACGATGGTATCCCCATCAGCAAGAATAACCCGGTCATCTTTCGTTTTTTCTGAATAAACAAATTTATACAAATCAACTTTCTGACAAGAATTATTGTCTTTCAATACTTTTATCTTACGCAGAGAACCAATTTGATTAAGCCCCCCAGCGGTAAGAATGCCATCAATTATTGTGCTTCCGGCAGGCAGTTCAAACTGTCCGGGAAAATTAACCTCACCGGCAACACAAATCGAAATATCATTTAGACCTTTCTGTTTTTGCCTGACTGCAACCTTTTGATCTTTATTGGCAAACAGCATTTTATAAACAGGACGTTCATCAAGGGTAAAAAAAGAACCGTTTTTGTTTGCTTGTTCAGAAAATGAACTTGCTACAGCCCTTTTCAAAGCAGCATTTGAAACGACAGCATCGTAACCAATGCTCCAGTAATTAAGAAGCAGCATCAGCAATAAAATTGTTGATGCTCTTAAACAAAAGCCTTTATTCATAAACAACACCCCGAAGATAAAAATCAGTTTCCTGTTGCAAAAGTTTCGACATTGCAAATTTATCGACATACTTCTTCTTATTCACAACTATAACACTCAAGTGCTTAAACAATATTTAAAAACCAACCAACTAAAACCCTTTAAGCCAAGACCTTATTAAGCTTCGACTGATAATATTATCACTTAACTAGTTAAGATAAATTGCTTTTTTCGTCTTATAATTGAATTTTGGTTTTATTGCCGGATTCCGCAATGCTTTCGTTTTTGCGGCTTATGTTTTTTAGATAAATGGCAGAGCTCCGATAATTGCACAATTAAAAACTTCGACCAGCCAAACTAATTACTGGCGGCCTTTGTGGCCTTGTGTCTCCGTGTGAGACATCTTAATTAGTCTCCGGATTTTTTTTGAGCATGGGTTAGCCATGGTAAATCATGATTATACTTGCGTTTTAGAACTGATATATGTATTCTTATCGAGTATGAAATTTCACATCATTTCACTTGGCTGTTCCAAAAATACTGCAGACTCTGAAGCTATTGCCAACACTTTTGCCGCTAATGGCTGGGGCTGGGCTGAGTCTCCCGTCGATGCCGACCTTCTGTTAATCAATACTTGCGGCTTTATCAAAGACGCTAAAGAAGAGTCCTTGACCACAGTTATCGAAGCTTTGAAGCTGAAATCGAAAAACCATAAGCAAAAAACTGCAGTATTCGGATGTCTGGTAAAACGCTATTACAAACAGATCAAAAATCAAATACCGGAAATTGACTACCTGTTTGCTTTTTTAACCCCGGAAAACCTTTCGTTTCTCTGTTCATTAAACTCAGAGGCAAAAGTTCCGTCAGAACCCTATCATGAGCTCAAAAGCAGGTATTTCTCGCCGCCTCATATTGGCATACTTAAAATTGCAGAAGGCTGTAGCAATCGCTGCAGTTATTGCGCAATTCCCGAGATACGAGGCCCATTCTATTCAAGGCCTGAAGAAGAAATTTTAAAAGATGCCGAAAACCTTGCTAAAAGTGGAGCTGTTGAATTGTCTGTGGTGGCCCAGGATATAACCAGATACGGAACTGATAGTGGAGCCAACTGTCAGTTACCTGACTTATTCAAAAAGCTCAGCCAGATTAAAGGCATAAAATGGATCAGGCCCCACTACCTGCACCCGAAAGGCCTTTCCAAGCAGCTTGTTGATGATATTTTTTCTATCGACAAGGTTCTACCTTATTTCGATATACCTTTTCAACATATCTCTGATCGCATGCTGAGGCTTATGAACCGCAAAACCAGCCCGACTCATATTCGCCAACTTGTCGGTCATATTCGCCGGAATTTTAGAAAAAGCTGTATTAGAACTACTTTTATTGTTGGCTTCCCCGGAGAGAACAAAGAAGATTTTAAACAGATTCTTGATTTTATAGAGTTGCACCCAATTGATCGCGTGGGCGCATTCGCCTATTCTACCGAGGAAAACACCCCGGCAAGCAAAATTATTCCAAAGGTTCCTGCTGCAATTAAGCAAGAACGTCTCGACAAACTAATGACTTTACAACAATTAGTTGTAGAAGAACGCAATCGAAAACTTATAAACAAAAAGGTTGAAGTTATTATTGATGAAGTTCTTGCTGACAGTGTCTTAGGGCGAACGCCATGGGATTCTTATGAAATAGACAATTTAACCACTATAGAAGGCACCTCAGACTTGGACTTGAAACCCGGTCAGATAGTAAAAGCGCGCATCATTGAAGCCGATGCTTATGACTTTAAGGCAGAATTGGTATGAATCTGGCAACCAAACTAACCCTCTTGAGAGTTCTCTGTATTCCCTTCTTTATAATAGCCTTTATCTGGGAAGGTAAAAACCTTGAACTAACCGGAGACTGGGGCAAAATAATTGCCACAGTAATTTTTATAATCGCAGCGATAACCGACTATTACGATGGATACCTTGCACGACGCTACAAACAGGTAACGACCCTGGGACGTTTCATGGATCCGATAGCCGACAAACTTCTGGTTTCAACTGCTTTGATATTAATGGTTGAATACAAAGCAATCACCTTTGTGCCCGGCTATGTAGCCGTGATAATAATAGCTCGCGAATTTGCCGTTACCGGATTAAGGCTCATTTGTGCTGAAAAAGGTAAGGTTATAGATGCAAGCAGCGCAGGCAAGCTTAAAACCACCACTCAGCTAACTGCTATTATTACAACTTTATGCCTTATTTGTTTAAGAATTTTATTTAAGACCTATTCACTTAATGAGTATTCTGTTATTCTAATGAAGTTATACGCACCGGCAATTCAGATATTAATGCTGATTGCCTCAATTTCAACCATTTATTCAGGTTATGACTATTTCAAAAAGAACTGGAACCAACTGGACGAGCAGCTCCAGGAGTAATTTTGTTTTTAAACTGCTCGGAACCTGTTTTGGCCTTGGTTACCTGCCGGGTCCAAACGGTGCCTGGGGCAGTCTATTCGGCATCGCCCTGTATCTGTTAACTAAAAATTTCAGTTCTATCACTCAGGGATTATTGCTTTTTTTCATTATTTTAATGGCCATAGGAATCTCTGAAAAGCTTGAAAAGATTTTAAAGACCAAAGATCCCGAAGAGGTAATAATTGACGAAGCGGTTGGCATGTGGGTTGGCTTATTATTTATCTGGAATGTTAACTGGCTGATTGTTTTAGCTGCATTTATTCTTTTTAGATTATTTGACGGCTTCAAGCCTTTCCCCTTAAATCTTTTTCAAACCTTTAGAGGTGGAGTCGGTATCATGGCTGACGACATAGCTGCCGGAATGATCACCAATTTCATAATCAGAATACTTATTTTCAAGGGTGTTTTTTAATATCCCTCCTTAGCGATTTTTCGTCATTCCGGCCGAATGAAATGAGAGCCGGAATCCAGGGTCAGGGCAAAAAAATGCTTTTATTTAAGACAAAGGGCTCAAAATTTTGAGCCCTTTGTCTTATATTTGTTAATAACATAAACGACAATTATTCTGGATTCCTGATCCGGTTATAACCGGTCAGAAATGACGGATAGAAATTTGAGATTGATTGTTTCCATGAGCGGTTCGCGAACCGCCCCTACAAAAGCAATGCGTTCGGGACAAATGGGATCGGGCCGACATGTAGTCGGCCCCTGCTTTTAAAATAAAAAAATCCCTTCAAACCGGAGTTTGAAGGGATTTTTATTTCAGTTATTTAATGATTAGAAAGAAACTTTCTGATCAACAACTGGAACAACGTCAACACCATTAACAGTTATATAACCTTCAGCAAATTCTGCTGGCATGGTAACAACTGCCTGGCCCTGGTTGTTGGTAGTAGAAACTTTTACGTTTTCAACGCCCTGAGTGTAAACAGTTACACGAGCATTTTCTACTGCATTGCCTTCTTCATCGGTAACGTTAACTTTAACGGTTACTGACTCTTCATTGCGAACTGAAGTAGATTCAGCGGCGAGTTTTACAGGAGCGCCAAAACGAGTCTGGAGCGTGCCATCACCGAAGATATGCCACTGTTCATACATCATAACGCCTGAACCGCTTGAAGAAGTGCCATAGATTTCAAGGCCTTTGATAACACCGTTAGTGAAAATTCCACCTAAGGTATTATACATTTCTTTAGCGATAAAAACTTTATTGAATTCTTCCTGAACTTTGATCGGTGGTACCCATTCCATATTGGTGGTAGAACCACAATATCCAACTGCACCAGCGAAGTTATCTACATTACCGGCGCGCATCCAGGCTTCGCCGAAGCAGGTGAAGTTAACGAATTTACCGTTAATACATGCAACGTCAAAGATGATAGGCATCATAAGACCGTTAGCCAGTTTGTTTACGTCTCTGATATGGTAACCAGTAGTTCCCCAGCTTACGCTTGAACCATGGCCAAGATAGTTAATCAAGCTGCAGCCTGCATTAACGATTTTTGCGATATCAGCTTTAGTTCCTGTTGGATCATAAACCTGACCAACTTTTTCGAACATTGCGTTCATAAGAGCGTCACGATTTTCATCCATATAAACTTTATCTGCAGGATTACCCTGTGCAGAAGCAATACCGAGACCATTGGCATACCATGCGGTATCAGAGGTAGGATACTGTTCATAGTTGATGAATTTAGCTACCTGATAAGCAACCTGTTCTTTATTTTCGGCAGAAAGTCTGCTGATGATTGCATCTGGAACATGGTCATCGCCGGCAAGCTTAGTATAACAAGGATCAGAGTCAGCGCGTTCTTTAACACCTTTGTTGGTAGGAATCTGCTTAGCATCACCAATAAGCATGATATTAGTTAAGCCACCCTGGTTGTATTCATCCTGAATGAAAGCTTTAATATCGTCATTGGTAGAACCAATAGCGCTTAATGGAACTATTTTCACTTCGAGACCAATTTTCTTTTTCCACTGAACGAAAGGTTCCATGGCATCCATGAAATCGTCATAGCAGATAATGAGAAGTTTACCAACTTCATTTACATGGTCGAGTCTGGTAGAAGCCTGATCATAGTTTACAAAAGCATTTTTGTAAATAGGTTCAAAAGTTTTGCTGATAGGCTTGATGCTTTTCATAACATTTTTTGAAGGCTGATTGTCAGCGCTTACAGAAACTCTGAGTTTGCGATGAACTCTGAGTTTGTTCTGAACAGGATTATACTGAACAGGATTAACAACCAGATTTACACCACGAACTTCGCGGAAAATGAAAGGTTCGCCCATTGCTACCAGCTCATTGTCTGCCGGATACCAGGCGTCTTTAGTATAAGTTTCGCCATAGTTGAAAGGCACATCAGTTGGATCGATGTTACGAGTAAAATTACCTTTAGAAGGTGCTACTCTTGCATCGAGTTCAATAATTTCAGACTGAATGCTGGTGACCTGAAATACTGGCCTTCTGGAAGGATCAATCATTACCATTGCTGTATAGCGTGGCAAAGCAGGTGCGTCTTTTGTATAAGAAAGACTTGCATCCGGTGCAGTTACTGTAACTGCTTTAGATCCTAATACTTCGGTTTCGCCCAAATTAACTTTGGAACAATCCATTTCCAATGTGGTTGAATAACCACGAGAATCACTTACGCTGATTCCAGCAGCAAAAACAGTGCTGGCAGTCAACAGACAACAAAGAACTAATAAACTGGTATAATGCCTCAAGCTCTTTCCTCCTTTTAATTTGCTTATTGCTTAATAGGCTATTTGATGTAATTATACGATTCTGTACAACAACCCGCAAGGGCAAATTATTTTTTTTTTTTTCATTCCCTGCAAATTATACTGGCAAAATGTTTGCGGGAATACCCTCTTGGTTGCTGTATTTGCTCGATATGGATGATGCATATTTTATGCAACATAAATTAATCTGCTCTTTTTTTTCTTCTGCGTCTTTTTTTTCTAGTGCTTATCGGGGGGTCTTGTTGAAGCAATGGAATAAATCTGTCGCCTAACAATTCGACCTGCCAGTTATGCAGAATTTCGCTTTGCTTAAGTTCGCCCAGGGAATTTGGTCGGATTCGAGCCAGATCATAGATCGTTTGCGACGGAGCCAGCAAAGATGCGGCAATCTTGAGTTTGTTAGCGATCTCATTACGCTGTTCCCGTAATGATTTTGCCAGCTCTCCTTCCCATGCGGTCAACTGGTTTCGCCTCTTTCTGGATTTCGTCGGTTTCTCGAGCCCGGTTAATGGTGCTTGAAGCCCTGCTCTAACTGCATTTTGCAATTCCGCGCCATGACGATTCATAAATTCATGGTGAACTGATTTTATGACTGATAAACCTGAAATACTTCTAGGTTTTTGACGAGCAATTTCGAGCATGGCTTGATTGCTTAAAACCATAAATGGTGCCCGATCAATGCTTTCGGCAATTTTTTCCCTGAGCTGCCAGATTTCACGCAGAACAGCTAAAGATCGCAGTGGGAGTCTCGAAGACCCCTTGATACGAAATGCAAAGATGTCGTCTTTTTTATTTTCGCGCGGCTTTCTGGAGTCACGAGCAATATACCAGCATTCTTCTTTTACCCAATCAAGCCTTTTTTTCTTTTTAAGATCTTTTAGCAGTCGATCATATATAGGAATAAGACAGATAGCGTCAAGAATAGCATAGCGCTTCATCGATGAAGTCAAAGGGCGACGTGACCAATTGCAACGTTGCAGCTTCTTGTCAAGAGTAAAACCAAGAAATATATTTGCCAGCGCACTCAGGCCCAATTCTTTTATTCCAAGAAATTCAGCAGCCTTGCGGGTATCGAACATGTTGGGAATAAAGATGTCCAGTTCATTTGCCAACATTGAAATATCATAATCGCCACCGTGAAAAAGCCAGACCACATCAGAATTATCACAGAACTTTTGAAAAGCGGAAAAATCTTCTATTTTCTGTGGATCTATGATGGCACAATGCTTTCTAGTAGCCATTTGAATAAGATTGACCCGGGCATAATATTTATAAAACCCGGCAGATTCAATATCGACAGCGACAACATCAGTTGAGGAGATTTTTTCAAAAAAAGCTGCAAGCGCTTTGGAATCTTCAATAAGTTCTGTTGCTTCGACAAATGGATTTGGATCAAATTCTGAGTTCATCTAAAACCTGTGACTAAAATAATTTCTACCTTTAATTAACATATTTACCACCGAAAAAGCATCTTTTTTTGTCAGCCCTTTCAAATAAATCAATTTCAGACTATTTATGAGTAAGTATGTATCTACCATCCCAGTTTTCGGGTGGTGGGTTCAGTTTATATTCCCGGCATCGTTTTATATAGGTTTCACTTGGTCCATCATCGGGCCACCTGGCCAGCAATTCCTCAAACGTCTGAATTGCTTCATCCCACTTTCTTTCAAGATGCAGTTTTATTCCCTTATCGTAAAGCTCTACCAGCTGAAACCATTCCGGTGGCTCGTTTCCTTTTTCGCTTACAAGCTGGTACACTTTAACCGGTTCTTTTTTGCCTTTAACCGTAAGGAAATCAAGAAAGCGAACTGTAATAACGTCTTTGGCTTTTAAATAAGTCGCCTCACTTACCATCAACAGTGTGCCATATTCTTTGTTTGCGCCCTCGAGCCTGGCAGCGAGATTTACACCATCACCCATACAGGTAAAGTTCATTTGCGCCTTGATTGAACCCATATAACCCACAACAACGTCTGCACTGTTTAAACCTGCTCGGGCCGCCACTCTTGGTAAACCACGCTTTGCCCAATCAAGCTGCAACTCTTCGATTTTTCTTTGCATTGCTAAAGCACAAAGACAAGCTCGAGCTGCATGATCAGACTGTTCTTTCGGATAGTTCCAGAAAGCCATTACCGCATCGCCTATGAATTTATCGAGTGTGCCACCATATTCAAATATAAGATCGGTCATGGCGCCGAGGTATTCATTGAGCAGCACAACCAGGTCTTCAGGGCTTAGGGCCTCTGAAATAGAAGTGAATCCCGCAATGTCAGAAAAGAAAATAGAAAGCTCGACCTTTTGTCCGCCTGGTTTAACCAGCTCAGGATTTTCAAGCATATACTGCACAACATCTTTAGAAACAAATCTGGAAAACATGTTTTTGGTTTTCTGAGCTCTGGCACGCTGGCGAAGATAATTGGTAACAGTTGCAGAGCACCAGATGGCCGGGTAACTTATAAGCATCGAAGAAAAATGAAAAACCTGACCCAGCTGATGGTATGAATATGAAGCAAACCATGTAATGCCGCCGGCAAAAACCACCGTTAACAAAGCACCCGGCAAAGGTGCCATAAAATCAAGAAGAATTCCCAGCAGCAAGGTTGAAAAAACAAGAATTATAATTATCTGCCAATAATTAGGATGCTTGAGATAATCCTGATTGAGAATATTCGATACCGCGTTGGCATGAATTTCAACTCCCATCAGCGGCTCATTCTGAACGGTATAAGGTGTTCGCATGCTCATAGGAGTCGGATAAAAGTCGAAATCGCTCATCTCGAAAGGCCCGATCATACAAATTTTCCTGCCCTTGTTTGAACCATACTGCAAAGTTTTATCGTTGGCATTTTTAAGTTTTCGGGCTTTTTCGGGCTTAACCTGCTGTATATATTTTTCCAGCAGCTCTTTTGAAAAACATTCGTAAAATGAAACTGACCGAAAAGCTGCCTTTCTGAAACGATTCTTTCTAGTTGAGCCATAAAATTTTAGATACATTCTACCGTGACTGTTAACGGGAATAATCTGATCGAGAATACGAAATGGGCCCTTAAAAGTTCCCGAAGCAACGGAAGGATAAATTTTATCAAGCTGACGGTACATTGCCTCAACATAACTGTTCTGCTTTTTACCATCTTTTTTTTCGGCGTCTTTAGCCAACATTGCAGTTAGCAAGCTGAAAGATGGAATAAGCTTTTTTCTGGCAGGAACTATACTGAAAAGCGGCACCTCGGTAACATAGCCTTTATTGCCGATAGCCATATTGATCATTCCGACCTTTGCCTTGCCCCGCAAGAATTTTTCGGAGGGCAAAATATATCTGGTTAACAACTTATTTTTGGTGAAATGACCCAGCATTTGTTGTCCTTTAGCCAGCTGATATTTGTCATCATCGATGCTGTATTCTTCTTCGGTTTTGGTGTGGGCAGCCAGAACAATCTGGGATTCGGAACGAGCGATTGTCTTCGCCAGTTTTTCATCGTTCTGCACGTCTTTACTGCCCTGTAAAATAAAGTCAAAAGCAATAACAGAAGCAGGCTCAACATAGTATTCTGGAGGAAGGCCCTCTAACTCGGCTACAAGATCTATTTGCAGAAGCAATTTGGCAGCCGAATTCATAGATTTAGGAAAAAGTCGTACATCAACCGAAAGATGCGAACTCAATATATTCATAAACAAGCGCTGCCACCGTTTCATTAGCTTTTGCGCTTTTTCTCTGTTTTTAAGCTCAAATTCTTCTTTTTCTTGCACGGAAAGAGGTTTAGCCGGCTTTGTCCTCTTTATATCAATATAGCCCAACTCATCATCTTTTATATTCAGACCAAGAGTCGTATAAACCAGATCGCCGGATACTCCGGTCAGGGTCGAAAGTAAGCTGGCCGATATAGGAGTGAAAAGACGAGATTCAAAACTGAATAAACTTGTCTGACCACCTTCTTTATAAAGTCTGGTCGCAATTTTTCTGGTAACTCCCTGCAGATCAAGCATGCTGTTACGTATTACAGGCAATTTAAGCTCTTTAATTAGACCGATTTTCATTGTAATAAAAGAAAAAGATCTGGGCCTTACATTTTCTCTTTTAATTGTCTGCCCCTTTCCAAGTAATGAAAATATTGATTCGAACTCTTCACGCCCTGGATTCTGCCCGATAAGCTCTGAGGTAGCCTGATCTTTTTTGATCACCAGTATCTTGTGCTCAAGCTTAGGCTCATCGTAGCTATATTGAAAGATTGCCGCACTTAAATAATCATCAATACCTGATAAAAATCCACTACCCATAAGGATCAGCGAAACAATCAGACAGATTATTGCAAATAAAAGCCCTGTTCTTCCACTTTCATGTTGAGATTTTTTTCCTTTGACGCCTTTCAGCCAATCCCAGATTTTTTTAATTTTCACCTATATCCCTCGCACCTTGCCGCTGCCATAAACTCTATAATCCATTTGAGGAAAAATGTTATCGCGTCTCTCTACTTCTGCAAGCCACTCTTCGTTGATATTGTCGGTCTTAATTGTTTCATAAAGCTTGTTAAACCTGAAAGTATGATCTTTAATGCGCTTGCGGGCATACTCAACCGTGGTATTTGTTTTTAAAATGAAAGCCCAGTCAGAAGACTGCAAAAGCATGAGCTCTCGCGCCGCCTGGTTTAAAGCCCGTTTAAGAAGACCATCTGCATTTACAAATCTGTTACTTAGCTCGATCATTCTTTTGGCAGCAGTATGCTGATGTGGATAAATCCAGTCATTGGATTTATCGAGCCAGTATTCATTGTAGCCTTTATGCCCCCAAGAAGACATTGAAGGGGTAGCATGCTGATTTTCAGGGTATTGTTCAAGATAGTCAGAAGGCGTAGCCAAAGTTATTTCAGACTTATTTCCGCCGGCTTTTTTTAGAACCCGATAAATAAATTCAGGCCCCTCATACCACCAATGACCAAAAAGCTCAGCATCATAGGGAGCAACAACTACAGGCCTTCTTTTGATTATTCCGCCAAGATGTCTTATCTGCTTTTCACGGCTTTCAATGAAGTGGGTGGCGTGTTCTTCGACTTTTTCCATGGCACGTTTATAATCATAAAATTGTTTTTTCTCGTCTTTTCTGGAAGTGATGCGATGATATTTTATTCCTGTATTCAGTCTTATCCCTGTTTCATGCATATAAGGGGCAAGATAATCAAGATCTAGATCAAAGCCTATATCGCGGTAAAATTCCCGGTAATAAAAATCTCCCGGATAACCTTCGTGTGCAGACCATACCTGGCGGCTACTTTCAACATCACGCCCGAAGGCAACAACCCCAGAAGAACATTCAACAGGAGCATAGACTCCATACCAGGGTCTTGGGTTGGCATAAAGAATTCCATGGGTGTCTACAAAGAAATATTTAATACCATGTTTCTTAAGGAACTTATCGACACCAGGTTGATAGGCGCATTCTGCCAACCATATTCCTCTGGGGTCTTGATCAAATTTTTCGCGATAATCAATAACCGCCATTTCAATTTGGGCGTTAACAGCCTCAGGCTGATTCATCATTAAAGGAAGATAACCATGGGTAGCACAACAGGTAACTATTTCGAGCACTCCCGCACGCTGAAAAAAAGCAAAAGCGGCAACAAGGTCTCTTTGCCATTCTTCGTAAGTTTCAAGGGTTTCACAAAACTTTTTATAATAATGCTTTGCATTTGCTTGAAGCTCTGGCATCAGTCGAGTTCGATCGATTTCTTTTTCGGTAAGACTGATAAGATTTTGCAGGTAAAGCAAAAACCTGTCTGACAAAAGTTTGTCTTGCAGCATATTTGCCAGCGGCGGTGTTACCGACATGGTTATGCGAAATTTTACTTTTTCTTGAAGTAATCTTGTAAAAACACGAATTAAAGGAATATAGGTTTCAATAATGGCCTCGAACAGCCACCGTTCTTCCATCATGTCTTCGTGCTCAGGATGCCTGACAAAAGGCAGGTGGGCATGCAGAACGAGGCTTAAAAAGCCCTTATCGAGAGATTTATTTTCCTTCATCGATAACTTCAAAAGTCATGGAAGCTCGAAACCTCTTTTTAAGCCCGGTTTTTGGATCAAAAGCCTCAAGTTCCAAAGGCTTTTGCTGATTCCAGGGTAAAGCGAGCCGCAATGAAAACTCACCATTTTCGTTGTAGTCGAGGTGTTCTTTGTTAAATGTCAGCTCAGCTGTGGTCTGAACTTTTCCAAAAAGTATCATCTCGGCATCTGCTTGAAGAAAAAGGCTCGGTTCATTGGCATTTTTATAAAAATCCATATCTTCGGGAGAAGAAAAGTCAGAAGAAACGCTCCTCTCGGGAGCAGCCAACTCAGGCGAAGAAGGGACTCCCCTTGCTTCTACAGAAGATGGTGGGAAATTCAGCTCTTCCGGTTTTTCTTCGATGTTCTGCTCAGGATTATCGATCAGACCGGCACCAGATTCAATTTTTCTACCTTCGACAGATTCAGGTTGAGCCGAACCCTGATTTAGGACATACGTCGGGTCATTGATTTCTTTAAGCTCTTCAACCTCTTTAAACTCATCGAAGCAATCATTCACAGGTAATTGCACCATACTCGGCGCTACGGTTGGTCTTTCATGACCGGCAATGCGATCCTGGTCATCTAGACACTTCTTTGCCGGGTCACGGTCAGCGGGGAAAGCCCATACACTGGCAACGGTATCTGGAGGAGTCTGCACCAGATTAGACAGGGCAACAAAGCAATAACCTTCGGTTGGGCAGGAGAGTCCCAGCTCTACCTGATAAACCGTATCAGACTTTTCAAGATAAAAATAATGGCTCCTGGCATGCTCTGAAATATCAAATTCTCTGGTAAAGCCATCACTTACATTGTGAAGTTTTAAAACGAAATGCGAATGGGCAAATTCAAAAATACCCACATCCTGCTCAAGTTTTCTATATTCTGAGCGCGGAATTTGCCAGTAGGCATGAGCCCAATGTGGATCACGTATCTGAACTACAATTTTAGTTTCGCCATAATCTGCGGGCAAATCGCCGGTAAAATCATTCTCACTCAAAGGTTTGGCAGATTCAGGCTCAGGCGCTGAGAAAACAGGAATCTCCATGGTAGTTTTAAGTGATGAATGCCTTTTTGAACGTTCCTGCTCAATTTGCTGCGCTTTTTTGGAAGAAGATTTACTTTTTTCGTTAACCGACAAATTCAATGGGATGGCAACAGGCTTTACCTGCGCACCTTTTTTACGGGGAAATTCCTTTTCAGATTTTGCAAAAGACCTGTCCAGAATTTTTCTGGCTGGACTTTTTTCTGATTTTTCATTTTTACTTTCACGACTGGAAACAATTTGTTTTTTACTGTCTTTTTTGTCTTTTTTTTCAGAGTTTGAAGTTTTGCTTTTATTTTTCTGTTTTGTTTCAGATTTTATTTTGTCAGAAGCTTTTTTCGCTGAAAGTTTTGTTTTGGAACCCGATGCAGAATTTTTATTATTTTCGGTCTCTGCATATTTTGACAATTCTTTTATAAGTTGAGCTTTATTAAGCTTTGACCTGCCTTTAATTTTACATTCCTGTGCTAACTGATAAAGCTCAGTTTTCTTTAAAGCTTGTAATTGTTCCAGACTAAACTTCTTATTCATAGCAATCCACCCCAAAACGACAAAATCAGTTTAACTGTAAGAAGACATTGTAACAGAAAAAACTATTTTTATCGACGTTAATTCTCATCGAGAAAATTATCGATAAGAGCCGGCAAAAAAACGAGAAAAAAATAGTAATGAAGAGCCATAAACAAACCAAACACATAACCAAAAATCTGAAAAAACATTTAAAAGCTCCTCTTAATACGGCTGACTTGCAATTTTCAGCTTCAGCCTGATTTCAGAAAAAAGATTGACCGAGCGTTTCTGTTTACCATAAACATCTTGTACATAACCCCTCACTGTATTAATAGTTAAAAACGTTATCTCATATTTTACATGCGCGGTTTCAAAAATATAAGTTTTTTGTTCTATTCCATCTTCAGAATAAAAGTTAAACTCTCTTAAATCGCTACCTTCACCCAGGATAATCGAAAAATTCTCGAACCGGCCTTCTGGTATATTTATGTTTTCATTCTCTGCTCTCAAAGTAAAGGCAAAATTATCCTGACTTCTCGAAACCACCCCGGTTTTCCTGAATTCAAACACTTCATTGAGCAACTCCTGGCTGGAATCTTCTCTGAATGGTTTCAACGCATCTTTAGCCTGCTCAGGCTCAGTGTAAACAGTCCTACCGTCTTTAAAGTTCTCGAGCTTGGTTTCAGCCTGTCTGGCTTCGTCTGTTTCAGGGTAAATTATTATAATCTGCTGAAATGTTTCTACAGCCTTATCAATATCGCCACGCAATTCAAGTAATGTTCCGAGTTTTAACAATCGATCGGGTTCATTTTCTCGACTCTCCGAAAGATAAGTAAGGTAATTGACTGCATCATCTATAAGTCCCGTTTCATCTTTTGCCATAAGTGACGGCATTAGTCTGAGGCTGGAAAGGTAATCATCTATAGCCTGACGAATATTGCGCTTTTTGTACAGCTCCATCGCACTGTCAAAAAGACGGGTAGCTTCTTCCTTCTGAGCCATTTCGGGCAAATGCTCTAGTTTCATAATAACCCTGCTGACCAGAATGTCTGGAAGCGGAGTTTTCATGGCCTGTTGATAGTGCCAGGTGGCAAATTCGAATCTTCTGACTGCTTCAAGACATTCGCCAATTCGAAAATGTAGCTTACCCAAAGTTTTTTTATCTTCTACCAATGGCATAGCCTCGTAATAAAAAATCAGGGCTTCGCCATAATTGTTTTTACGGAAAAGTTCTTCACCCCGCAAAAGGCATTTATTTGCGCTGTAAGGCGGCTCGCTTTCTTCGCTGGAATCTTCCAATGCTGCCATTAATCTATTCGCCGGGGCAAAAAGTATGCCCATAAAAAGTGATAGCATTAAAATCAGCAAAGAAGTTTTTTTCATTATCTCCTAATTCCTTTAGAATGCTCCAGAAAAACTGTCGGCCATAAGATATCGGAAAATAAAATCTGTATTTTTGGTGTTGGGAACAGTTTCGAGTAGCAAATACTTTTTCTTTCCATCATCAAGGTCTTTACGAACTTCTTTAAGAAGCGGAACCAGATTGAGATCGCCATTTTGAAACAGCCCCAGATTGTAATCAAGATTGCGGAAAGAGTCGTAATAATCACGAAGAGCATAGTGAAACCTTCTTAAGCATTTGTCTGTGTAGGTTTCATCATTTTCGCCGAGACTCTGGCGATATTCCTTTTTTGCAATAACATATTTTTTCAGAGCATTTTCCATATGGGTTCTTCTGGCATCCCAGCGATCGAGACCGGGCAATACCTGCTGCAACATTAAGATACTGATATCATCCCTGAGAAGTTTGTAATTCTCGAGAATATTGTCACTTTCAAGGTGAGCTATACCAACATTGTAGGCAAGTTTACAAGCAAATTTCTTTTTAAGTTTCCTGTAATGACTTTCAGAGAGTCCACTGTTGCGAACATGAAGGCATATATCGTTTTCTTTTGCAAATTCGGCAATCTTGGCAAATTTTCCATTAAATTCTTCTTCTGCCTGTCGGTCCAGATACTGACCGGGTTCAGAAACAGGAACAATCACATTTGCCACCTTGTATTCTTTTGCCAGCTCCATTATGGGCATACATTCTTCAAGAGACAGTCGGTGAAATGATACTGAACCTTGCAACTGATTAGATAAAGCCAGATAGGCAGGCTTGAAATAAACAAGCTTCTCGGGCCGTTTATGGGCCGATTTACGGCCATTGGCATTTGCCGGTTTATCAGGCATTTCCGGTGGTAGATCAAAAAAAATGGGGGCGAACTGAGGCAGGGTAATTACGGTTTCAATATCAAGAGCAGCTGTCTTTTGCAGCATTTGCACAAATTCATTTCGGTTTTTTCTCAATCCCGGGTCGTTTACCCTAAGGTCAAGAAAGTTAAATTTACCGCGCCATTTAGCCAGTGATCCGTTTCTGCTAATTGAAATTGGCGGCGAAAGCGGATCTTGATAACCACTGATGCCCTGTTCGACATAACCGACAAAAATTGAAGATTCGGGGTTTTTCATAGTGGCGGTATTCTATCACAATTTATAACGCTACTCAATTGCAGAAAACTTTTGCCTGGTAATTATCCATTTGTTTGTAGAAACCGTTTCAAGACATTTAGATTGCTTCGCTTCGACTACGCTCAGGGAGCGCTTAGGGTGTCATTGCGAGGAGCTTAACGACGAAGCAATCTTTGATATGCTAAAATTTAGTTTATAACAAAAAATACAAAAATGTCTTGAAACTCCAGCAATTCTCGGTCTGCCACCATCAGTTGGTTTCAGAAAAGAATATTCCTCACACCAAGTATCAAAGCCACAAAGAAAATAACCGCAGAGCGCACATAGAATCTTTTTCAGCCATTGTTTCCTTCTTCAGCAAGCCTTCAGAAAAACACGAGTGCTTTTCTGAAGGCTTGCTGAAGAAGGAAAAGCCGGGCGGTGAAACCGCCGGCTATTTGTCCACAGGACAAATCCTGGCTGAAAAAGATTAAAAAAT